>JAZKEE010000200.1:0-17205 GCA_040387235.1 Pseudomonadota bacterium
CCCTGGTGGAAGTCCACGCGCGCCGCCAGCGGCCCGAGCGTGGCCTGCGCCAGCTGCAGCATGGGTTCGGACGGGTCCACGCCCACGAAGCGCCACTGCGGCTGCGCCCGGGCGAAGACGCCCAGTTCGGCCCCACCGCCGGCTCCGACAACGATCACCTGGGCCTGTGGCGGCGCATGTTCGGCCAGCAGCACACCGGCCATCTTTTGCAGATCGTCCCAACCGGGCACGAGGCGTCGGGCGCGGTCGGCGTAGGAGGCCACTGCCTGGGGATCGGCTAATGGCGCGTTCGGATCTTCGCGGGTGGATGAGGTGGGCATGGCGGATGGATTTTAAGTAACTTTTATTGTTGCATATGTGCGGCGCTTATTGCAACCCGCCCTGGCAGAGGCCGGCTGGGGTCGCCGACAATGGGGCCGCTGATCCGAGGACGCATGACCCCACCTCCTACTCCCGAACCCTGTCCCCCTGGAACACCGGCCGTGTCCGGCCTGCAGGACCCGGCCCTGCTCAGGCGCCTGCTGCGCGCCAAGGACCGGATGGACGCCGCGTCGCACGAGGCCTGGCCGGTCAGCCGGCTGGCCGAAGTGAGCGGGGTGTCCGAGGCGCATTTCGCGCGTTCGTTCAAGCAGGCCTTCGGCGTGCCGCCGCACCGCTACCTGCTCACGCGCCGCATCGAGCAGGCGTCGACCCTGTTGCGGGACACCGACCAGCCCATCACGGACATCGCATTCGCCACGGGCTGGGAAAGCCTGGGCACCTTCGGCCGCATCTTCCGTGACATCACCGGCAAAAGCCCCAGCGTGCTGCGGCGGGAGGCTCGCGCCGAGGCCGGGCCGCTGGCCAGCGTGCCGGCGTGCATCCTCAAGGCGGCGGAGCGGCCGGACCTCACGATCGCAGTTTTGGAGAAGCGCCGCCGGGCGGCCAACGGTACAAACAGGTCTTCGACAACCCAGGAGACCGAACGATGACGATGACAAACTTGATGAACCCGCCCACCCAGGGCATCGGCGTGGTGGGCGTGTACGTGGGTGACCAGGACGAAGCGCTGGCCTTCTACGTGGAGCAACTCGGCTTTCGCGTGCACACCGATGTGCGCAATGGCAGCTACCGCTGGCTCACGGTGCAGGACCCGGAGCAGCCCTCGTTCCAGCTCGGCCTGTTCACCCCGGGGGCACCCCTGCACGATGAGGCCACGGCGCAGACCCTGCGCGCCATGGTCGCCAAGGGGGCCATGCCGCCGCTGGTCTGGCATGTGGCCGACTGCCGCGCGACCTGCGCGCAACTGCGCGAGCGGGGCGTGGAGTTCACCCAGGAGCCCGTGGATCGCTACGGCAATGTGGATGCGGGCTTCCGCGACCCGGCGGGCAATGGCTGGAAGGTCATCCAGCGCGCTGCAGGGGCGGTGCGATGAGCGGCGGCGGCAACCGGCTCCGGCAGGTCCACCGATGGGTATCGATCGCCTTCACGCTGACCGTCGTGGCCAACTTCGCGGCCATGGGCCTGGGCAGGGAGGCTCCGCCTGCGTGGATCACCTACGCGCCCTTGGCTCCCCTGGCCGTGCTGCTGCTGACGGGGATCTATCTGTTCGTGCAACCGTACCGGGCCCGCCGGTCCGGCGCGCATGGCGGTGCTGCACCGGTACCCGGTTCACATCCGTTCTAGCCGTGCGCGCAGGCCATGGGCACCATCGCGGGCATGACCTCTTCATCTGCTGCTTCTCTCCCGGCCTGGTCCCACCAAGGCTTTACCGCACCCTTCACCACCACGGGCCGCTCGGCCCTGGTGCCGCCGCCACCGTGGCACTACGCGGGCTGGCTGCTCAACGTGGCCTTCCAATTCGATGCCGAGTGCGCAGTGCCGCTGGTGCCGCCGGCGGCGGGCCGGCCGCTGGGGACGGGCTGCGTGCACTTTGCCGACTGGCAGGCGTGCACGCTGCACGGCGAGGAACTGCTCGACCCGGTGCTGGCGCAGTACCGCGAGACCATCGTCGTGCTGGAGGTGGAGCGGCCCGATGGCAGCCGCGCCATGTACTGCCCGGCGATCTGGGTGGACCAGGACATCTCTCTCATGCGCGGTCTGCTCCAGGGTTGGCCCAAGAAGCTGGGCAGTACGTGGCTGACGCGCAGCCTGCCGCTGGACCACCCTGCAGCGGCACCGTTGCGCGCCGGCAGCCGGCTGGGCGCGAGCCTGGCGGTGAAGGACCGCCGGGTGTTCGAGGCGCAGGCCACGCTGACGGGCCAACCCGGCCGCGCGCTGGGCTTTCTGGGCATGCCGACCATCGGCGCCGTGGGCTGGCCGGATCTGCGGCAGCCCGCGCAACTGCCGGCCCTGGCGTTGGTGAAACCGGCCATCGGGGAGCGCGTCGGTGCGGGCTGGCATGAGGCCACGGCCACGCTGCAGCTCACCCCCCATCCATGCGAGGACATCGGCCTGCTGGGTGGGCTGGTGGCGGGGGATGCCAGCGCCGGCTGGATCGGCATCACCGTCGCGGGCGCGGTCGATGCCTGAGCGCAGGGCTGCCGCCCCGCAGGACCTGCCACCATGGCGCTGAACCTGCGCTCCGAGGTGCGCCGGCTGCGCGTGTTCGACCTGGAGCAGGTGCGGCACCAGGAGCCGGGGCAGGAGTGGGTGCCGCACTGGCACGAGGAATGGTCGTTTGGCGCCATCGTGCGCGGCGAATGCCGCTGCAGTGTGGCAGGCCGTCCGTTCGTGGCGCGCACGGGCGACGTGATCGCGATTGCGCCAGGCGTGGTCCACACGGGGGCGCTGAGCGCGCCGCAGTACCAGGGGAGCGTGCTGGTGGCCATGTTGTATGTCCCCAGCGACTGGCTCGTGCACGAAGGGCTGCGGCCTCCCCCGCGCAGCGGCGTGGCGCGCATGCCCCGGCTGGCCGAAAGCGCGCGCGGCCTGGTCACCATGGCCGAGGTGCAGGCCTGGCTGCGGCGCGCTGTGCCGGCCTTGCGCCGCAGCCTGCCTGCCGACCCGTCTGCCGTGGAGCCAGTGCCCCCCAGTGCCGCGGTGCGCGCCCTGATCGAGCGGGTGCAGCAGGCCGTGGCTGGCGGCGACCTGTCGGTGGCGGACCTGGCAAACCGCTGCGGGGTGAGCCGCGAGCGCATCCACCGCGTGCTCACGCAATGGGTGGGCATGGCAGCGGGCGACTACCTGCGTGCCGTGCGCCTGCACCGGGCCCGGCAGCTGTTGCTGGCGGGCGAGCCGGCCGCCGCGGTCGCGGCGGAGTGCGGGTTCGCCGACCAGGCGCACTTCACGCGCTGGTTTCGCCGCTCCTTCGGCTACACGCCCGGGGACCTGCTGCAGGCGGCCGAACGTGGCTGACCAGCGCGGGCACCGAAGGACAGGCACAATCGCCCGGCGACAGGGCCTTTGCCTTGCCGGTTTTCGGCCTTTTGCGCCACGTCCCCTTCGTTGACCGATGCCCGCACCCGGAGTGCTCGCGGGCGCCTCCTTTTTCTCCATGCAATCGCCGCTGCCCGTCTTCGCCCTGCTGTTCAACGCCTTCGTCTGGGGCCTGGCCTGGTGGCCGTTCCGCTTGATGCACGGGGCCGGGCTGCACCCGCTGTGGGCCACGGCCGCGATGTACGCGGTGGTGCTGCTGGGCCTGCTGACCCTGCGGCCGGGCATCCTTGCGCAGGTGCGCCAGCACCCGGGGCTGTGGTTGCTGGCGCTGGCCTCGGGGCTGAACAACGTGGCCTTCAACTGGGCCGTGACGGTGGGCGACGTGGTGCGCGTGATCCTGCTGTTCTACCTCATGCCCGCGTGGGCGGTGCTGCTGGCCTGGCGCATCCTGGGCGAGCGGCCCACGCCCATGGCGATTGCGCGGCTGGTGCTGGCCTTCACCGGTGTGGTGCTGGTGCTGGTGCCCGAGGATGCCTCGCCCGCGCGCCTGCTGCAGGGCCTTTCCATGGCCGATGGCCTGGCCTTGATGGGGGGCTTCATGTTTGCCCTGGTCAACGTCACCGTGCGCCGCCTGCACGCCGTGCCGGGGCAGGCGCGCATGTTCGCGATGTTTGGCGGCTGCATGCTCATGGCGCTGCTGGCAGCCTTCGTCGGCATGCAGTTTGGGGTGGTGGATGCATTTCCCGCATTCAACGCCACCTGGGCCGTCACCGGGCTGCTGCTGTCGGGCGTGCTGATGCTGGGCAACTGGGCGCTGCAGTTCGGCGCCTCGCGATTGACGGCAGGCACCACGGCCGTGGTGATGCTGTCGGAGGTGGTGTTTGCCAGCGTGTCGTCGGTGCTGTTGTCGGCTTCACAGCTGGAGGCTCGCACGGTGCTGGGGGGCTCGCTGATCCTGTTCGCGGCTTTGCTGGCCTCGTTGCGGCGCTGAGCGATTGCGGGGCAAATTTCGGTAGGTGACTTTTGGCGAGGGGCCTACGATGTCCGGATACCCAACTTCCTGCGGCCTGTCCGCACCCGGTGAATACCATGTCCGTCGAATCCGCAGCTTCCGTACCCGCGCCGTCCGCATCACTTCCCAGATGGGCTGGCTGGTACGCAGCCTGGGGCATGCCGATGACCTATGTCCTCCTCGTCGCATTGGGTGCCATGGGTGTGCGTTTGCCTGCCATGGGGTTGAAGCTCGCCTTGGGCGGCGGTGCCTTCCTGCTCGCCAGAAAGCATCTCAAGGACTACCCTACCGACGGGTATGCCTTGGCCTTGCGCAAGGTGGTCCGGATGCAGATCGTGGTGATGCTGCTGATTGAGCTTGGTACGCTGGCCATGGTGTTTGTGGTACCGGCGGAGACCCTTGACGCGGTGGCACTCGGCGGCATGTTGTTAGGCTTCTTGCTGCACTGCGCCATCGGGGTCTGGGGCACGCTGCGGCTCAATGCACTGGCCAGGTCTGCAGTGCAGACCTGACCCGGATTCGTCTACAGCGGTCAACCGGGCAAGCGCGCCGCGGCCCGCTTGAGCGCCGCCGCAAATGCCAGCGCCGAGGGCTTGGGCTGCGTGCCGCGACGTGACACCAGGTACAGGTCCAGGTGCGCGACGGGCTCGCGCAGCATGGCCACCTGAAGGCCCTGGCGCAGGCATTCCTCCATCGCGAACGAAGGGATGATGGCGTGGCCCCTGCCGGCTCGCACCATGCCGATGATGGTGCCCAGCAGGTTCATGCGCGGGCGCTCCTCGTGCGTGCGGCCCAGGCGGGACAGTTGTTTTTCGATCACCACCTGGATCGGATTGCCCGAGGGCAGGCTCACCAGGGGCAGGCCTGTGAGGCTGGTCCAGGGCAGGCTCTCCGCGAGACCGCTGCTGCCGGTGCCGGGCGGGCTGATGCGCATGAGCCGGAACTTGCACAGCGGCTGGCGCGAGAGGCCCACCGCGGGCTTGACGAAGAAACCAAAGCCGATGTCGGCCTCGCCCTCCAGCACCTCCTGGCGCACGGTGCCCACCTCGACGTCGGCCAGGTGCACCTGCACCTGGGGATGGCTTTCGGCAAAGCCGCGCACCACGTCGGGCAGCAGGCTGGCCGAGATCATGGGGGTGGCCGCCACCAGCAGGCGCGAGCGCACGGCAGACTCGCTGCCGTCGAGCACCGCACCCAGCGTGCGCAGTTCGCCGACGATGCGCTCGGCCACCGGCTGCAGCCGCCGGCCCGCATCGGTGAGCGTGAGCGAACGCGTCGTGCGGTGGAACAGGCGCGCACCCATCTGCTCCTCCAGCTCCTTGACCAGCATGCTCATGCCCGAGGGGGACAGGTGCACCTGCTCGGCCGCCTTGGCAAAGCTCTGCAGGCGCGTGACTTCCAGGAAGGCGTGGAGCTGGCGGCTGCTGACATTCATCAGCTTTGTTGACGAATTCATCAGAAATTTCCGTTTGATTCAAATCAAGACTGTCGTTGTAATTGTGGTCCAACTTCCAAAGAGACAACGCCATGACCCTTGCAGCCCCGTTGCAGCCGCCCCTTCTTCAACGCAGACGCCTGGTGCTCGGCGCCCTGGCCACGGTTGCGGCACCCCTGGTCCGGGCGCAGGGCAGTGGTGCAGATGCGCCGGTGCGCCTGGTCGTGCCTTTCACGCCTGGCACGGGCATCGACCTGATCGCGCGCCAGATCGCGGCGCCGCTGTCGGAGCGGCTCAAGCGGCCTTTCTTCGTCGACAACAAGGCGGGCGCCTCGGGGATCATCGGCACGCAGGAGGTGGTGCGCGCACCGGCCGATGGCGCAACCCTGCTGGTCAGCGTGAACACCCTGGTGATGAATATGGCGCTGTACCCCAAACAGGGCTTCAACCCCCTGACCGACCTGCAGCCCGTGGGCCAGACGAGCTGGGGGCAACTGCTGCTGGTGGCCAGCGAGGGCGCGAAGATCCAGTCGCTCAAGGAACTGGTCGAACGCGCCAGGGCCAAGCCCGGTGCGCTCAACTACGGCTCGCCTGGCGCGGGCACGCCGCACCACCTGGCCATGGAGCTGCTCAAGAACCGGGCGAAGATTTCGCTCACGCACATCAGCTACCGGGGCACGGCCCCGGCCGTGACCGACCTGCTGGGGGGGCAGATCGACGCGATGTTCCTGCCCATCCACGTGGCCCTGCAGCATGTGAAGGCGGGCAAGCTGAAGGCGCTGGCCATCAGCTCCGAAACACCCCATCCGCTGCTTCCCGAAGTGCCTTCGCTGAACAGCCTGAAGCTCGGTGACCTCAATGTGGACATGTGGTACGGCGTGTTCGCACCCACCGGGACTCCTCGCGCCTATGTGGAGCGGCTGAACACCGAGTTGCGCGAGGTGCTGGCGGCGCCCGCCGTGGCCAAGGCCTTCGAGACCCAGGGCATGACGCCCGCCCACAGCGCACCCGAGGCCTTCAGGAAGCTCGTGACGGCGGACGCCAAGCGCTGGGCGGACCTGATCAAGGCCCAGGGCATCACGGCGGAATGAAGCAGAAAGCAATGAACGCAATGAGCAACAAGGAACAGGCCATGGCAGGACAGCAGGACGCCGAGGTGGTCATCGTCGGTGGCGGGCCCGTGGGCATGGGGCTGGCCATCGAGCTGGGCCAGCGCGGTGTGCGCGTGATCGTCGTGGAGCGCTACCCGCAGCCGCAGCCCATCCCCAAGGGACAGAACCTGACCCAGCGGACCATGGAACATTTCCATTTCTGGGGCGCTGAGAAGCAGCTGCGTGCGGCGCGCACCATCCCCGTGGAATACGGCATCGGCGGCCTGACGGCGCACGGCACGCTGCTGGGCCCGCACAGCTACGACTGGCTGCAGCGCGACCTGGTCAGGCCCTACTACTTCACCGGCAACGAACGGCTGCCGCAGTACGCGACCGAGGCCGTGCTGCGCGCCCGTGTGGCCGAGCTGCCTTCCGTCCAGACCGTCTACGGCTGGGAAGCCAAGGCCGTGGTGCAGGATGGCAATGGCGTGTCGGTCACCATCGCCGAGCGTGGCGGCAGCGGCGAGCGCATCCTGCGCTGCGCCTACGCGGTCGGCTCGGACGGCGCGCGTTCGGTGGTGCGCGAGCAGGCGGGCATCACCCAGACCCGCACCGACCATGACCGCGTGATGGTGCTGCTGGTGTTCCGCTCGCACGGGCTGCACCAGTTGCTCGAGCGCTACCCCGGCAAGTCCTATTACAACGTGCTGCAGCCCGATCTCAAGGGCTACTGGAAGTTCTTCGGCCGGGTGGACCTGGGCAGCACCTGGTTCTTCCACGCCCCGGTGCCGCCGGGCACGACCAAGGACAACTTCGATTTTGCGGCCTACTTGCACGAAGCGGTGGGTGCGCAGTTCGACTTGGAGTTCGAGCACATCGGCTTCTGGGACCTGCGCTTCATGCTGGCCGACAGCTACCGCAACGGCCGCGTCTTCGTCGCCGGCGATGCGGCGCACAGCCACCCGCCCTATGGCGGATACGGCGTGAACTCGGGGCTCGAAGATGCGCGCAACCTGGGCTGGAAGCTGGCGGCCACGCTGCAGGGCTGGGGCGGCGAGCGGCTGCTCGACTCCTACGACGGCGAGCGGCGCCCGGTGTTCGCCTCGACCATGCGCGACTTCATCGCCCGCTCGATCGACACCGACCGCGAGTTCCTCGAAGCCCATGATCCGCAGCGCGATCTGGCCGCCTTCGAGGCCGCATGGCAGGCGCGGGCGCGGGGTGCGGTAGGGGAGGTGCACGCCTTCGAGCCCCACTACGAGGGCTCGGGCGTGGTCTGGGGCAGCGAAGGCCGCACCAGCGGCGCCAAGGGGTCGCACCGCTTCGACGCCCGGCCGGGGCACCACCTGGCGCCAGCGCTGTTGCCCTCGGGCCGCAACGTGTACGAGGAGCTCGGTACGGGGTTTACGTTGCTGGCGCTCGGCGCCAGTGCATCGGAGGTCCAGGCTTTTCGTGGTGCAGCGGCTGTGCAGTCACTGCCGCTGAAGGTGGTGCTGGCGCAGGGCTCTGGGGAGCACGATCGCTACAGCGCTCGGCTGGTGCTGGTACGCCCGGACCAGTTCGTGGCCTGGGCCGGCAGCTGTGCCGAGGTGGGGGCTGAGCAGGCCCGCGAGGTGCTTGAGATGGTTGCAGGTACGCAAACTGAAATGGCGGCCGGCTGACGGGTTGCCAGACCGCGGCCCTTCTTTACCGTTGATGTTGCTGCTGCAGGGCTTTCAACCGGGCGCGCTGCTCCGGCGTGGTGCTGGGCATCATCAGGCGGCCCAGGAGCGCCTGTTCCCACTCTTCGTCGCGTTGCGGCCAGGTCTCGATCAACTGGGTGAGCCCCTCCGCATCGTCGGCCAGGGCCAGTTGCCTGAGCTGCCGTACGAAGGGCGTCATCTGTAGCGCGGCCTCCGCCTGCGTGTCGGATGGGGGCTCGGTCTCGCGCAATATGGGCTGGGCGCCAAGCCGAAACGGATCGCGGCCCTCGCGCATGAAGGCGCGTATCGCCTCCTCCGACAGGTCGGGCGCATCGGCGTGCGAGTCTGCATCGAACAGGTCGGGGTGCAGCACGCCGGCCCAGTTTTCTCCATCGTCCCAATCGCACACCGGGGCGTGGCAACCGCCCTCGGCGTGCATGTCGTGGTCCACCGAGATGAAGGCGCGCGCGTGCACAGCGCCCTGGATGGCCAGGCTGCCATCGTTGTATTCGCCATAGACGATGTTGCGCACGTGCACGTCGCCCAGCACGCGCATGTGGCTGTCGCCGTGGCCCAGGCTGTCGGCGTGGATGCTCCCTCCTACCAACACGCAGCGCGGGTAGGTGTGGGTCAGCTGGCTGAACACCCCGCCGACCTCCACGTCGCCCTGCACGATGAGGCCCGCATACAGCCCGAAAGCCGCGATGCGCTCCAGATCCAGGTGGCCGTGCGGCCACTTCAGCCCGTCGCGAAAAAGCGCAATCCGCCGCGACTGGCCTGCCAGGCTCTGGGCCGCGTCGATGCCGAAGAACGCTGCGAACAAAGGGTGGCTACGCGGTTGGTTGCAGTTCAAATCATCTGCGGCACTGCCTTCCTGCACCGGCGCCGTGGGGGTACAAGGCGCGTAGCCCCGCGCCAGCCATTCCTGGTGCAGGCGCTGGTAGGTGGGTGCCGATCTGCCTGGGGTCGTGAAGCCCACATTCAGCACCAGGCACGGGTAGCCCACGGAGCCGGTGCGGATGCGCAGCCGATTGCCTTGCGGGTCATGCAGAAACTCCACGAACTCGTTGGATGCTGCGGATTCCAGGTAGGTCAAGAGACCGCTTTCAGGTGTTGGGTTGGATGGACTCATGGGCCGATTTTTACCGTTTGGCCCGGGACCCAGCCGAACCTTTGGTCACGTGCTTGTTTCCAGGTGTATTGGCGGGGCCGGCTGTCCTACACCTGCACCCTCTGCATGCCGACCCACGCGGCGCAAGGGGACTCTCACAATGAATCCACTGTTCAACCAACCGGAGACCTCTCATGGCCGATTTCAACGATGCCAACCGCGACCCCTTGACCAATGAACCTGGCGCACATCCCGTGGGCACGGGCGTGGGTGCTGCCCTCGGCGGTGCCGCAGCCGGTGCCGCCGCCGGTGCATTCGGTGGCCCCGTAGGCGCAGCCATCGGCGGCGTTGCGGGTGCTGTGGCAGGCGGACTGGCTGGCAAGGCCGCTGGCGAAGCCGTCAACCCCACCAATGAAGATGCTTACTGGCGCGAGAACTACCACCGCGAACCCTACTACGTGGGTGGCCGCAGCTACGACCAGTACCGTCCCGCCTATGAGCTGGGCTGGAGCTCGGTTGGCCGCTACGAAGGTGACTTCGACGCCATCGAGCCCCGCTTGGCCGATGACTGGCGCGCCCGCCATTCGGACGCCGGTCTGGCCTGGACGGACGTTCGCCCAGCCACCCGTGCTGCCTATGAGCGTGCCTACAACAGCCAGCCACTGGAAGTCGCGGGCGAGATCGACAACGACGATGTGATCGATGCCCTGAACGATCTGCTGGAATCGGCACGCGATGGCGAGTATGGCTTCCACGCCAGTGCCGAGCACGCCGATTCGGGCCAGCTCAAGGGCATCTTCCAGCGCCACTCGCGTGAATGCGCGGCTGCCGCGGCAGAACTCGAACGCGAGATCCGCGCCCGTGGCGGCGAGCCCGTCAGCGGCGGTACCGTGGCCGGTGCCCTGCACCGTGGCTGGGTGTCGGTGAAGACGGCCCTGTCCACGCAGGACGACAAGGCCGTGCTGGAAGAATGCGAGCGCGGTGAAGATGCCGCGGTGGCCCGCTACCGCAAGGCCCTGAAGGCGACTTTGCCCCAGGACCTGCGTGCCCTGGTCCAGCGCCAGGCCGACGGTGCCCAGCGCAACCACGACGAGGTGAAGGCCTTGCGCGACAGCTTCCTTCCTGCACGTTGACCGGTTCGCCGGCCCACCCGGCATCCTGCCCGCCTGTACGCAGGCGGGCAGGGAACGGGCAGGCCGCCACCGTGAGGGCCGTGGCCGTGCTTTGAGCAAGAAGTACCGCTGCGGCTCCCCGCCACCGCCGCCATGGGTTCAACCCATGGCGGCGGTGTGCGTTGGGCCGGGGCTTTTATCGGGGTGCGAAATGCTCTACCGCAAAATCGATGAAGCTGCGCAACTTGGGTGTCACCCGGCGGTCCGGTGCATAGACAAGGTGCAGGGGGCGCGAGGGCACGGTGTAGCCCGGCAGCACCTGCACCAGCCGGCCATCGCGCAAGGCGTGCTGCACGGCATCCAGCGGCTGCAGGATGATCCCCAGGCCGGCGACGGCGGCGTGCACCAGGGGTTCGCCATGGTCGGCCACGAGGCGGCTGTGCACGGGCACGACGACGCGGCCCTCGGGGCCATCGAAACCCCAGTGCGTGCGCAGTTCGGTATGGGCAAAGCCCAGGCATTCGTGCTGCTGCAGGTTCCACGGATTGGCCAGCGGGGCCGGGTGGCCGCGCAGGTAGCCAGGTGAGGCGCATGCCACCAGTCGATAGGGCGCAAGTACCCGCGCGATGAGGCCGCTGTCCTGCAGCACGCCCACGCGAAAGACAGCGTCGTAGCCTTCTTCGACCAGGTCCACCGCGCGGTTGGACGTGGTGAGTTCGACCTCTACCTGCGGGTGGGCCTTCATGTAACCAGGCAGCAATGGCGCGAGCGTGTTGATGCCGAAGCTCACTGGCGCATTGATGCGCAGGCGCCCGGTGGGCACGGAGCGCACCTCGGCCGCCAGTTGTTCGGCCTGTTCCAGCTCAGCCAGGATGAGCTGCGCGCGCTCGGCATAGGCACGGCCGAAGTCGGTGAGGCTTTGCCGCCGCGTCGTGCGGTGCAGCAGCCGCACGCCCAAATGCTGCTCCAGCGCCTGCACGTGCTTGCCCACGAACTGCGACGACATCTGCATCGCATCGGCCGCCGCGCGGAACGAGCCCAACTCCACCGCCTTGACAAATACGGCCATGCTCGTGAAGCGGTCCATTGCAATCCAATCGTTTTGAATGTTGAGTCATTCTAGATATTTATCTGAATTGGATTTGAATCGACACTGAATCCCTTGTTTCAACCAACCAATGGACAAAGGAAAAGTCATGGCGACAACCAATATGGCAGTGATCGGCGCGGGCAACATGGGCAGCGGCCTGGCCAGGGCGCTGGCAGCGGCCGGCGTGGAGGTGGTGCTGGGCATGCGCGATGCGGGCAAAGCGGCTGCGCTCGCCCAGGGTTCGGGCAGCGTGCCGGTACTGGACGTGGCGGGTGCCGTGGCCGAAGCCGATATGGTGGTGCTGGCGCTGCCCTACGGCGCCAGTGTGCAGGTGCTTGAGGGCCTGCCCGCCGCCGCGCTGCAAGGCAAGGTGCTGGTGGACATCAGCAACCCGGTCACGGCGGACTTCCTGGGCCTGCAACTGGGCACCACCACCTCGGCTGCCGAGGCGATCCAGGCCGCCGCGCCGGGAGCGCATGTGGTCAAGGCGTTTAACACCATCTTTGCGCAGCTGCTGGGGGCCGAAGCGCGCCAGGGCAAGGCGCCGGTGCAGGTGTTCGTGGCCGGCGACGACGCCGATGCCAAGGCCCGGGTGCAGGCGCTGTCGAGCGTGCTGGGCTTCGAGCCGGTCGACGCAGGGTCGCTGCGCAACGCCCGCTTTCTGGAACCCCTGGGCGGAATGAACATCCAGTTCGGCTTTTTCCTGGGCTGGGGCCCCGCGGCCGCTCCGGCATGGGTTCGCCTCTGATCACCGGCCCTTGCCGCGCCCACTTTCCCACCAACCCGAGGACTCGCTCCATGACACACCATCCATCACGCCGCGGCGTTGCCGCCACTGCGGCTGCCGCATCCGTCGCAGCGTTGCTGAGCATGCCATCCCTGTTCGCGCATGCGGCCCCTGCATCGGACGATGCCGCCATTCGCCAGACCCTGCAGCGCTATGAAGAAGCGCTCAACCGCGCCGATACCGCCGCCATCGTGCAGCTGTACACCGAAGACGGAGTACAGATGGCACCCGATGCCCCTGCCGCCGCCGGGCGCGAGGCGCTGAAAAGCGCCTACGCAGGTACGTTCCAGGCGATTGCGCTGAAGCTGGTCTTCACCGTGGACGAGGTCCAGCTGCTGGGCAAGGACGCAGCCCTGGTGCGCAGCCGCTCCTCGGGCACGCTCAAGGTGCAGGGCAACGACCAGCCCGCCGGGCCGGCAGCGTTCAAGGAGCTGTTCGTGCTGCGCAAGCAGCGCGACGGGCAGTGGAAGTTTTCGCACTACGCCTTCTCGGCGGCACCGGCCCGGCCCTGAGCCGTTACCCGTGTCATGGTGCCCGCGGGTACCCTCCTGCCATCACTCCAGCGTGACCACCACCGGTGCGTGGTCGCTGGGCTGCGGGTTCTTGCGCGGGGCGCGGTCGACCACGCAGGCCGTCACACTGGCGCGCAAAGCCTCGCTGACCAGGATGTGGTCGATGCGCAGGCCCCGGTTCTTCTGGAAGCCCAGCATGCGGTAGTCCCACCAGGAGTAGATCTTCTCGGGCTGCTCGAACATGCGGAAGCTGTCCGTGAGGCCCAGCTCCAGCAGTGCCTTGAAGTGGTTGCGCTCTTCGGTGGTGTGGTGGATGGTCTCGCGCAGGCCCACCGGGTCGTAGGAGTCGCGGTCCTCGGGCGCCACGTTGAAGTCGCCCACCAGGGCCAGCCGCGGGTGGACCGCCATCTCGGCGCGCACCAGGTCCTGCAGGGCCTGCAGCCAGCGCATTTTGTAGGCGAACTTTTCCGAGCCGGGTTCCTGGCCGTTGACGAAGTAGCCGTTGATCAGGCGCAGCGGGCCGGTGGGCGTGTCCAGCGTGGCGATGATGACGCGCGCCTGCTCGTCCGCATGCGCCGGGATGTTGCGCACCACGTCCGCCAGCGGGTGGCGGCTCAGGATGGCGACGCCGTTGTAGGTCTTCTGGCCAAAGGCCACGGCCTCGTAGCCGGCCTCCTTGAAGGCGTCGTGCGGGAACTTGTCGTCGGTGAGCTTGAGCTCCTGCAGGCCGATGGCATCCACCGGGTTGGCGGCCAGCCAGGCCAGCACCTGGGGCAGGCGCACGGAAAGGGAATTGACGTTCCAGGTCGCGATCTTCATCACCATCATTGGTCCTTGCTTTTTCAGTCGTCCATGGCGGGGCACCGCCGCCGCTGCACCACCACGGTGGGCGCGCTGGGGTGCATCCTATCCTCGATTGGCAGGGGGGTGCCTAGCGCCCTGCAAAGTGGAGCGCTGCGGGAGTGGGGTGCGGCGAAAGCTCCATACGCAGGACATATGCAGATGCCCTGAAAATACTATTGGATTTCATGGAGTTGCAGGCTTATCGTTGGCACAAATAAAACGCTGGAGACAAGCCTTGCCATTCGATTCCACGCTGCCGCTGGCGGCCGCGGCTCTGCCCGCCGGCCCTGCAGGCCAGATGCCTTTTCCCATGCACCCGTTCCCGGGCAGACCGCTGCCTGCCCAAGCCCGTAGAACGTAGACACGTTCTTGCTGCGGGTGTTGCGGGCGTTTGCGCCGCTGCCCGACCGGCCCGAGGCTGCCCGCCGGGCCTCGCGCCTCTTTCCCCTCGCTCTCAACCTCCCACTTCGTATTCCGTCCCCGGAAGGGCATTGCCATGTCTACGCCAAACGCATCCCACGTCCTGCAGCAAATCTTCATCCTCGCCACTGGCAACGCTGCACCTGCCAGTCTGCTCGCCGAGTTCGAGGCGGTGGTGGCCGCCGACGGTAACTACGGCCGGGTGGCGGCGGCGTTCGAGGCGGCCATGGGGCAGATGTCGGCCAGCCGGGGCGTCGGGGCCACGGTGCAGCAATTGGCGCTCAACGGCCTGGGGGTGGTGCTCTCGGCCGAAGGGGGGCTGGCCGTGGCGCAGTTGGCGCTGGAGCAGGGCCTCACCACCTGGGCCAAACTGATGGATTTCCTGGTCAACGCCGATGTGGGCATCTACGACGCGCTGGACCACCGCGCCGAAGCGGCCAACGCCTTCAACACCGCGCTGGCCAGCCAGAACAAGGGCGCGCTGTTCGCCGGGGAAGGCGTGGCGGCGGCCGTGCACACCCTGCTGCAGGGCATCGGCGCCACGGATGCCAGCATGGCCGCGGGCATCAGCGGCGTACAGGCACTGGCTGGCAGGCTCACCGCCGCCGGCATCCAGGGCCATGTGGCCGATGGCTACCTCAAGGGCGCCACCGTGTTTGCGGACGCCAATGGCAACCACCGGCTCGATGCGGGCGAGTGGTCCACCACCACCGATGGCGCAGGCGGCTTCACGCTGCCGGCCAGCGTACAGGGAACGCTGGTGGCCACCGGCGGCACGGACCTGCTCACCAACAAGGCTTTCAAGGGAATGCTCACCGCACCGGCGGGCAGCACGGTGGTGAACCCCATCACGACCCTCGTGCAGGCGCTGATGGACAAGGGCGGTGCCTCCACGACGGTGGAGCAGGCCATGGCCCTGCTCGCCAAGGTGCTGAGCCTGCCGGCCGGCATCAACCTGTTGACCTACGACCCGCTGGCCGTGCTGGCCAGCAGCAGTGCCAGCACTGCCGAGAAGGCCGTGGCGCTGGGTTACCAGAAGGTGGCAGTGGCACTGGTGAACGTGGTTGGCATCGGCGCGGCCGCCCTGGATGCGGCCGAGGCCAAGGCGGGGCAGCCGGGCGTGGCCACGCCGCATACGGGCCAGGCCGGCGCGGCAGCGGGCACGCTGATTGCGTCCCTGGCGGATGCCCTGGCAGGCGCGCCGGGGACAAGCGGCGGCGTCGCCAACCTGTCGGACGCCGCCTTCCTGTACGCCATCGTGGCGGATGCCGCGGGCGACTATGGCCTGCGGCTGGATGCCGCCAGCCTGGACCACATCAGCAAGGTGGTGGATGCTGCCAACGATGCGGTCGGCGCCGCCACCACGGTGGCCGTGCTGGGCCAGGTGGCTGCAGCGGCCAGCGATGCGGCGGGCTCGGTGGCCACGGGCAATTTCCAGGCGGCCGCCAATGGCTTCACGGGCGCTGCCTTCACGGCGGTGGTGCAGCAGCAGGCTGTGGGCGAGCTGGCGCCCGGCGTGTCCGCAGGCCAGGGCGGCAATCCGCCCGCGCCGCCGCCAACCGGTGGTGGTGGTGGTACGGGCGGCGGCACGCCGGGCCCCGTGGACACGCAGGCCCCGGTGCTGACCATCACCAGTTCTGCCGCCGCGCTCAAGGCGGGCGGCACGGCCACCATTACCTTCACTTTCACAGAGGACCCGGGTACGAGCTTCGCCGCGGCGGACATCACGACCGCTGGCGGCACGCTGGGAGCCCTGAGCGGCGCGGGCCTGGTGCGCACGGCCACGTTCACGGCCACCGCGTCCGCCAACCTGGACACGGGCGGGCACATTGCCGTGGCCAAGGACAGCTTCAGCGACGTGGCAGGCAACAAGGGCGCGGCCGCGGCGGTGGATATCGCCACCGTGTTCAATCCGGTGCTGTTCGTGGGCAACAGCGCGACCTTTGCGCGCATCGACCCGGCCATGTCGTACAACACCTATGACGCGGCGACCAACCCCTTCGGCGTGCACGACCTGACAGCACCGGTCAGCGGCACGAGCTTCAGCAACCTGACAGGCGCCAACCTCTACGAGCCGCACCCCTGGGGTGGCGTGGCAGGGCTGTTCGACAAGTTCGCCGACCAGGTGGGCCTGGGCTACGACGTGTCGCTCTCCACCCGCAATGCGGCCACGCTCAAGGGCCACTACCTGAACTCCTCGGCCGCCAACTGGGACATGCGGGGCAACATCGCCAGCCAGAAATGGGAGCTGGTGGTGTTGCAGGACCAGACGGACGAACCGCTGCCCTCGGGCTCGGGCTCCATCACCTTCGCGGCGGGCAGCGCCACGGCCAACCTGGTGATCACGCCCACGGCCGATGGCGCGAAGGAATACGACGAGACCCTGGCGCTCAAGCTGGCTGCGTCGGCCGGCTACCGGGTGGGCACCAGTTCCGCCGTGGGTACCACCCTCCTCAACGACGACCCCACTGCGCCCGCCACCAATCCAGCCTTGGCCACGGTGTCGCTGGCGGCCAGCCCCGGCCAGGTGACGGAGGACGGCACGGCGAACCTGGTCTTCACCTTCACACGCACTGGTCCGACGACCAGCGACCTGGTCGTGAACTTCACCGCCTTCCGCGATGGCAGCACGTCGCCATCGGTCTCGAACACGGTGTCTGCCAGCCAGGATCTGGAGCTGTACAACACCGCCAGCGGCGCATTCTCGGCTGCGGGAGGCGCAGGCACTTCACCCTATCGCTTCACCAATGGCG
>JAZKEE010000200.1:17305-19119 GCA_040387235.1 Pseudomonadota bacterium
CGGCACCATCGTCAACGACGACTTCGCGGCCGGCACCGACACCAGCCTGCCCAACGTGACGCTGGGCCTGAGCTCGGCCGCAGGCGTGTACGAGAACGCCGGCCAGAATCTGGTCTACACCTTCACGCGCACCGGCGACACCAGCGCCGCGCTCACGGTGAACTTCACGGCGGACGGGACGGCCACCTACTTCGCGGCCGACCCGGCCAAATCGGATTTCGGCATCTCGGGCAACGCGACGCTCACCACCACCTCGGGCGCCAATGCCGACATCGGCGAGTTCCAGAAGTACGCCACGGCGATCGAGAACTTCGTGCACACCGGCGCAGCCGACAGTGCCACCCAGCCGGGCACCACCATCGCGGGCAACCCGAACGCCGATGCGTCGACCGACATGTACCTGTATGCCACCTGGGCCCGGCCCGACATGGTGGCCGGGGCCTACGACATGCTCACCTCGCGCACCCTCAACGGGGCCGGCGCGTACGAGGGCACGGGGGACATCAGCCGGTCGGACACGCAGGCCACGGCCTACTACCTCACGCTCGAGGGCATGACCACCGACCTGCAGAGCGCCTACGCCAACCTGGCCGCCGTCAATCCCGACTTCGTGGGCGTGGCACCGGTGGGCACGGCCTTCATGACCGCCGTGCAGAATGGCCTGTCCATCCGCGACCCCTACACCGAGACGGGTGGATCCAGCGTGTCCGGCGGCGGCAAGATCAACCTGTGGCACGACGACAACCTGCACGCGAGCAAGTACGGCTCCTACCTCTCGGGCCTGGTGCTGTTCGAGACGCTCACCGGCCTGGATGCGCGGTCGCTGGGGGCGGGCGACAAGGTGGCGAGCGACCTGGGCATCGACCCGGCCACGGCCGCGGCGCTGCAGAAGGTGGCTTCGGCCACGATGGGCTTCAACCAGGGCTACCAATGGAGCGCACCCGGCAAGGTGGCCGACCTGGGCGGCACCAACGCCACGGCCACGCTGGCCACGGCCGGGGGCTTCAGCTTTGCGGACCCGGCCTTCGCGGCGCACACGGTGAGCGTTACGCCCACGGCCGGCGCTCTGGGCACGCTGACCGCCCAGGTGCGCTCCGACGGCCATACCGGCCAGGTCAATTGGCTCTATACCGTTGGCAACCAGACCATCGACCCGCTGCTGGCCAGCGGCCAGCAGCGCCACGACCAGTTCACCGTGACGCTCGACGACGGCCATGGGCATATGAGCACACGCCTGGTGGACATCACGCTGGTGGGTACGACCGTCTGAGGCCTGTTTGCCACCTGGGGGTGGTGGGCAATGCGCAGCAAGCTGTGCTCCGCGTCACAGCCTTGCGGGTCGCTCAGGCCTATTATTTCCATGCCGGCCTCCAAGCGGCATCCCCTCTTGCGACAAGCAAGTTGCTGCCCGCCTCTGTGCGGGCTTTTTTTTGCGGGTTGGCGGCTGTGAACTTCTTTGCGTCCCGTGATTCAGAACGCGTGACGCAAACCAAAGGAACAAGACGCATGAGCAATACATTCAGATCGGTGGCCGCAGCCCTGCTGCTGGCAGGGGCCTCGGGGGCGGGCATGGCCGCAGGCGGCCCGCTGGACGGCGTCTACCAGTGCGCGGTGGCCGGTACCGGCGTGTTCATCACGGTCAGTGGCCAGCCCAGCGGCCCTGCGATGTTCACCATCGCGGCCCTGGGCCCGGCGAATGCGCTCTACGGCTACGGCATGGGCACGGCCACGGCCTCGTCGTTCACGGGCACCACCAGCTTCAACCTGCCGTTCACGCTGTCGGTGAGCCAGGGCAACCTGATCGGCAGCATGGG
>JAZKEE010000201.1:0-28441 GCA_040387235.1 Pseudomonadota bacterium
TTACAGCCCCAAACCCCCTCAGTCTCCAAAGGACTGGGGGGTTTTGCGTTTGGGGGTTCGAAATCATGGCTGGTGCCGGTGCCGGCAGTTCCCGCCGTGGCTGTACAAAATTTCCCCCCTGCTGTCGAAATGGCAGTCCATCATCCGTCGTGCAGACAGCGCCTTGGTGCGCTATAGCTTTCCACCCCACGAGGAGATCCCGATGCGATTCATGGTACTGATCAAGGCCGATGCCAACAGCGAAGCCGGCGTGATGCCCAGCGAACAGCTGATGGCCGAGATGGGCCGTTTCAATGAAGAACTGGTCCAGGCGGGCGTGATGCTGAACGGTGACGGGCTGCACCCCAGTTCGAGGGGCGCCCGTGTGCGCTTTTCCGGCCAGGCACGCCAGGTGATTGATGGCCCTTTTGCAGAAACCAAAGAGCTGATTGCCGGCTTCTGGATCTGGAAGTGCGCCTCCCTGCAGGAAGCCATCGATTGGGTCAAGCGCTGCCCGAATCCGATGCTGGGGGAGTCCGAGGTCGAGATCCGGCAGATCTTCGACGCCGAAGACTTCGGCGCCGAATTCACGCCCGAATTGCGCGCGCAGGAAGAGCGCCTGCGCATCCAGATCGAAGAACAACAGCGGCAACAGGACGCCTGACCGGCCGGCCCCTTTCCCCCCTCTAGTGTCCTGTCCCGCAAATAAATACCAATAAAACCGCGTCTTTCACGCCAGGGCCGCGTTGCAAATCCTCGCGATAGCGACGGCTATCGCTGCGGTTTGCGCCTTGCCCTGGCGCGAAATCCATCGGTTTTATTGTTGGCATCCATTTGCGGGACAGAACACTAGGCGACGGCGGCGCTGGCCGTCTCCTGATCTGCAGCGGCAAGGAACCCTGCCGGTCCGAATCGGTAAACCCCTTCGGCGTCCACCACCCGGTCGAAGCGCCCATCGAGCCACAGCAGGTGCAGGTGGGCGAGCGCCTCGCCGAGGGCAAAGGTCATCTGGTGCGGGTCGAGCGGGCGCTTGAACATCACCGGCAGCACGTCGGTGGCCGACAGTGGGCCGCTGCGGCTGGCCTCCAGGATTTCCTGCAAGCGCTCCTGGTGGTGGCTTTGCAGCTGCCCTATGCGCACGTGCATGCCGGTAAAGGGCTTGCCGTGCGAAGGCAGGGTCAGCGTATCCGCCGGCAGGTCCAGGTAGCGCGCAATCGAGCTGAGAAACAGCCGCAGTGGATCGGCTTCGGGCTCGGCCGCATGCACGCTCACATTGGTGGAGATGCGCGGCAGCACCATGTCGCCGCTGATCAGCACCGATAGCTCGGGGCAATGCAGCGCGATGTGCTCGGGCGCGTGGCCATAGCCGCTGATGCAGTTCCAGGTGCGCCCGCCGATCTCGATGGCATCGCCATCCATCATGCGCCGGTAGGTGGTGGGCAGATCGGGCACCAGCGAGTGGTAGTAGGAGCCGCGTCCGTGTACGTGGCTGAGGAACTCTTCGTCGCGCGCACCGTGCGAGGTGTAGAAATCGGTCCCGGCCTCGCCACTGAATCCGTCGCGGTTGCCGATGGCCGCACGCGCGGCATAGTAGTCGGTGGCGCTGATCCACAGGCGGGCATTCCAGCGCGCGCACAGCCAGTGCGCCAGACCGATGTGGTCAGGGTGCATGTGCGTCACGATCACGCGCAGCACGGGCAGACCGTCCAGGCTGGATGAGAACACGTCTTCCCACTGTGCACGCGTCAGCGGGCTGTCGATGCAGCAGTCCACCACCGTCCAGCCGTCCACCAGGGTGTTGCCCACCCGCTGGCGGTCGCGCAGCAGCCACAGATTGATGTGGTCCAGCGCAAACGGCAGGCCCATGCGGATCCAGCGAACCCCGGGCGCCACATCCATCGCCACCCCGGGCGCTGGAAGGGTGTCGCCCATCGGGTAGGTGATTTGGTGTTCGAGGGGGTTCATGCAGTGCCTGGTTGGGTTAGCATTGACGTTAACGTAAACGTCAGATTCACTGCATTGTAGGGACGGTTCGCAAAGCGACTGTCGCCAGTGCGAAACCTGCATTCCCCTCGACTGCCCCATGGCCATCTCCTACACCATCAGTGACCTCGCCAAAGAGTTCGATCTCACGACGCGCGCCATGCGCTTCTACGAAGACATGGGCCTGCTGCAGCCCGAGCGCACCGGCCCGGCTGGCCGCAACCGCATCTACAGCGCGCGCGACCGCACGCGGCTGCGCCTGACCTTGCGCGCCAAGCGCCTGGGCCTGTCGCTCACCGAGGCCAAGGAAATCATCGACCTCTACGACAGCCCGCGTGACACAGGTGCGCAACTGCGCAAATTCCTTGAGGTGCTGGGGGTGCATCGCAAGCAGCTGGAGGAGCAGCTGGCGGACTTGCAGGCCAACCTGGAAGAGGTGGAAGAGCACGAGCAGGAAGCCCGGGCACTGCTCGACAAGGTCGAAAAGCAAAAATGAGCCATAATTGACGTTTACGTAAACGTCAATCCAATTTTCTTCCAGGAACCTGCCGTGACAAGCCCAGCTTTCGAGGTGAGAACCCCGCGCTATGCGCAGCGCGTGAGAGACAGCTTTGCGCTTCAGGGCGCCATGCAGACGCTGGGTGCCCGCCTGGCCCGCGTCGAGCCCGGTGCGGTGGACATCGAACTCGACTGGGCCGCCGGCCTCACGCAGCAGCATGGCTTCCTGCATGCCGGCATGGTCGCCACGGCGCTCGACTCGGCCTGCGGTTACGCCGGTTTCACCCTGATGAGCGACGATGC
This sequence comes from Pseudomonadota bacterium, assembly GCA_040387235.1. Taxonomy (GTDB): domain Bacteria; phylum Pseudomonadota; class Gammaproteobacteria; order Burkholderiales; family Burkholderiaceae_C; genus Acidovorax. Next base: position 2,764 of record JAZKEE010000201.1, read on the forward strand.
CGCCGTGCTCACCATCGAATTCAAGATCAACCTGCTGGCCCCCGCCCAGGGCGAGCGCTTTCGCATGGAAGGCCGGGTGCTCAAGCCCGGCCGCACCATCACCGTGACGGAGGGGCGCGCCTATGCCCTGGGCGCCCAGGGCGACAAGCTGGTGGCCACCATGGGCTGCACGCTGATGGCTGTGACCGGCCGCGACAACATCCGCAACTGAGACGTTCGTACCCCGAATCCGCATTACTTCCTACCAGGAGACAAACCATGAGCATCCCCGCCAACCTGCCAGGCCTGAACTTCCAACTGGGCGAAGACATCGACGCCCTGCGCGACGCCGTGCGCGATTTCGCCCAGGCCGAAATCGCCCCGCGCGCTGCCGAGGTGGACAAGAATGACCAGTTCCCCATGGACCTGTGGCGCAAGATGGGCGAGTTGGGGGTGTTGGGCATCACCGTGCCCGAGCAGTACGGCGGCGCCGCCATGGGCTACCTGGCCCACATGGTGGCCATGGAGGAGATCTCGCGCGCCAGCGCCTCCGTGGGCCTGTCCTACGGCGCGCACAGCAACCTGTGCGTGAACCAGATCAACCGCAACGGCAGTGAGGCGCAGAAAGCCAAGTACCTGCCCAAGCTGATCAGTGGCGAGCATGTGGGCGCGCTCGCCATGAGCGAGCCGGGCGCCGGCTCCGATGTGATCAGCATGAAGCTCAAGGCCGAGGACAAAGGTGGCTACTACCTGCTCAACGGCAGCAAGATGTGGATCACCAACGGCCCCGACGCCGACACCCTGGTGGTCTATGCCAAGACCGAGCCCGAGCTGGGCGCGCGCGGCGTCACCGCCTTCCTGATCGAAAAGGGCATGCCCGGCTTCAGCGTGGCGCAAAAGCTCGACAAGCTGGGCATGCGCGGCAGCCATACAGGCGAGTTGGTGTTCAACAACGTCGAGGTGCCCGCCTCGCAGATCCTGGGCGGCCTGAACCAGGGCGCCAAGGTGCTCATGAGCGGGCTGGACTACGAGCGCGCGGTATTGACCGGAGGCCCCCTGGGGATCATGCAATCGGTGATGGACAACGTCATCCCTTACATTCACGACCGCAAGCAGTTCGGCCAGAGCATCGGCGAATTCCAGCTCATCCAGGGCAAGGTGGCCGACATGTACACCGTGCTCCAGGCGGGGCGCTCGTTTGCCTACACCGTGGCCAAGAACCTGGACATGCTGGGGACCGACCATGTGCGCCAGGTCCGCAAGGACTGCGCCAGCGTCATCCTCTGGTGTGCCGAGAAGGCCACCTGGATGGCGGGCGAGGGCGTGCAGATCTTCGGCGGCAACGGTTACATCAACGAGTACCCCCTGGGGCGCCTGTGGCGTGATGCCAAGCTGTACGAGATCGGCGCGGGTACGAGCGAAATCCGCCGCATGCTGATTGGCCGGGAGCTGTTTGCCGAGACCTGCTGAACCTGCGGGCCGATTCCACCTATTTTGAGAGCCGAGACCACATGCCCACATCCATCGAAGACCTGTTTGTCCACAACCGCGCCTGGGCGGCCCAGATGGAGCGTGAACGCCCTGGCTTCTTTACCGGCCTGCTGGCACAGCAAAAGCCCAAGTACATGTGGATCGGCTGCTCCGACAGCCGCGTACCGGCCAACCAGATCACCGGCCTGGAGCCGGGCGAGGTCTTCGTGCACCGCAACGTGGCCAACGTGGTGGTGCCAACCGACCTCAACTGCCTGTCCACCATCCAGTACGCAGTGGACCAGTTGCACATCGAGCACCTCATGGTCGTGGGCCACTACGGCTGCGGCGGGGTGCTGGCCGCACTGGAAGGCACGCGCGTGGGCCTGGCCGACAACTGGATCCGCCACGTGCAGGACGTGCGCGACCGCCACCGCGACCTGATTGCCGCCACCGCGCCCGAGTGGCGCCACGACGTGCTGTGCGAGCTCAATGCCATCGAGCAGGTGGTCAACATCGCTCAGACCACGGTGATGCTCGACGCCTGGGGCCGCGGCGACAAGGTGACCCTGCACGGCTGGTGCTATGGCCTGAAAGACGGGCTCATCAACGACCTGCACATGACCATCGCCGGCACCGAGGGCCTCGACTCGCTCTACAGGGCCGCCATTGCCGGCGTGGCCGCCACCCGGCGGGGCTGAACCCCCAGGCCCTGCAGGATCGGTAGGCAGCCCATGTTCCCGCAACGACTCGACTCGCCCCAGGCATACGACATCGCCAAGGCGATGATGGATGGCTTCAACCGCCACTACCGCCTGTTCCGCACCGAGTCCGCGCGGGCCAAGCACCGCTTCGAGACCGCCGACTGGCACGGCCAGCAGCGCGCTCAGCGCGAGCGCATCGAGTTCTACGACCTGCGCGTCAAGGAATGCGTGCGCCGGCTCGAAAAGGAGTACGACGCCGGCACCCAGCCCATGGACGTCTGGCACCAGGTCAAGCTCCATTACATCGGGCTGCTGGTCAACCACCACCAGCCCGAGCTGGCCGAGACCTTCTTCAACTCGGTGACCTGCAAGATCCTGCACCGCACGCACTTCCACAACGATTTCATCTTCGTGCGGCCTGCGGTCAGCACCGAGTACATCGAGAACGAAGAGCCCGCCGCCCGGCCCACCTACCGGGCCTACTACCCCTCGCGTGAGAGCCTGCACGACACGCTCACGCGCATCGTGGACAACTTCCAGCTGCAGGGAAGCTTCGCGGACCTGTCGCGCGACACCGGTCACGTGCTGCGCGCCATGCAGGGCCGCCTGGACAAGGTGCGCCTGCGCGCCAACTTCCAGATCCAGGTGCTGGCCAGCCTGTTCTTTCGCAACAAGGGCGCCTACGTGGTGGGCAAGATCATCAACGGCTTCAACGAAGTGCCGTTCGCCCTGCCCATCCTGCACGACGACGAGGGGCTCCTGTATATCGACGCGGCACTGTTCGGCGAGGACGACCTGCAGATGCTGTTCAGCTTTGCGCGCGCCTACTTCATGGTCGACATGGAGATCCCGAGCGCCTACGTGCAGTTCTTGCGCAGCCTCATGCCCCGCAAGCCGCGCGCCGAGATCTACAACGCCCTGGGCCTGGCCAAGCAGGGCAAGACCCTGTTCTACCGCGACTTCCTGTACCACCTGAGGCATTCGAGCGACCGCTTTCGCATCGCGCCCGGCATCAAGGGCATGGTCATGCTGGTGTTCGACCTGCCGTCGTTTCCCTTCGTGTTCAAGCTCATCAAGGATTTCTTCCCGCACCAGAAGGAAACCACGCGCGATCAGATCAAGGCCAAGTACCTGCTGGTCAAGCAGCACGACCGGGTGGGGCGCATGGCCGATACGCTCGAATACAGTGAGGTCGCCTTTCCGCGCGACCGTTTCGACGACGAGCTCATCGCCGAGATCCAGAAGTTCGCGCCCAGCCAGCTCGAGATCAGCGACCGCGATGGCGATGGCCAGACCGAGGTCATCATCAAGCACCTGTACATCGAGCGGCGCATGATCCCGCTCAACATCTACCTGCAGGAGGCCTTCGACACCGGCCTTTCGGACAACCGTGCGCGCCAGCAGATGGAGCACAGCGTGATCGAATACGGCAACGCCATCAAGGACCTGGTGGCCGCCAACATCTTCCCGGGCGACATGCTCTGGAAGAACTTCGGTGTCACGCGCAACGGCAAGGTCGTTTTCTACGACTACGACGAGATCGAATACCTCACCGACTGCCACTTCCGCCGCGTGCCCACGCCGCGCAACGAAGAGGAAGAAATGAGCGGCGAGATCTGGTACGCCGTGGGCCCGCGCGACGTGTTTCCCGAGACCTTCGGCCCCTTCCTGCTGGGCAACGACGCCGTGCGCGCCGTGTTCATGCAGCACCACGCCGACCTGCTGGATGCCGCCTTCTGGCAGTCGCACAAGGAGCGCATCCAGGCGGGCCATGTGTACGACGTGTTCCCCTACGACACCGACCGCCGCTTCACGGGCGCCCCGCGGGACTGACGGGCCTGCGCCCACACCCCGTGACTTCCCGCTGCACCTCCGCCAATTCACCCCCCACCTTTCAGGAGACAACACCATGAACCAGGACCCCATCGTCATCGTCGGCGCCGCACGCACCCCCATGGGCTCGCTGCAGGGCGATTTTTCCAGCCTGGCCGCCCATGACCTGGGCGGTGCCGCGATCAAGGCCGCCATGGAGCGCGCCGGTGTTTCGCCCGACGCCGTGGGCGAAGTGCTGTTCGGCAACTGCCTGATGGCCGGCCAGGGCCAGGCGCCTGCGCGCCAGGCGGCCTTCAAGGGCGGCCTGCCCAAGGGCGCGGGCGCGGTCACCCTGTCCAAGATGTGCGGTTCGGGCATGAAGGCCGCGATGATGGCGCACGACATGCTGCTGGCCGGCACGCACGACGTGATGGTGGCCGGCGGCATGGAGAGCATGACCAACGCCCCCTACCTGCTGCAGAAGGGCCGCGGCGGCTACCGCCTGGGCCATGACCGCATCTTCGACCACATGATGCTCGACGGCCTGGAAGACGCCTACGAGGCCGGCCGCTCCATGGGCACCTTTGGCGAAGACTGTGCCGCCAAATACCAGTTCACGCGCGAGCAGCAGGACGCGTTCGCCACCGCCAGCGTGCAGCGCGCCAAGGCCGCCACCGAATCGGGCGCCTTCGCGGCCGAGATCGTGCCCGTCACCGTCAAGACCCGTGCGGGCGAGACCGTGGTGTCGGTCGACGAAGGTCCGGGCAAGGTCAAGCTCGAGAAGATCGCGGGCCTGAAGCCCGCCTTCAAGAAGGACGGCACCATCACCGCCGCATCGAGCTCCAGCATCAACGACGGCGCCGCTGCGCTGGTGATGATGCGCGAATCGACGGCCAGGAAGCTCGGCTGCAAGCCCATCGCCCGCGTGGTGAGCCATGCCACGCACGCGCAGGAGCCCGAGTGGTTTGCCACCGCCCCCCTGGGCGCCACGCAGAAGGCGCTGGCCAAGGCCGGCTGGGAAGTGGGCGACGTGCAGCTGTGGGAGATCAACGAGGCCTTCGCCGTGGTGCCCATGGCGCTGATGAAGGAGCTCAATCTGTCGCACGACAAGGTCAACGTGAACGGCGGCGCCTGCGCCCTGGGCCACCCCATCGGTGCCAGCGGCGCGCGCATCATGGTCACGCTGATCCATGCGCTCAAGGCCCGCGGCCTGACCAAGGGCCTGGCCACGCTGTGCATCGGCGGCGGCGAGGCCACCGCCATGGCGCTGGAACTGGTCTGATTGCGGCCCCCCACATTCAGCCAACAATAGCGACTTCACCACCACCATCCTCCGCCCCGGAGCACGCTGCCATGGAATCCAGCACCGCCGCCATCACCGCCTTCTGGCGCGAGTTCGCCGACACCGAGGCTGCCCTGCACGCCATGCCGCTGCGCGAGCGTGTGGAGGAGGGCAATGTGCTGCTGGAGCGGCACCTGGAAGGCCTGGCGCTGGAGATGTCCGGTGGTGATGGGGACGCGGTGGTGGACCTGATCGTCACCGCCCACGGCAGCATCGACTGCTTTCCCCTGCTCATGCAGGTGGTGGCCGCCGCGCCCAGGCTGCAGCACCACGCCCTGCGGGCGTTCCGCGAGCGCACGCAGCAGCCGGACTTTCCCATCGGCATGGACGGCTTCGAGCTGTCCACCTCGGAAGTGCTGATCACCTGCAGCCAGGATGACGGCCAGGCCGCGCTGGAGATCCGCTTCGGCCGCGAGATCCCGCAGGACTTCCAGGACCACGCGCGCAACATGGCGTTCATCATGATCGACCATGTGCTGGGGGAGTACGACTTTGCCGTGAAGGTCGGTGCGGTGGACTTTGTGGAGGAGTCGGCTGACCCGGACGCCGAGTGGACCCCGCTGAGCCAACTGCCCCCCGTGTTCGATCGCTACTGGCGCGAGACCCTGGGCCGCACCGGTGTTTTTCCCACCGGAGAGCACAGGTGGTCTGCCCTGACCATCGCCTTCGGCCACACGGACGGCACAGACGGCACGGACAGCGGGGTGGCAGGCGAATCGCAAGATACCGCGATCGTGATGGTCAACAGCAGCGCCAACCCGGTCGCCATGCGGGCGGACCTGGCCTATGCCATCACCCTGGATCTGGCCGTGGGTGACCGCGAAGAACTGGAGGTAGCGCAGGATCTGCACAACCAGGCGGCGACGCTGCTCGAACTTCCGCAACTGGGCATCCTGGCCTACACCATGAGCCGCAACGGCCGACGCAAGGCGGTGTACTACGTGGGCGACGAGCAGCTGGCCAAGCAGACCCTGGCGCCGCTGCTGCTGCGCGACGAGGCCGCATCGCTGGAGGTGTCGACCACCTTCGATCCTGCCTGGTCCGGCTACTTCGAGTTCGCCGTCCACTGAACGATTCTTTGCTTCACAAGGACACTTCGAAATGGCCACCATACTCGTCATCGGCGCGTCGCGCGGCATCGGCCTGGAGCTGGTGCGCCAGTATGCAGAGGCGGGCGAGCGCGTGATCGGCACCGCGCGCGACGACGCAGGACGCGAGCGCCTGCAGGCCCTGGGGGCCCAGGCGCTCACCGTGGACGTGGCCAACCCCGCCAGCGTGAGCGGCCTGGCCTGGCTGCTCGACGGCGAGAAGATCGACCTGGCTCTCTACGTGGCGGGCGTGATCCGGCGGCCCAATGCACTGACACCGCCCACGCAGCAGGACTTCGACGCCGTGATGCACACCAACGTGCTGGGCGCCATGCAGGCCATTCCGCAGGTGGCGCCCATGGTGGCCGACGCACGGGGGGTGTTTGCCTTCGTGTCCAGTGCCATGTCGCAGATCGGCAGCGTGCCCAACAGCGACTCCTGGCTGTACCGCACCAGCAAGGCCGCGCTGAACATGGCGGTGGCCGCGGCGCAGCACGACTACCCGGGCGCCACCCTCGTCACCATCGACCCCGGCTGGGTGCAGACGGACATGGGCGGCGGCGAAGCGCCGCTCACGGTGCAAGACAGCGTGCGCGGCATGCGCACCACGCTGGCTGGCGTGACCGAAGCCGACAAGGGCCACCTGCTGCACCACGACGGCCGGCGTGCGGCGCACTGGTAGCCCACTGGCCCTTTTTTTCATTCATTTCAAAAGACGAGATTCCGGAGACACCATGCTGCTGACCCAAGACCAGGAAATGATCCGCGACGCCGTGCGCGATTTTGCGCAGGCCGAGCTGTGGCCCCATGCCGCCCGCTGGGACAGGGAGCACCACTTTCCCAAAGAGGCGCACCAGGGACTGGCCGCGCTGGGTGCCTACGGCATCTGCGTGCCCGAAGAGCTGGGCGGCGCCAACCTCGACTACGTGACCCTGGCCCTGGTGCTCGAAGAGATCGCTGCGGGCGACGGTGGCACCAGCACCGCCATCAGCGTGACCAACTGCCCCGTCAACGCCATCCTCATGCGCTACGGCAATGCGCAGCAGAAGAAGGACTGGCTCACGCCCCTGGCCCAGGGCCGCATGCTCGGCGCCTTCTGCCTGACCGAGCCGCACGTGGGGTCCGACGCCTCTGCGCTGCGCACCACGGCCGTGCGCCAGGGCGACGAATACGTGATCAACGGCGTCAAGCAGTTCATCACCAGCGGCAAGAATGGCCACTTGGCCATCGTCATCGCCGTGACCGACAAGGGCGCGGGCAAGAAGGGCATGAGCGCTTTCCTCGTGCCCACCGACAACCCCGGCTATGTGGTGGCGCGGCTCGAAGACAAGCTGGGCCAGCACAGCAGCGACACGGCGCAGATCAACTTCGACAACTGCCGCATCCCGGCCGAGAACCTGATCGGCGCCGAGGGCGAGGGCTACAAGATTGCCCTCGGTGCGCTCGAGGGTGGCCGCATCGGCATTGCCGCGCAGAGCGTGGGCATGGCGCGCAGCGCCTTCGATGCCGCGCTGGCCTATTCCAAGGAGCGCGAGAGCTTCGGCACGGCCATCTTCAACCACCAGGCCGTGGGGTTTCGCCTGGCCGAGTGCGCCACGCAGATCGAGGCCGCGCGCCAGCTCATCTGGCATGCCGCCGCATTGCGCGATGCCGGGCGCCCCTGCCTGAAGGAAGCCGCCATGGCCAAGCTGTTTGCCAGCGAGATGGCCGAGCGGGTGTGCAGCGCTGCCATCCAGACCCTGGGCGGCTACGGCGTGGTGAACGACTTCCCGGTGGAGCGCATCTACCGCGATGTGCGTGTCTGCCAGATCTACGAGGGCACGAGCGACGTGCAGAAGATCATCATCCAGCGGGCACTTGCAACTCCCCCCTGAGTCGCTTCGCGCCTCGGTGCGTCCACCAGAGGCGGCCGCTCTTCGGGCACGTCCAAGCCTGCGCAGGCAGGCTTGGAGCCGCGGCCCTCAGCCCCCTCTCTCGAATTACGGCGTAATTCGGGAAGGGGGACGCCCCCAGCGCGGCGGGGCGTCCCTTGCGCGGGGGCACGGCTATTGGCCGCGCCAGTTTCACACCTTTGTAGTTGTGAGTTGGCTTGAAGCCATCAGGAGCCGGGCGCTCGCAGCCACTGCGTGAGCAGGGCGTGCAGCGTGTCGGCATCCACGGGCTTGCGCAGCACCAGATAGCCCAGCGCGTCGGCCTCCTGCAATTCGGGCGCGTCGAATTCGCCGCTGACCATGGCGCCGTGCGCGTCAGGGCAGCGTTCCAGAAGCGCCAGCAGCACCTCGAAGCCACTTTCTCCCGAGCGCAGACGCTGGTCGCACAGGATGGCCTGCGGCGTGAACCCGGCTTCGATGTGCGCGAAGGCCTCGCCCGCATTGGAGGCCAGGCGCACCTCCACCTCCCAGGTACTGAGAAGGGCCGACCAGGCGCCCAGCACATGCGGGTCGTCGTCCAGCACCAGGCAGCGCCCTTGCAAAGGGCCGTAGCGTCCCTGCGCACCCATTGGCGCCAATGGCTCGGCCAGCGGCGGTGCATCGGTGGCCGGCAGCTCGATCCAGAAGCACGATCCCTTGCCGAGCTGGGACCTGAGGCCTTGGCGCGCACCCATCAGCGCCACGCAGCGCGCCACCACGGCCAGCCCCAGGCCGTGGCCGCTGCGGTGCAGCTCCCAAGCGTGGTGCGGGCGGTAGAAGGCCTGGTAGATCTGGCCTTGTTCCTCCAGGGCCACACCCACCCCGGTGTCCCACACCTCGATGCGCCAGTGCCCGCCACGCCGCCGCGCGCCCACCAGCACGCCGCCGTACGGCGTGTAGCGCAGCGCGTTGTGCACCAGATTGGCCAGCGACTGCCGCGCCAGCGCCGGGTCGGCCAGCACGGTGGCGTGGGGCTTCGGTGTGCGCAGGCGCAGGGCCAGGCGGCGGGTGCCTGCTTCGGCCGCAAACTGCGTGTGGAGATCATCGAAGAGGCCATGGAGCGACAACGGAGCGGGCCGCAGCTCCACGGCGCCCGATTCGATGCGCGACAGGTCCAGCAGGGCATCGAACATGTGGCTCACCGAACGCATGCTGAGCCGCCATTGCGTGAGCAGGCCCTCCAGCCGGGGGATGCCCTGGCCGTGCAGGGCAATGGCCTCGGCCAGCAGGCCCATGGCATGCACGGGCTGGCGCAGGTCGTGCGCGGCGGTGCTCAAGAAGCGGTTCTTCTCTGCCAGTGCCGTCTCTGCGGCATGGCTGGCCTGGCGGTAGCGTTCGGCTAGGTCGCGGCTGTGCTCTTCCAGCGCCACCTGGCGCACGAAGAAGCGGTGCGAGTGGATGGCACTGCGGTAGATCACCACATTCATCACCAGCGCGATGGGCAGGATGAAGTACCAGTGGCCCTCGAACGCCCAAGGCGTCAACACCAGGCTGCCGCCCATGCCGAAGAAAAAGGCACGGTAGACGCTCCAGGACGCCGACATCTGGGCGGCGTTGACGGCCACGGTGCCCATCAGGGCGGCATACACCAGCAGCATGAAGTCGTAGCTGGCACTGCCCATCGAAAGCGCCACGGTCGAAGCCAGTGCCGTGCCATGGCACAGCGCCAGCCATTGCACGCGGGGCTCCCAGGCCGCGAGCACCTCGGCGGGCGGGTGCTCCAGTTGTTCGCGCCGGTAGCGGCGCAGCAGGTGCCATGCGCACCACAGGGCGGGCAGGTACAGGGCTCCCCATGCGAAGAAGCCCCTGGGGTCGCCACCAAGCCAGGCCAGCAGCCCCCCGAACAGCACGCCCATGGCGGGCATGGCCGCCATGCTCAGGCGCAGGCGCGCAAACGCGGCGCTCAGCAGCCGCAGGCGGCCTTCGTCGCTGGGCGTGCTGGCTTCCAGCCGGTGTTCTTGCGTGGCCATGCGAGTCGAGCCCGTCAGCGGCTGTACCGGGGCGCCAGCCATTGGGCCAGCACGGCATGCAGCCGGACCACGTCGAGCGGCTTGGGCAGCACCAGGTAACCTTCGTTCTCGGCCTCCTGCAGTTCAGGCGACTGCAGTTCGCCGCTGACCATGGCGCCGTAGGCATCGGGGCAGTGCGCCATCAGCGCACGCAGGATGTCGAAACCGCTCTCGCCCGAGCGCAGGCGCTGGTCGCACAGGATGGCACGGGGGCGAAAACCGCCGTCCACCAGGTCCCAGGCCTCGCTGGCACAGCTGGCGAACTGTGCGTCGATGCCCCAGGCCTGCAGCAGTGCGGCCCAGGCGGCTGCCACCTGCGGATCGTCGTCGATCACGAGGCAGGTGCCTGCCAGCGAACCCAGGTCGGGCCGGCCACTGCCTTCGCCCGTGTCCCATGCCAGGCCTCTGTAGCGTGCAGGAGCGCAGGGGTTGTCGACCGGGGTGGCCGCGGGCAGGCGCAGCCAGAACCGCGACCCCCTGCCCAGGCGCGAGGCCAGTCCATAGTCCGCGCCCATCAGCTTGGCGCAGCGCGCCACCACGGCCAGGCCCAGGCCGTGGCCGTTGTTGTCGATGTTCCAGGCGTGCTGCGGGCGGTAGAACGGCGCGTAGATGCGCAGCTGGTCCTCCAGGGCCACGCCCACACCGGTGTCCCAGACCTCGATCTGCCAGCCGCCGCGGCGCTGGCGCGCAGTCAGCAGCACGCCGCCGCGCACGGTGTAGCGCAGTGCGTTGTGCACCAGGTTCACGACCGATTGGCGCAGCAGGTCCGCGTCGGCCAGCGCGGCGGCGTGGGGTCCCGGGGGGCGCACGCGCAGCCGCAGGCCACGGGTGCGCGCCTCCTCGCGAAAGAGCGTGAGCACGTCGTCGAAGAGCCCATCCAGCGCCACGGGCCCGGCATGCACGGCCACTTGGCCGCCTTCGATGCGCGAAAGGTCCAGCAGCGAGTTGAACATCAGGTTCACCGAGTGCACGCTGCGCTGCAGGTCGGTCAGGGGCGCATCCAGGGCGCCATCGCGGTTGCGCCTTGCAATGGCTTCGGCCAGCAGGCCCATGGCGTGCACGGGCTGGCGCAGGTCGTGCGCGGCGGTGCGCAGGAAGCGGTTTTTCTCCTCCAGGGCTGCCTGCGCTTCGTTGCGCGCCGCCAGGTAGCGCTCAGCCATCTGCGCGCCGCGCTCCTCCAGCCGGATCTGCTGCAGGAAGAAGCGGTGCGTCATGTGTGAGTGGCGGTAGATGGCCAGGCTGAGCAGCAGCGCCAACGGCAGGATGAAATGCCAGTGGTCCGGAAACACCCAGACCAGGAGGGGCAGCGATGCATTCCAGCCAGCCATGAACAGGCGCATGAACACGCTGAGCACAGGCGTCTGGAGTGTGGCGTTGCCGACGACGATGGCGGCGTTGGTCACCAGCAGCAACAAGGCGAAGTCGTAGCTCGCATGGCCGGCCACGATGGCCATGGGCGCGGTGATGCCCGCGCCGTGCAGCAGCGCACAGTGCTCGAGCCGGGGCTTCCACTTGCGCACCAGGGCTTGTGCATCCAGGCGCGCGCGGTCGCGCAGATGGATGCGGCGCTGCACGGCCATCACCATGGCAAACAGGGCATAGAAGCCGCACCACACCCACATCCAGCGCGCATCGTGCCCCTGCGCATAGAACAGCGTGAGCGCCAGCGACACCAGCGGCAGCAAGAAGATGCTGGTGAGCAGGAGGCCAAAAGTCATCTTCAGCAGGCGGGCCTGCCCCTCCATGCTGATGGGGGCATCATCAGGCCACTCGCCCGGGGCTGCCAGGCCGGTGCTGCCGGAAAGGGGTGTCGCCATCAGTCTGGCGGCCTGGCCAGCACCAGCCGGCGCCCGCGCAACTGCGTGATGGCCTCGATGCGGTTGCGCGCACCCAGGCGCTGCAGGATGGCGGTGACGTGTTCCTTCACCGTGCTCTCCGACAGGGCCAGATCCAGTGCGATGCGCTTGTTGGGCTGGCCGAGCAGCACCAGTGCCAGGATCTCGCCCTGGCGTGTGGACAGGCCCAGCTCCACCGGGGTCACCGGCAGCTCGCGGCTGCGCAGGCCGCCGGGCTGCACGCGCCCGGCCGGCACGAACCAGGTCAGACCGCCCAGCAGTGCATGCACGGCCTGGGCAAAGGTGCCGGGGCTCTCCTGCTTGTGCAGGAAGCCATGCGCACCGCCCGCGCGGGCGCGTTCGCCCAGGAGCGGGTCGTCATCGCCGCTCATCACCGCGATGGCGGTGCCGGGGCAGATGGCACGCAGCTGGGCAATGAGGCCGAGGGCAGCACCCTCCGCCAGCCAGAAGTCGACGAGGGCCAGCGCTGGCGCGCCATGGACCGCTACCTGCTGCAGACAGTCGGCGGCGTCGGTGGCCAGCCGCATCTCCATGTCGGGGCGCAGCGAGCGCAGGAACTCTGCAACCCCGCGCGCCACCAGGGGATGGTCGTCAAGGATGATGGCGTAGGGAGTGTTTGGATGCATTCAGTGGCGTGGCACCGTATCGGGCGGTCAAATTCTGCCAAGTGTTCCGCAAGATGGATGCGGCGCAAACCCTACTGGAGTAGGGTTTGCTCGTGCGTGGCTGCCGGTGTAAGGAAGGTTTCTGCTACATCCGGATACCTTGACGGGCTGCCTCGGGGTGGGGCCTGGTGATCCGCATCACCAGCCCATCGCAGCCTGCGCCTGCACACTGGCAGCACACCAACCAGGTGGAGCCAGAGGGCGTGCCATGCGTCCGGAGCCTCCACCATTTCGAGAGGAGCTGTCCATGTCCGTTCATTCGCGCGCGCCGCGCGCTGCCCCCGGTTCATTCCCCCTGGCCGCCCATGCCGTCTGGCGCTTTGCGCCGCTGGGGCTGGCTACAGCCCTGTTGTGCGGCTGCGGTGGTGGTGGCGGATCCGACAGCCCAGCTGCGCCAGGTCCCTCCACGCCCACGCCATCGGACCCCGCCGTACCACCACCCGCTGCGGTGCACTACACCGTGGGCGGCACCGTCACAGGCTTGGCCGCGGGCCAGACGCTGGTGCTGCAGAACCAGGGCATGGACGATTTCACGGTGGGGGCCAATGGTGCGTTCGTGCTGGCCGCCAGCTGGCCAGCGGGCAGCCGCTACGCGCTTGCCGTCAAGACCCAGCCGACCGGGCAGCAATGTACCGTGGCACAGGGCTCGGGCACCTTGTCCGCTGCCGTGACCGATGTGGCCATCGCCTGCGAGACCCTGCCCGTTGCGATGTACGCCCTGGGTGGCACGGTGAGCGGATTGGCCGCCGGCTCCTCGCTGGTGCTGCACACCAGCGCGGGAGAGAATCTGCCCATTGCCGCCGATGGGCGCTTCACTTTCGCCACCCCCTTGCCCGGCGGTGCCGACTACACGGTGACCGTGCAGAGCGGCCCGGCTGTCCAGCAGTGCGCCGTGCGCAATGGCACGGGCACCATGCCGTACACCCTTGTGGACTGGCTCAGCGTGCGCTGCACCGTGCCTGGCGCCTTGCCGCAGGGGCTGTGGGTGCAGGAAGCCTGCCAACCCGCTAGCGCACTGGGTCCCTCCAGCCGCCTGGTCTTTCAGTTCGGCACGGCCACCGCCGATGTGCTGAACTACAACAGTGGCTGGGAGTCCTTCCCCAGCGAATCCTGTCCCGGCGAAGGACGGTACAACTCAGGGCCCAAGATTGGTGTCCGGACCTTTAAGGTCGAACGAACCGAAGGGTCGGCGCAGTTCGCCGCGCACTGGGGGACCTCGGACCTGCTGCTGCCCTACGCAGAGCGCAAGGACGTGTGGGTGCGCAAGGATGCACGGCTGTGCATCATCGAGAACGCCGCGCAGGCCAGCTATCCCACGCTCGCCAGCCTGGAGCCGGCCGTCACTGCCGCAATTGCCGGCGGCAAATGCTACACACCCTACTGACCTGGTCGATCAGCCGGCGCTGCCGCGCTTGCGCAGCACCACGGTGATCTGCCCGTTGGTCTCGATGGTGGCGCGCTCCACCTCGTGCAGGTGCAGGCAGCCGCTGGCGCGCAGCGCGGCCTCCAGGTCGTCGGTGGAGAGCAGTTCCTTGTGCATCAGCTCGGTGTGCACCTTGCCGTCGTCCACCAGCACGCGCGGCGTGCCGTCGATCAGCCGCTCCAGCCAGGCGAAGCGGAAGGTCAGGTTCGCCAGCACCACATGGCAGCCCATGAGGGTGCTGGCGGAGATCAGCCCGCCGACGAGCGAGTTGTCGCCTGCGTTCATCGAGTTCTGCACGGCGTTGGACAGGATCAGCAGCAGCACCAGATCGAAGGGCGCGTACTGCCCCGTCTGGCGCTTGCCCGTGATCCGCAGGAAGACCAGCAGGAACACGTAGACCAGGACGCCGCGCAGCACGAACTCCCACCATGGCACGCTCATTTCCCACATGGTTCGACTCCTGGGGTAGTGATATTCATGCGTGCCAGTCTACGGCGTGTGGCGCGTCGGCGAAAATCCCGCTTCCATGGCTCTTTCCGACCTGCCTTCAGGCGGTCCGAAGGCGCCCGTTTTTTTGTGCTGACCGACCAGAGAGGCTACGCATGCTGCGTCGCGAATTTCACCATGCCAGCGTGGGCGCACTGGGCGCCTTGATGCTGGCCACCACCGGCCATGCCCAGGCCCTGTCGCTGGCCGACCTGTCGGCCAGCGATGCCTCGGGCGGCCTGAAGGCGGCCCTGTCCCAGGGCGTGCAGGCGGCCGTTGCCTCGCTGGGCCGGCCTGATGGCTTCCTGGGCAACCCGCGCGTGCGCATCGGCCTGCCGGGTTACCTCGACGATGCCGCCAAGGTCATGAAGTCGCTGGGCCAGGGGCGGCGCATCGACGAACTCGTCACGTCCATCAACCGTGCCGCAGAGGCCGCCGTGCCGCTGGGGCAGGACCTGCTGGTCCAGGCCGTGAAGAACATCACCGTGACCGACGCCCGCAACATCCTGGGCGGCGGCGAGACTTCGGTGACCGCCTTCTTCGCCGAGAAGACGCGTGTTGCGCTGGGGGAGCGCTTCCTGCCCGTCGTGAACCAGGCCACGGAAAAGGTCGGCCTCGCCCAGAAGTACAACGCCTTCGCCGGCAAGGCGGCCAGCTTCGGCCTGCTCAAGGCCGAGGATGCCAACCTGGCGCAGTACGTCGCCGGGCGCACGCTCGATGGCCTGTACCTCATGATCGGGGAGGAGGAGCGCCGCATTCGCCAGAACCCGGCGGCCGCGGGCAGCGCCCTGGTCAAGAAGGTATTTGGCGCCATGAAATGAAGCACCCCCTGAGTCGCTTCGCGCCTTCACCCCTCTCTCGCCTCGCTGCGCGAGGCGAGAGAGGGATCCCCCCAGTGCATGCAAGCGAAGCGCCGCATTCGCGGCTTGGCGGCCCTTGTGCGGGGCACTGGCCTTCGCCGCGCCAGGTTCGGCAACGCTACCGATAGTTGGTATGGCCATTTAATCCCATGACATCCCCTGAACCCACCAGCGCCTGCCCCTGCGGCCAGACGAATGCACGCCAGAAGCCCCTGGCCTATGCAGCCTGCTGCGGCAGGTATTTGGACCACTTCGATGCTGCGCCTGCCCCCGATGCGCCCAGCCTCATGCGCTCTCGCTACACCGCCTTCGTGCTTGAACGGGCCGACTACCTGCAGGCCACCTGGCATGCGCGCACCCGGCCTGCGCAGCTGGACTTCGACCCCGGCGCCCGCTGGCTGGGCCTCACGGTGCGCAGCCAGCGCAGCACGGGCGAGGACGCGGCCGAAGTCGAGTTCGTTGCGCGCTACCGTGTGGGCGGCCGCGCCGTGCGCCTGCACGAGGCCAGCCGCTTCGTGCGCGAAGAGGGGCGCTGGTTCTACGTCGATGGCGACCAGCAGTGAATGGTTTCTTTTTCTCCACTTTTTTTTTGAGTCCTGACCCATGACTTTTGACGCCATCCTGTTCGACTGCGACGGCGTGCTCGTCGACAGCGAGCACATCACCAACGGCGTGCTGCGCACCATGCTCAACGAGGCGGGCTGGGCCATCACGCACGAAGAGTGCATGGACTATTTCATCGGCAGGACGGTGCGCAGTGCCACGGCCCGCATCGAGGCCGAGACCGGCAAGCCACTCACCGACGAGTGGATGGCCGCCTTCTACGCCCGGCGCAATGCCGAGCTGGACCTGCACCTGGTGGCCATCGAGCACATCCACCCGACCATCGAGCGCGTGCACGCCCACCATGGCGGGCGCATCGCCTGCGCTTCGGGGGCCGACCGTTTCAAGGTGGAGATGCAACTGGTCAAGGTGGGGCTCATGCCGTACTTCGAGGGGCGCATCTTCAGCGGCCACGAGGTGCCCCACACCAAGCCCGCTCCCGATGTGTACCTGGCCGCCGCCGCCGCGCTGCAGGCCGACCCCGCGCGCTGCGCCGTGGTCGAAGACACCACGATCGGCGTGACGGCCGGCGTGGCCGCGGGCGCCACGGTGTTCGCCTATGCCCCGCTGGGCATTGGCGACCAGGCACTGCGTGCGGCCGGCGCATCGCAGGTGTTCCGCAGCATGGCCGATCTGCCCGCCCTGCTGGGCTGCTGAGCCAGGCGAGCAACGTGCCGCCCTTCTCTTAAACTCCCCCGCAGAGCGCGCATTCCTGCCGCGCCGGGAGGGGGAGCCTGTGACAACACTGCAATCGATGGTGCGTTGTGTGGGGGCCGCGCTGGTGGTCTTGCTGGCCGGGTGCTCGTCCGTACGGCCCTGGGTCAACGAGCCCATGCCCCCGGAGGAACAGGCGGTCACGCAGCGACCGTCCCAGCGTGATCCGACCATCCTGGTGGCCGTCACCCTCTCGGGCGGGGGGGCGCGTGCTGCGGCCTTCGGCTTCGGCGTGCTCACCGAGATGCAGAACACGGTTTTCGAGTGGAACGGGCGGCCGACCACGCTGCTGGATGCGACCGACGTGGTCAGCGGCGTTTCCGGCGGCAGCATCGTGGCGGCCTACTATGCGGCGCACGGCATCGAGGGGCTGCCGCGCTTCGAGCACGAGTTCCTGCGCCAGAACTTCCAGAACAGCCTGATCACCCAGGCCCTGCGCCCAGGCAACCTGGTGGACCTGACCTCGCCCTGGCTGGGCCGCACCCACTTGCTGGCGCGCCGGCTCGACGAGCTCTATGCCGGCAAGACCTTTGGCGACGTGGAAAGGCGCCCGCGCCACCCGCAGCTGTTCATCACCGCCACCGACATGTCGCTGGGAACGGGCTTCGAGTTCACCTGGGACCAGTTCGCGCTGATCTGC
Organism: Pseudomonadota bacterium; assembly: GCA_040387235.1. Classification (GTDB taxonomy): domain Bacteria; phylum Pseudomonadota; class Gammaproteobacteria; order Burkholderiales; family Burkholderiaceae_C; genus Acidovorax. The sequence continues at coordinate 20,325 of JAZKEE010000201.1, forward strand.
TCGGACCTGCGCACCGTCCCGCTGTCCTTCGCCGTGGCCGCCTCGTCGGCCGTGCCGCTGCTGCTCAGTCCCATGACGCTCAAGAACCATGCGGACCAGTGCGCCAACCGCCCAGCCGGCAGCCACCTGGCGCGCGCCAATGCTGGCGACTACCGCTCGCGGCTGTACCGGGTCAACGAGCAGAGCTACCTCGATGCCAGGCGCAAGCCCTATATCCATCTGGTCGATGGTGGGTTGTCTGACAATCTGGGCGTGCAGCGCCTGCTCGACCGCGCGCTGGCTGGCGGCGGCCTGCGCGAGAGCTTCAGCGAGGTGGGTATTCCGCCGGGCAGCATCCGCAAGCTGGTGCTGATCACGGTAAACGCCGAGCGCGACCCCTCGTTCAACATCGACACCAGCGACAAGGTGCCCGACATGCTGCAGGTGGTGGATTCCCTTCTGTTCGGCACCGGCGCGCGCGCCACACGTGAGACGCAGGAATACCTGCGCGACATCACCGAGCAGTGGCGCAAGACCCTGGCCGTGAGTCCGCACAGCGGCGGCGACGTGTTCGCGCCGAACGCCGAGATCCACGTGGTGTCGGTCAACCTGCGCGACTCGCCCGACGACGTGGCGCGCCCGCGCCTGCTGCAGATCCCCACGGCGTTCTCCATCGAACAACACGAGGTCACGGACCTGATCGAGGCCGGCGGCAGCGTGCTGCGGCACTCGCCCGAGTTCCGGGCGCTGGTGAAGTCGCTGCCGGTGTACCGGGCGCCGCAGTAGATTTCAGGGCCGCGTATCCGGCGCCGGCGTGGTCGGCACGTCCTGTTCCTCGGCCGCCTCGATCTGTGCGGCCATGGCGCGCTGGTAGCCGGGGCGCTGCTGCAGGCGGTGCCAGTACATCAGCGTGCGCTCCCCGAACTCGGGCGACAGGCCCAGGTGCTCGGCCAGCAGCAGCGCATAGCCCACCGAGACGTCGGCGGCGGTGAAGCGCCCGGCGCACAGGTGTTCGCCATGGGCGAGGGCGGTTTCCACCGCGCGCAGGCGGGCCAGGAACCAGCGGCGGTAGTCCTCGACCACCTGGGGCTGCTGGCGTGCCTTGGGCTCGAAGCGGCCGTAGCGCAGCACCAGGGTCTGCGGAAAGGTCAGCGTCGCCTCGCCCATGTGCAGCCAGTTGAGGTAGGCACCGTAGGCCGGGTCCACGGCGCGCACGTCCAGCCCGGCATCGGGGTGGGCGGCGGCCAGGTACTGGCAGATGGCGGCCGATTCGGTCATGCGCACGGCGTCCTGCACCAGCAGGGGCACGGTGCCCAGCGGGTTGAGTTCCAGGAAGCTGCGCGCCTTCAGCCGGGGCGGAAAGGGCAGCATGTGCAGCGAGTACGGCAGTTGCAGCTCTTCGAGCATCCACAGGGGACGGAACGAGCGTGCGCTGACGCAGTGGTACAGGTGGATCATCGGCATTGGGGTTCAGTGTAGTTCTCGGGGCATGGCGCAGGGGGTTCCCCTGCTGCCATTGCGGTTGCCGATCACGCCGCCGTACGGGCCAGACGCCGGTACTCGGCCGGCGAATGCCCGGTCCAGCCCTTGAAGGCGCGGATGAAGCTCTTCTCGTTGACGAAGCCGGCGGCCTCGGCCACCTGCTTGATGGGGCGGTCGCTGCGGTGCAGCAGCTCCATGGCACGGGCCTGGCGCACCTCGTCCTTGAGGCCCTGCAGGGTGGCCCCTTCCTCCTTGAGCTGGCGGTGCAGCGTGCGCGGCGACACATGCAGCAGGTGCGCCAGCGATTCGGCGCTGTGCGAGGCCAGTGCCTGGCCCGGGTGGCCCTGCAAGGGCGCGCCCAGCAGCTGGCGCACGCGCGCCACCAACAGCCGGTCGCGCCGGTACTGCAGGACGGTGAGTGGCAGCGCATGCTGCAGCATCTGGCGCAGCGCGGCTTCATCGCGCCGCAGGGGCAGGCTGAGGTAGCGCGCATCGAAGTGGATGGCCGTCTGCGGGGCGTTGAAGCGCACCGATCCCCCGGGGAACAGCACCGCATAGGCCCCGGCATGCGGCGGTGCGGCAAAGGCGAACTCGGCCGCCAGCAGCGGCACGCGCGAGTCCACCATCCAGCAGCCCAGGCCCAGGGCATTGCGCAGCACCGAGACCAGGCAGAACTCGCGCAGGGAGCCCAAGTCACGCGCCTCGGTGATGGCCAAGGTGGCTGTGGAATCGGCCTGCGACAGCTGCAGCGCGATGTCGTCGGCCAGCAGGCCGTGGTGGCGGCACCAGCGCTTGAGCGCCACGCCCAGGTCGGGCGAGCTGATGGAGGCGCGTGCCAGCATGCCGTAACTGCCCCAAGGCAGGCGCCGGCCGAACCAGCCCAGGGCCTCGTCGTCCAGCTCGCGCATGGCGGCGCCCGAGATCTCCTCCATCTGCCAGGCGGTGATGTGGGCACTGTCGTCGAACAGCAGCTCGGGCGCAATCTGTGCCTGGGCCAGGGCCCAGGCGGGGCTCATGCCCCGGCGCCTGTAAGCGAGTGCAATCGCCTGTACAAAGGCGATGGGAGTTGCCGCGGGGGCGGTCCTGGGGGCAGGAAGCTCGCCGAATACGGTGGGGACAGGGGATTTCACGGGGTACAGTGTGCATGAGCTGTGGCACGATTTGCAACCTTTGTGTCCCCCATGGGCCGTGGTGGGCTTCTATGCTTGAACCCTATTGCCCATGCCGCGCGGGCAAGCGATACGCAAGGAGACAAGACAATGGGTGCAGCCATGCCTTCCGCCACCACCCCACTGGCCACCAGCCTGGCCCGTGGCGCCACCGACATGCCGTTGATCGAACAGACGCTGGGCGACTTCTTCGATGCCATGGTGGCCCGCCAGCCCGAGCGCGAGGCGCTGGTCAGCGTGCACCAGAAGCTGCGCTACACCTACCGCAGCCTGCACGCCGAGGCCAGCCGCCTAGCCAGTGCCCTGCTGGGGCTGGGCCTGGTGCCCGGCGACCGCGTGGGCATCTGGTCGCACAACAATGCCGAGTGGGTGCTGATGCAGCTGGCCACGGCGCAGGTGGGCCTGGTGCTGGTCAACATCAACCCGGCCTACCGCACCTCCGAGGTGGAGTACGCGCTCAACAAGGTCGGCTGCCGGCTGCTGGTGAGCATGGCGCGCTTCAAGACCAGCGACTACCTGGGCATGCTGCGCGAACTGGCGCCCGAGTGGCAGCGCCAGGAGCCGGGCCGCCTGGGCGCGGTGAAGCTGCCGCACCTGAATACCGTGGTGTGGATCGACGAGGCCGGGCAGGGCGCCGACGAGCCGGGCCTGCTGCGCTTTTCAGAACTGCTCGCGCGCGGCGATGCGACCGATGCACGCCTGGCCGAGGTGGCGGCGGGCCTCAAGGCCACCGACCCCATCAACATCCAGTTCACGAGCGGCACCACGGGTTTTCCCAAGGGCGCCACGCTCACGCACCGCAACATCCTGAACAACGGCTTCTTCATCGGCGAGTGCATGCGCCTCACGCCGGCAGACCGGCTGTGCATCCCCGTGCCGCTGTACCACTGCTTCGGCATGGTGCTGGGCAACCTGGCCTGCTTCACGCACGGCGCGACCATCGTCTACCCCAATGACGGCTTCGACCCATTGACGGTGCTGCAGACGGTGCAGGACGAGCGCTGCACCGGCCTGCACGGCGTGCCCACCATGTTCATCGCCGAGCTGGACCACCCGCGCTTTGCCGAGTTCGACCTGTCCACCCTGCGCACCGGCATCATGGCCGGCTCGCCCTGCCCGACCGAGGTGATGAAGCGCGTGGTGGAGCAGATGCACCTGTCCGAGATCACCATCGCCTACGGCATGACCGAGACCAGCCCCGTGAGCTGCCAGAGCAGCACCGAGACGCCACTGGCCAAGCGCGTCTCCACCGTGGGCCTGGTGCAGCCGCACCTCACGGTGAAGATCGTGAGCCCCGAGACGGGCCAGACCGTGCCCGTGGGCGAGCGCGGCGAGTTCTGCACGCGCGGCTATTCGGTGATGCACGGCTACTGGGGCGATGAGGCCAAGACCCGCGAGGCCATCGATACCGAGGGCTGGATGCACACCGGCGACCTGGCCACCATGGACGCCGAGGGCTACGTGAACATCGTCGGGCGCATCAAGGACATGGTGATCCGCGGCGGCGAGAACATCTATCCGCGCGAGATCGAGGAGTTCCTCTACCGCCACCCGCAGGTGCAGGACGTGCAGGTGGTGGGCGTGCCCGACGCCAGGTACGGCGAGGAGCTGTGCGCCTGGATCGTGGTCAAGCCCGGCCAGGAGCTGACCGAGGAGGCCGTGCGCGCCTTCTGCAAGGGCCAGATCGCCCACTACAAGGTGCCGCGCTACATCCGCTTCGTCACGGGCTTCCCGATGACGGTGACCGGCAAGATCCAGAAGTTCAGGATCCGCGACGAAATGAAGGACCAGCTGGGGCTGGCCGAAGAAAAGACTGCTTGAAAGATTCGCTGCATGACCATCCTCGATACCCAACTGAACGCCCGCTCGGCCGACTTCCTGGCCAATGCGGCCGCCATGCGCACCTTGGTCGATGACCTGCGCGGCCACCTGGACAAGGTGGCCCAGGGCGGCGGCGAAGCTGCCCGCGCCAAGCACACGGCGCGCGGCAAGCTGCTGCCGCGCGAGCGCGTGCAGATGCTGCTGGACCCGGGCACCCCCTTCCTGGAGCTGGCGCCCCTGGCCGCGCTCAACATGTACAACAACGATGCGCCGAGCGCCGGCCTGATCGCCGGCATCGGCCGGGTGAGTGGCGTGGACTGCATGGTCGTGTGCAACGACGCCACGGTGAAGGGCGGCACCTACTACCCGCTCACCGTCAAGAAGCACCTGCGCGCGCAGGAAGTGGCGCAGCAGAACCACCTGACCTGCATCTACCTGGTGGACTCGGGCGGTGCCAACCTGCCCAACCAGGACGAGGTGTTCCCCGACCGCGATCATTTCGGCCGCATCTTCTTCAACCAGGCCAACATGAGCGCCCAGGGCATCTCGCAGATCGCCGTGGTCATGGGCAGCTGCACGGCCGGCGGCGCCTACGTGCCGGCCATGAGCGACGAGTCCATCATCGTGAAGAACCAGGGCACCATCTTCCTGGGCGGCCCGCCGCTGGTGAAGGCCGCCACGGGCGAGGTCGTCACGGCCGAGGACCTGGGCGGTGGCGACGTGCATACGCGCCTGTCGGGCGTGGCCGACCACTTGGCGCAGAACGACCTGCATGCGCTGCAACTGGCGCGCAACTCCGTGCGCAACCTGAACAAGGCCAAGGCTGCGTCGCCGGCCGACGGCGCGCCGCTGCCGCCGAAGTTCGCTGGCGAAGAGCTCTACGGCGTGATCCCGGTGGATACGCGCAAGCCCTTCGACGTGCGCGAGATCATCGCCCGCATCGTCGATGGCAGCGAGTTCGACGAGTTCAAGGCGCGCTACGGCACCACGCTGGTCACGGGCTTTGCGCGCATCGAGGGCATGGCCGTGGGCATCATCGCCAACAATGGCATTTTGTTCAGCGAGTCGGCGCTGAAGGGCGCGCACTTCATCGAGCTGTGCTGCCAGCGCAAGATCCCGCTGGTCTTCCTGCAGAACATCACCGGCTTCATGGTCGGCCGCAAGTACGAGAACGAGGGCATCGCGCGCAACGGCGCGAAGATGGTCACGGCCGTGGCCACGGCCGCCGTGCCCAAGTTCACCATCATCATCGGCGGCAGCTTCGGCGCCGGCAACTACGGCATGTGCGGCCGCGCCTACAGCCCACGCTTTCTGTGGATGTGGCCCAACGCGCGCATCAGCGTCATGGGCGGCGAGCAGGCGGCCGGCGTGCTGGCCACCGTCAAGCGCGACGGCATCGAGGGCAAGGGCGGCCAGTGGAGCGCCGAGGAGGAAGAAGCCTTCAAGGCCCCCATCCGCCGCCAGTACGAAGACCAGGGCCACCCCTACTACGCCACCGCGCGCCTGTGGGACGACGGCGTGATCGACCCGGCCGACACGCGCCGCGTCTTGGCGCTGGGCCTGGCTGCGACACGCAACGCGCCCATCGAAGACACCAAGTTCGGTTTGTTCCGCATGTAAGGACGGACCACCATGAGCAATCCCAATCTGACCATTGCCTACGAAGGCGCCGTGGCGCGCATCACGCTCACGCAGCCCGAGATCCGCAACGCCTTCAGCGACGAAGTGATCGCCGAGATCACGGGGGCCTTCACCGAGGTCGGCGCGCGCACCGAGGTGCGCGCCGTGGTGCTGGCGGCAGAAGGCCCGGCCTTCTGCGCGGGCGCCAACCTCAACTGGATGCGCCGCATGGCCGACTACACGCGCGACGAGAACCTGGCCGATGCCGGCAAGCTGGCCGAGATGCTGCGCGTGATCTACGAATGCCCGAAGCCCACCATCGCCCGTGTGCAGGGCGACGTGTATGCCGGCGGCGTGGGCCTGGTGGCCGCCTGCGACATGGCAGTGGCGGTGGACACGGCGGGCTTCTGCCTGAGCGAGGTGAAGCTGGGCCTGATCCCTGCGACCATCAGCCCCTACGTGATCCGCGCCATGGGCGCACGCGCGGCGCACCGCTACTTCCTCACAGCCGAGCGCTTCAGCGCGGCCGAGGCCCTGCGCATCGGCTTCGTACATGAGGTGGTGGTGGCCGACCCAGCCTTCGAGGCGCTTGATGCCAAGCTGGCCGAGCTGCTCAAGGCGCTCACCAGTGCCAGCCCTGCGGCCGTGCGCGCCTGCAAGAAACTGGTGATCGACGTGGCCGAGCGTGAGATCAACGCGGGCCTGATCGACGCCACGGTACAAGGCATCGCCGAGATCCGCGCCAGCGAGGAAGGCCGCGAGGGCGTGCAGTCCTTCCTGCAAAAGCGCAAACCAGCCTGGCTGGCTGTCTGATCCGCTCACCGGGACATCCCATGGACGCACTCTGGCTCAGCATCGTTCAGTGGCTGCACACCATCGGCCTGCACGTGGACGCGGGCACGGCCCGCGACGTCGCCGGGGGCGTCGCGCGCGCCACCCAGCAGCTCGACATGCCCGGCCTGCTGGCCCTGGCGGCGGCTTTGGGCTGGGCCAGCGGCGTGCGCCTGTATGCCGTGGTGTTCATGGTCGGCGCCATGGGCTGGGCCGGCTGGCTGCCGCTGCCGCCGGGCCTGGCAGTGCTGCAGAGCCCGATGGTGCTTGCGGTCAGCGGTTGCATGCTGGTGGTGGAGTTCTTCGCCGACAAGGTGCCCTGGTTCGACAGTGCCTGGGACGCCCTGCACGCGTTCATCCGCGTGCCGGCGGGGGCCTTGCTGGCGGCGGGCGTTTTCGGGGCCGACAGCGCCACCATGGGGCTGGTGGGTGGGCTGATGGGCGGCTCGCTGGCCGCCACCTCCCTGGCCACCAAGATGACGGCGCGCGCCGCGGCCAACACCTCGCCCGAGCCGTTCTCCAACTGGGGCCTGTCCTTCCTGGAGGACGGGCTGGTGGTGGGCGTGGTCTGGCTCGCCACGCAGTACCCGGTGACCTTCGGGGTGGTGCTGGTGGTGATGCTGGTGGTCTCGGTGCTGCTGCTGGTGGTGCTCTTCAAGTTTCTGCGCGCCGTGCTGCGGCGCTTGTCTTCTCTTTTTTCTGGCCCCGCGAAGGCGGTTTGAAGTCCTATGTTCACAAAAATCCTGATTGCCAACCGCGGTGAGATCGCGTGCCGAGTTGCCGCCACCGCCCGCCGCCTGGGTGTCAAGACCGTGGCGGTGTACTCGGACGCCGATGCCGGAGCCAAGCATGTGGCCGTGTGCGACGAGTCCGTGCACATCGGCGGCAGTGCGCCCAAGGAAAGTTACCTGCAGTGGCAGCGCATCATCGCCGCCGCCAAGGCGACCGGTGCGCAGGCCGTGCACCCGGGTTACGGCTTCCTGAGCGAGAACGAGGAATTCGCCCAGGCCTGCGCCGACGCGGGCCTGGTGTTCATCGGCCCGCCTCCTTCCGCGATCCAGGCCATGGGGCTCAAGGCCGAGTCCAAGCAGCTCATGGAAAAGGCCGGCGTACCCCTGGTGCCGGGCTACCACGGGGCCGACCAGGACCCGGTCCTGCTGCAGCGCGAGGCCGACCGCATCGGCTACCCGGTGCTCATCAAGGCCAGCGCGGGCG
>JAZKEE010000202.1:0-7848 GCA_040387235.1 Pseudomonadota bacterium
CCACGGCAACCTGGCGGCGCTCGAAGCCGTGGCGGCGGACATCGCCCGCCGCGGTGCCGACCGGGTGGTGAACCTGGGTGACAACCTTTCGGGCCCCCTGCTGCCGCGCGAGACGGCGCAGTGGCTCATGGCGTCTGACTGGCTGTCGCTGGCCGGCAACCACGAGCGCCAGGTGCTGCAATTGCGCCCCGGCCACGGCGGCGCATCGGACCAGTACGCGCATGCGCAGCTCACCGAAGAGGAATTCGCCTGGATGCGCAGCCTCACCCACACCCTGCGCCTGGACGAGGGCGTGCTGCTGTGCCATGGCTCGCCGCGCAGCGACCACGAATACCTGCTCGAAACGCTGGACGGCTCCACGGTGCGCGCCGCCACCCCGACCGAGATTGACGAGCGCCTGGCAGGCCAGTACGCACCGCTGATCGCCAGCGGCCACACGCACGTGCCACGCCAGGTGCGCCTGGGTGCGGGTGTTCTGCTGGTCAACCCCGGCAGCGTGGGCCTGCAGGCCTATGGCGACGACCACCCCGTGGCACACAAGGTAGAGAACGGCACGCCTGAGGCGCGCTACGCGATCGCCGAATCAACCGCGCAGGGGTGGCAGGTGGAGCACATCACAGTGCCCTATGACCACGAATCCATGGCCGTGCTGGCCGGGCTGCGCGGCCGGCCTGAATGGGCCCACGCGCTGCGCACAGGCCTCATGCCGGTGTGAGGCCTGCCGGGTTTCAGCCATGCACCGCACGCGAATCACCGGGCGCCTGCGCCCGGTCGTTCATGCCGTAATCGCGCACTACCGCCGCCACGCGCAGCCGGTAGTCGGCAAACACATGGTCGCGCCCGGCCGCCTGGGTGCTGCGGTGTGCCTCCTGCTGGCGCCAGCGGGCCACGGCCTCTTCGTCGCGCCAGAAGGACAGCGACAGCAGCTTTCCCGGCGTGGCCAAGCTCTCGAAGCGCTCGATGGAGATGAAGCCGTCGATCTGCGCCAGCAAGGGCTTCAAGGCCGAGGCGGCGTCCAGGTAGGCGCCGCGCTGGCCGGGCGCTGGCAGCACCTCGAAGATCACGGCCATCATGGCGTGGACTCCTGCGCGTAGGCCGGCATGCCCAGCGTGCCCTGCACGCCCTGGGTGAACGTGCGCTCCTCGCGCAGGATGAAGCGCTTTTCCTGCGCGAAGGCAAAGTTGGCACGGCCCTCGGCATCGGTGCGCAGGCGCGCGCGGTAGGCCTCGTAGGCGGCCAGCGAGTCGAAGCCGATCAGGCCCCAGGCCTCGTAGTTGCTGCCCTCGTGCGGCAGGAAGTAGCCCAGCAGGTGGCCGCCGCAGCGCGGGATGATCTCACCCCAGCGCCGGGCGTACTCGGCAAAGGTGTCGCGCTGGAAAGGGTCGATCTCGTAGCGGATGAAACAGGTGATCATGGAATGCAAAGCCTGGTGTTGGAACAGGCTTCACGATAGGCGCTTGACCGCCCCGGATGCTTCGCCCACCATCGAAGCATCATGACCAAAGTCGCCCTGCCCTCCACATGAAGACCCTGCTGCTGTTCATCGCGACCGCGCTGGCCGAGATCGTGGGCTGCTACCTGCCCTACCTGTGGCTCAAGCAGGGCAAGACTGTGTGGCTGCTGCTGCCCGCAGCCGCCAGCCTGGCGCTGTTCGCCTGGCTGCTGACCCTGCACGACACGGCGGCCGCCGGACGGGTGTATGCCGCCTATGGCGGCGTCTATATCGGCGTGGCGCTGGCCTGGCTCTGGGCGGTGGACCAGATCCGACCCACGGCCTGGGACATTGCCGGTGTGGCCGTGGCGCTATGCGGCATGGCGCTGATCATGTTCCAACCAGCGCGCTGAGCTCCTACTCGCCGGCTTTCGGCTTGGTCGTCTTGGCGGTGGCTTTGGGCCGCACATGGGCCGAGCGCGGGCTGCGCAGCGTGTCGGCGTCCAGGATCAGCCGGCCCTGGATGCGCCCCTTCATGCGCTTGACGCTGCTGGCCGCGTCCTGCATGTGCCGCGCCATCAGCGTGCGCACGGTTTCCACGTCGCGCGCCCGCGCGGCCTGCACGATCTCGCGGTGGAAGTTGGCATTGACCTCGCCAAAGCGCCGGTGCTCGGCCTTGGGCGTGCGGTTGCCGTAGACGATGAGCTGGCGCAGCATCTCGTTGATGAGTTCGCAGTTGAAGCGCAGGAAGGGGTTCGGGTTGGCCGCGGCCAGGATGTCGTGGAAGTTCACGTCCTCGCGCCGCTGGCTGAGCATGTCCTCGCTGCTCGACGCCGGGTCGCAGCAGGCGATGGAGTGCTCCAGCGCCTCGAAGTCGGCCTCGGTCAGGTGCGGCACGGCGCCAGCGGCCAGCTCGGGCTCCAGGAACTGGCGCACGGCATAGATGTTGTCGATGGTCACTTCCTGGAAGAACAGGTAGTTCTGCATGAACTGCAGGGTGCGGTCCAGCGGCACCTCGGCGATGGTGCCGCCGCCCGAGGGGCCGGTGGAGATGGTCACCAGCCCCTGCACCTCCAGCGACTTGAGCGCCTCGCGGATGGTGCCCTTGCTGACCTCGAACTGCGCCTGCAGCTCGCTCTCGCGCGGCAGGCGGTCGCCCGGGCTCAGGTTCTTCTCAGTGATCAGGCGCTTGATCTCCTGCGCCACCAGGTCGGGGCGCTTGAGGGCTTTGAGCGGCTTCTGTGCGGACGGTTTGGTTGGCATGGATGGGATTGTCGTTGCTCGGACGGATGCGCACGCCGGTGCGCGGCAGGGGTGAAGTACCGCCCATGGTGCAGTGTATGCACCGCATGGGGGCGGCGGAAGGGATGCAGGGTTTCCACGCACGGTGTTTATTCTATTTATCACTATAAATAGCAGAAATGAGCGCGAACGACGCTCTGCAGCGATGGCACGCCATGTGCTTTGCACAAGCCGTGCCCCGCTTTCGGCCACCCGGCCTCAACCCCTCCACAGGAGCCCCCATGCACCGTCGCCACCTCTTGCAACTCTCTGCCCTGGGCGCACTGCCCGCATCGCTGGGCCTGGCCCAGAGCGCCTGGGCGCAGGCCAGCGGCGTCATCCAGTTCGGCTGCCCGGTGCCCATGTCGGGCGCGTTCGCGGCCAACGGCAAGTTCGCGGACCTGGGCATGAAGCTGGCCATCGAGCAGTACGGCACAGCCCTCAAGCGCCCCCTGGCCTACACGGTGCTGGACACCGAAGGCAAGCCCGCCACGGCCGTGCGCAAGGTGCAGGAGTCCTCGCAGCAGCAGGGCACGCGCTTCTTCGCGGGCGGCATCCTGTCGTCCGAATCGCTGGCCATGGGCAAGGAGGCCGAGAAGGCCGGCGGCATCTTCATCACCACCGCCGGTGCCGACGAAATCACGGGCAAGGACTGCAATGCCGCCACCTTCCGCTGGTCGGTGCCCACCTTCGGCGCCATCGAGCAGACGGTGCGCCCCCTGGCCGAGGCCCTGCCCAAGGCCAAGCGCTGGTACACCATCACGCCGCAGTACGTGTTCGGCGATGGTCTGCTCTCGGCGGCCAAGAACATCTTCAAGGAAAAGGGGCTTGAGCACGTGGGCAACAGCTACCACTCGCTGACCGAGAAGGAGTTCAGCGGCTACCTGACCAACGCCATGGCCGCCAAGCCCGACGTGCTGGTGCTGCTCAACTTCGGCTCGCAGTCGTCCGACGCGCTGCGCCAGGCCGTGAGCTTCGGCATGCACAAGAACATGACCATCCTGGTGGCCTGGGCCTCGGGGCTGGAGCAGTTCGAGTCGCTGGGCGCCGACCTGTGCGAGGGCGTGTACTTTGGCGCGCAATACTGGCACACGGCCAATGCACCGCTGAACCTGGACCTGGTCAAGCGCAGCAACGACAAGTTCAAGTCCAACCCCAACTACAGCCTGGCGGGCTCGTACATCTGCACCAAGCTCATGATCGAAGGCATCATCAAGGCTGGCACGGTGGAGCCCAAGGCCGTGATCGCCGCCATGGAAGGCATGAAGTACCAGGGTCTGACGGGTGATGAAGAGATCCGCAAGGGCGACCACCAGGTGCTCAAGAACTACTACCTGCTCAAGGGCAAGGCCAAGGCGAAGATGGCCAACAAGGACGACTACGTGGACGTAGTCAGCTCGGGCAAGTCCTTCCTGCCCCTGGACCAGACCGGCTGCAAGCTCGCTTGAGCACCACGCGGCCCACTGGGCCGCGCCCTGAATCAGCACCCATCCATGGCCCCGCACACGGGCCGGGAGTCCCCTCCTTCTTCCCCTCGTCCATGAACATCTACCTGCTACAGGCCATCAACGGGATCGGCATCGGCATGCTGTACTTCCTGCTGGCGGTCGGCCTGTCCATCGTGTTCGGCCTGCTGCGCTTTGTGAACTTCGCGCACGGGGCGTTCTACCTGCTGGGCGCCTACTTCTGCTTCCAGATGACGCGCTGGGGGCTGAGTTTCTGGCTCGCCCTGGCCGTGGTGCCCGTGGTCGTGGGCGCGCTGGGCTGGCTCACCGAGAAACTGGTGCTGCGCCATGTGTATGCCAAGCCGCACGAGTTCCACATCCTCGTCACCGTGGGCCTGGCCCTGGCCATCCAGGAGCTGGTGATCCTGCAGTGGGGGCCGCTCGGCGACAGCGTGCCGGTGCCTGACCTGCTGCAGGGCGTGGTCATGTGGGGCGGCATCGTCTACCCCAAGTACCGGCTGTTCGTGATCGGCTTTACGGCCGTGCTGGCCGTGGGCCTGTGGTACGTGCTCGAAGGCACGCGCCTGGGCAGCGCGGTGCGCGCGGGCAGCGAATCGACCGAGATGGTCTCGCTGCTCGGCATCAACGTGTTTCGCATCTTCAGCCTGGTGTTCGCGCTGGGCGCGGCCACCGCGGCGATTGCCGGGGTGCTGGCCGCACCGATGCGCGGGGCCGAGCCCTTCATGGGCATCGAGGCGCTGGGCGTGGCCTTCATCGTGGTGGTGGTCGGGGGCATGGGCAGCTTTGCCGGCGCGCTGATCGGCGGCCTGCTGATCGGCATCGTGCAGAGCGTGATGAGCACCGTGTGGCCCGAGGGGGCGCGGCTGATGATCTACATCGCCATGGCCGCCGTGCTGCTGCTGCGCCCGCATGGCCTGCTGGGCCGCAAAGGATGAACACCACCATGACGACACTTCTGCGCAAGAATTTCCACCTGCTGCTGGCACTGGCCGTGGTGCTGGTGATGCCGCTGACCATGCAATCGGGCTCGCTGGCCAGCGAGGTGCTGATCTATGGCCTGGCCGCCATGGGCTGCAACCTGCTGCTGGGCCACACCGGGCTGCTGTCCTTCGGGCAGGGCATCTTCTTCGGGCTGGGCAGCTACACCATCGCACTCACGCTCACGCGCTGGCCCCTGCCCATGCCGCTGGCCCTGGCGCTCGCCGTGGTGATGGGCGCGCTGGGCGCGGCCATCGTCGGCTGGGTGGCCATCCGCCAGCGCGGCACCTACTTCGTGATGCTGACCCTGGCCTTCGCGCAGATGTTCTACTTTCTCGCCTACTCCATGCCCGGCATCACCGGCGGCGACAACGGCCTCATGGACATCCCGCGCCCCTCGCTGGCCGTGGGTGGCTTCACGCTGTGGCCGCTGGCCTCGCCCTGGCAGTACTACGGCTTCGTGGCGGTGGTGTTCCTGGTGGCCTTCTGGCTGCTGCAGAAGGTGTCGGCCTCGGTCTTCGGGCGCACGCTGCTGGCGGTGCGCGACAACGAGGAGCGCGCAGGCGCCATCGGCTACAACCTGCGCCTGCTCAAGCTGCAGGCCTTCGTGATCTCGGGCGCGGTGACGGGACTGGCCGGCGCGCTGCACGCCATGATGACCGGCATCGCCCCGCTGGCGAATGCCGAATACCACACCAGCGAGATGATCCTGGTGATGACCGTGATCGGCGGCACGGGCAACCTGCTGGCCTCGCTGCTCGGCTCGGCCTTCTACCTGCTGCTGGGCGACTGGCTGTCCACCCTGTGGCCGCGCTGGCTGCTGATCCTGGGCGTGGTGCTGATGGTGGTGAGCTTGGGGCTGCAGCGCGGCCTGTGGGGCCTGGGCGAGTCGGCCTGGAACCTGCTGCGCGGCAAGGGCCGTGGCGGCAAGGATGAAGCCAGCGCGCAAGGAGGCCAGGCATGAGCACCACCACCCCCTCCCCCATCCTGCTCGAAGCCGTGGGCGTGGAAAAGCGCTACGACAAGTTCGCAGCCCTAGCGGGCGTGGACCTCAAGGTGCGCGCGAACACGGTCCATTCGGTCATCGGCCCCAACGGAGCCGGCAAGACCACGCTGTTCCACATGCTCACGGGCACCAAGAACGTGAGCGGCGGGCGCATCGTGTTCGACGGGCACGACGTGACGCACGAGCCCGACCACCGCCGCGTGCAGCGCGGCATGGCGCGCTCGTTCCAGGTGACCAGCCTGTTCCTGACCCTGCCCGTGCGCGAGAACCTGCGCCTGGCCGCCCAGGGCACGGCGCCGCGCCACGCGCTCAACTGCTGGCATGCGCCGCAGGGCGCGCGCTCGCAGGCCGAGGTGGTGGCCAGCGTGCTGGCGCGCCTGGGTTTGGAGCGCCATGCCGACACGCCAGTGGGCAACCTCTCGCACGGCCAGCAGCGCCGGCTGGAGGTGGGCATGGCGCTGGCGGCACGGCCCAAGGCCATCTTCCTGGACGAGCCCACCTCGGGCATGGGCATCGACGACCTCGATGACATGAAGCGCCTGATCCAGGGCCTCAAGGACGAGCACACCGTGGTACTGATTGAGCACAACATGAACATCGTGATGGACATCTCCGACACCGTGACGGTGATGCAACAGGGCCGCGTGCTGGCCGAAGGGCATCCGCACGCGATCCGCAGCGACGACCGGGTGCGCAGCGCCTACCTGGGCAACATGATCACGGGGGGCAAGGCCGCATGACGATCCTCGACATCCAGGGCTTGCACGCCCACTACGGCAAGAGCCATGTGCTGCAGGGCGTGGACCTACGCGTGGGTGACGGCGAGCTGGTCACCCTGCTCGGGCGCAACGGTGCCGGCAAGACCACCACGCTCAAGAGCATCTGCGGCGTGGTCCCCCCTACGCAGGGCCGCGTGCGCTTTGCGGGCGAGGAGGTGCAGGGCCTGGCCACGCACGCCATCGCCCAG
This sequence comes from Pseudomonadota bacterium, assembly GCA_040387235.1. Classification (GTDB taxonomy): domain Bacteria; phylum Pseudomonadota; class Gammaproteobacteria; order Burkholderiales; family Burkholderiaceae_C; genus Acidovorax. Next base: position 7,131 of record JAZKEE010000202.1, read on the forward strand.
CGCGGCGTGTGCCTGGTGCCCGAGCACCGCGGCATCTTCAAGCTGCTCACGGTGGAGGAGAACCTGCTGCTGGGCCAACGCAAGCGCTCACCCTGGCAGTTGCCGGACATCTACCGCATCTTTCCGCGCCTCAAGGAGCGGCGCAGCAACGGCGGCGGCCAGCTCTCGGGCGGCGAGCAGCAGATGCTGGCCATCGGCCGCGCGCTCATGAATGCGCCGCGCCTGTTGATGCTGGACGAGCCCGTGGAAGGCCTGGCGCCCGTGATCGTCGAGGAGATCGTGGCGCAGCTCAAGACCATCAAGGCCGCCGGCGTGGCCATTTTGCTGGTGGAGCAGAACCTGGAGGTCTGCACCCAGCTGGCAGACCGGCACTACGTGATCGAGCAGGGCGCCATCGTGCACGAGGCGGACAACGCTGCCTTCCTGGCCGACGACGCCATCAAGGACCGCTACCTCGGCGTGGGCCTCGCGTAGCGCCCCGCCCCCCTTTTTCAGGAACCCATTGACGTGAACATGATGACCAACCCCTCTGCCCTGCTTCCGCGCGTGAACGGCACGCGCTTGTGGCAATCGCTGATGGACCTGGCGCAGATAGGCGCCACTCCCAAGGGCGGCGTGTGCCGCCTGGCCCTGACCGCGCTGGACGGCGAAGGCCGCGACCTCTTCGTGCGCTGGGCGCGCGAGGCCGGCTGCAGCGTGCGCACCGACGCCATCGGCA
>JAZKEE010000203.1:0-28407 GCA_040387235.1 Pseudomonadota bacterium
TCGGGCTTGAGGGCGTGGTCCACCTCCACCGCCGCCGGTGCAAAGCCGCGCACCATGGCCAGGTAGCGCTTGTGCGTGGCCTGGTGCTCGAAAGCCTGCGACAGCGCGCGCGCCGCGTCGCTGTGCAGCGCCATCACCAGCACGCCGCAGGTGCCCTTGTCGAGCCGGTGCACCGGGTACACATGCTGGCCCAGTTGGTCGCGCAGGGTCTGCATCACGAAGCGCGTCTCTCCCGCGTCCAGGCCCGTGCGGTGCACCAGCCAGCCGGCAGGCTTGTAGACGGCGACGAGGTGCTCGTCGCGCCAGAGGATATGGAGCGGGTTCATGGCGAGGGGATGGGACTATTGGCAGGGCGCGAGGTATTCGCAGGTCCGCAAATGGCGAGCCGCGGGCCGTGAGGGGCCCTATCGTCCGGGCTGATTTCACCACTTGCGGCTTGCAAAAAAGCCTTTGAATACCATGAACATTGTCCTACTTCACGGCAGCTGGCATGGCGCCTGGTGCTGGCACAAGGTCGTTCCGCACCTGCAAGCGGCAGGGCACAGCGTCCATGTGCCCGACCTGCCGGCCCATGGCCGCCACTGGCGGCTGGCGCGCGGGCGCACCACGCTGGCCGAGATGGCGCGGCATGTGTGCCGGATGGTCGATGCGCTCGATGGCCAGGTTTTCATCGTCGCGCACAGCCGGGGCGGCATCGTGGCCTCCACCGTGGCCGAGATGGTGCGGCCCGGCAAGTTGGCGGGCCTGGCCTACCTGGCGGCCTACATGCTCCAAAGCGGTGAGCGCGTGGCCGACTTCTTCCGCCAGGACCGCGATTCGCTGGTGCGCGAGCACCTGCGAATCCACCGGACCACACTCACCGACAGCCTGGCGCCTGAGGCCTACCGGGAGACGCTGTATGCCGATTGTTCCGATGCCGACGTGGCCCTGGCCAGTGCCTTGCTCACCCCGGAGCCCGCGCTGCCCGCGCTCACGCGGCTGAAGCTCACCCCCGAGCGCTATGGGCTGGTGCGCCGGCACTATATCGAGCTCACGCAGGACAGGGCCGTGACGATAGCGCTGCAGCGGCAGATGCAGGCCGCCTCGCCGTGCGCCAGCGTGGTGTCGCTCGATGCCAGCCATTCGGCCTACTTCTCCTGCTCTGGCCGGCTGGCCGAAGTGATCGATGCGATGGCCCGTGACCCGGCACCAGGGCAGGCCGCAGCGGTGTGAAACATCCGGAGACAACGGCGCCTGCGGCCATGCCAGAATGGGCGCCCGCCAATGCCCACGAACGGGAGGAGCCTTGCCGCCATGCGCCACACCATCGCCATTGCCACTGCCGTTGTGCTGCTGGGGGCTGCCATGCCGCTGACCGCGCTCGCGTCGGTGGACGATGGCATTGCCGCCTATGGCAAGGGCGACTACACACGTGCCCTGCAGGAATTCAGCACCGCGGCGAATGCCGGCAACGCGGCCGGCAAGCACATGCTGGCCAGCCTCTACTACAGCGGGCAAGGCGTGGGCAAGGATGTGAAGAAGGCCGCTGCGCTGTTCACCGAGGCGGCCGAGTCCGGCTATGTGCCCTCCCTCGCCAACCTGGGGCTGATGTATTCCAAGGGCGATGGCGTGCCGCAGGACCCGCAGCGCGCGCTGCAGTACACCACCCAGGCTGCAGAAAAGGGCGACGTGCAGTCGCAGTTCAACCTGGGCCAGGCCTACCGCAAGGGCGCTGGGGTGCCGCCAAGCCACGACAAGGCCGCGCAGTGGTACCGCAGGGCGGCCGAGGCCGGCTCGCTGGCCGCGCAGAACGAGTACGGCCTGCTGTTCGCACAGGGCCATGGCGTGCCGCAGGACTATGTGCAGGCCTTCGCCTGGATCGACATGCCGGCTGGTGCCGGCGACCCGCAGGCCATCAAGAACCGCGCGCAGTTGCTGTCCATCCTCGACGCCGAAGGGCAGAAGGCGGCGCGCAAGCTCGCGGCCGGGTACGCGGCGAAGTACGGCAAGCCACGCTGATCTGCAACCAAGGAGACCCCCTTCATGTCCGCAGGCGATTGGAAAGACATGTATGCCGCCGCCCTGGCCGGTGACCTGGCGCTGGTGCGTCACCACATCAGCGCCGGCGTGAACCCCAACTACCAGCACCCCGAGATCCTGTGCACGCCGCTGGTGGCCGCACTCATCCAAGGGCACGATGCCATCGCGCATTACCTGCTCGACAACGGGGCCGACGCGCAGCTGCGCTCGGAGTTCGACGACATGACGCCGCTGCAGGCGGCCAGGCGCCATGGCCGCAAGGAGTTCGTGCAGTTGCTGCAGGAGCGCGGCGCGCGCGAGGTGAAAACACCCTTCTGGTGGCGGTGGCTGCCGGTGTAGCGCGGATCAGGGGAGGGCCGCAGTGTCCTTGGCGCGCATCTTGGCCGCGATGTATTCGCCGTGCGTCACGTGCAGCAGGCCCGCCACCTTGCTGATGGCGTGCATCTCGTTCTCGTCCAGGCGGGCATCGGCATAGGCCACCTGCCACATGGCCTCGACCAGCAGCACCTTCTGCTCCTGCGTGAAGTGGTCGTTGAGGTTGCCGGTGAAGCGCTGGTAGTCGTAGGCGGTCTTGGCCGTGTCCACGGCCAGCTCAAGCAGGCGCTCGATCTCGTCGTCGGCCAGGGCAAAGCGCTGGCGCAGCGCGGCCACCATGGCGGTGCGCTCGACCTCGTCCATGGTGGCATCGGCACGCACCACTTCCACCAGCAGCACGGCCGCGGCCAGTTGCACGGAATGCGCGCGCTGGGCGGAAGTGGCCTCTGGGGAAAAAGGAGCGGTGAAACTGTCGAAGAGCTCTTTGAGGGTCTGGAACATGGGCCGGCCAAAGAAGGTGGAGAGCGAGGGGGATGGAATGCGAAACACCATACCCCATGGAGCCACCATGCAATGTATTGGTTCCCGCCGCCATGCAGGCGCGCGACAATCGGCGGCAATGATGAAAAAATCGATCCTCCCCCTGCAACTGCTGGTTGCCCCCGACCTGAACGACCCCTCGCCCCTGGTCCTCTACCACGGCCGCAGCTGCCCGGACGGCTTTGGCGCCGCGTTGGCCGCCTGGCTTTACTACGGCGACAAGGCCGAGTACGTGGGCCTGGACCATGGCGATGTGCAGTCGGTGGACGACCTGCCGGTCCTGGATGGCCGTTCGGTCTATATCCTCGATTTCTCGTTCTCTGCCGAGATCCTCTCGGCCATCGACGAGCGCGCTGCGCGCCTGGTGATGCTCGACCACCACAAGAGCGCGGCCGAGAAGCTCACCGGCTTTGCCTGCCGCTGCGGCGTGGTGCACTTCGACATGGACAAATCGGGCGCACGACTGGCCTGGGAGTTCTTCCATCCGCACACTCCCGTGCCGGCGCTGCTGCAGTACGTGGAAGACCGCGACATCTGGAAATGGGAGTTCCCCGAAAGCGCGGCCTTCCTGTCGGCGCTGGACATGGAAACCCAGAGTTTCGAGCGCTGGCAGGAGATCGCCGGCTTCACGCCCGAGCAATTGGAGCGCTTCATGGCGCGCGGCTCGGCCATGGACGAGAAATACAAGAAGCTCTGCGCCGATATCGCCGAGGGCGCCCAGCCCCTGGTGTTCAACGGCATCGAGGGCCTGATGGTGAACGCGCCCGGCATGTTCCACAGCCTGGTGGGCGACATCCTCTCGGCCAAGACTGGTACCTTTGCGCTGATGTGGAGCGCCGGTGCCAAGGGCGTGAAGGCGGGCCTGCGCTCGCAGCGCAATTTCGACTGCATCGCCCTGGCCGAAAGCATGGGCGGTGGTGGCCACGCACAGGCCTGCGGCTTCAAGATGAAGATCGAGCGCCTGCCCGAGCTGATGAGCGGGGTTCTCAACGCCTGATGCGCTCGCGGCTCACGTGAGCCGCAGATCGCTGGCGCGCGCGCCCGGGAACACCCGTGCCAGCGCCGTGGCGTTCAGCCCGTACATGCGGCCGAACAGGCCGCCGAGCACGGCGCGGTAGTCGTTGAGCACGGGGTGGTCACGGTTTTGGAAGAGAGTGGTGGCCGACAGGGCCTGTTGCTCGCCCGCGATGCGCCCGCCCGCCACGGCGCCGCCCAGCACCCAGAAGACGGTGCCGTGCCCATGGTCGGTGCCGCGGTTGCCGTTCTCGCGGAAGGTGCGGCCGAACTCGCTGACCACCACCACCACGGTGTTCCTCCAGGCCGCGGTGCCCATCTCGTCGGCGAAGCCGGCCAGGCCCCGGCCCAGTTCTTCAAAGCGGTTGGCCAGCGGGCCCGTGGCGTTGCCCTGGCCGACATGCGTGTCCCAGCCGCCCACATCGACGAAACCCAGGTGGTAGCGCGTCTGCATGAGCCGTGCCATGCGCCGCGCCGTGCCTTCGAAGCCCTTGGTGCTCAGCGCATTGCGGCTGGCCGCGTCCATCTCGCCCTGCATGCTGCGCGCCACCTCGCCTTGGGTGGCAAAGCCCTCGGCCACGGGGCCGGCCAGCGCGGTGCTGCGGTACATCATGCCGATGAGCTGGGCCTGGCGCTCGTCCACGCCGGGTTTGCCCGCTGTGGCCGCCAGAGAGGTGTTGGGCACATCCACCGTGCCGCGCAGTACCAGCGGCAGGGTGCTGGTGAAGGCCATGGGAGAGGCGGTGTCTCGCTTCGCGCCGAGCTCGGCCGCCAGCCGGTTCAGGAAGCCCGAGCCGTAGTCGCGCCGCCCTCCCAGGGGCTGGCCCAGTTCGATGCTGTCCTGCGTGTCGAAATGGCTGCGCGAGAGATCGTCCGTGCCGGCAAAGGGCACGAAGGCCAGTTCGCGCCGCTGGTACAGCGGCAGCAGCGATGGCGCCAGCGCAGGGTGCAGGCCCCAGTCGCTGGTCAGCTCCAGCGCACCGCCTTCCTGCCCGGGCCGGGCAATGGCGATGTTGGGCCGCGTCTCGTAGTAGTAGCTGCTGCTGGTGGGCACCAGCAGGCTGGCGCAGTCGTAGCCACCGCGCAGAAAAACCAGCAGCAGGCGCGCATCGCCCGCGCGCGGGGCCGCCGCCACCTGGGCGCTGGCCAGGCCGAGCGCGCCGGCGCCCAGGGCCTGCAGGTAGTGGCGTCGCAGCATGGGGAATCCTTTCAGCCGTGCATGAATTCGGGGGACGAGAGGAACAAAAGGTTCCATTCGCGTGGCGACGTGGCCTGGACCAAGGCGGCACGCGTGGCCGGGGCCAGCGTGGCATCGATCTGCCGCAGGTAAGGCGTCTGTGCAAGCACTGGCGGCGGCAAGCGCTTCCCTTGGGCGTCCGGTTGCGCCAGGGCGCCGGCACCCAGCACGCGGGCCGCCTCGAAGCGTGTGCTCATCTGGCCCGAACCCGACCAGGTGGCCGCATCCAGCGGGTAGCCATCGGGCGTGGCGCGGCCGTAGAGCGGCTCGGCCAGGCGCTGCAGCCAGTTGAGCAGGGGATCGGTGCTCGCCAGCACCTGCTGCTCGCCATGCACCAGGCGCGCGCCGGCCAGCAGGTACTGCACCGGGTCGCGAAACCGCTGGCCCAGCGATGCCTGGAATTCGCTCGACTGGAACAGTGCGGCCAGCACGGCCGAAATGTCGCCGTCCGTGCGCTCGAAGGTGCGGGCCAGGGTATCGAGCAAGGCCGGCGGCGGCACATCGCCCACCAGGTACACGGCCATCTTGCGCGTGACGAAACGCGCGGTGGCGCTGTGGCGTGCCAGGCGGTCCAGGGCCTCGTCCAGTTCAGCCAGGCCTTCTGCCTTGATGGGCTGGCCCAGCAGGCTCTTCGCCTCCCAGTCGTGGCGCTGGGGGTTGAACTCGAACAGCCCCTGGCGCACGTAATGCACGCGCAGCGCGGGCCGCATGCGTGGGGGCTCCTCGTCCGGTGGGCGCAGGGTGATGCCAACGCCGGTGAGCACACGCGCCAGCTCCTGCACGTCCTGCTGGCTGTAGCCGCCGCCCACGCCCAGGGTGTGCAGTTCCATCAGCTCGCGGGCGTGGTTCTCGTTGATGCGGCCGGCAGCGTTCTGCGCGTTGTCCAGGTAGCGCAGCATGGCCGGGTGGCGCGTGGTGGCGCCCAGCAGGTCGCGAAAGCGGCCCAGCGCATGGGGGCGTATGGCGCGCTCCTCGTAGTCGCCCACGGCGGCGCGCAGGTTGGCCTTGCCGGCAAAGACGCTGAAGTGGTTCATCCAGAACCAGGTCATCTTCTCGCGCAACTGGCTGGGGGAGTACAGCGCGCGCAGTGCGAAGCGTTGGCTGGCCTCGCGCTGCAGGGCGCGCATGTCCTTCTGCCAGGTCTCCAGCGCGGCCTTGCGCTCGTCCTCGGTGGGCAGGGCGCGGGCCTCGCGCTGGCGCGATTCCATCTGCAGCGCCAGGGCATCGAATGGGGTGCGCGTGATGGCCATGGCGTCGATCTGCGCCTGCGCTTCGGCGGGCAGAGGGGCATCGGCAGGGCTGCGCAGCTGGGCGGCCAGCCATGCATCCCGGCCCAGCGTGGCCAGTGCCTGTGCGCCCTGGGCCGTGCAGCCCCAGGTGATGCGGTCCATCAGGCGGGCGCTCAGGGCCTCGTCAGGCAGGTCTGCCGGCGCGGCGGCGGTTGCGGCCCAGGCCGGCAGCACACTGGCTGAGGCGCCCAGGGCGGCCAGCGCCAGCCACTGGCGGCGGTTGATCGGGGAGCTCGGGGCAACTTCGTGCAAGGGCATGGTGCAGGCATCCATCGGCCCCATCGAACCGGGGCTGGAACGCCATGCTGCGCCTGCTGCGAGGCCAAGGCAAGGGCCTGCCGCGGGTTTTACGCGGGCGAAACAAATGCCCCGCAGGTTGTAACAGCTGTGAAGGCCCTGCCGTGTGCAGCCTCAGCGTGCCTTGGCGGCTTCCTCGAACTTATCCACCTTGCGCAACTGCTTGAAGCCCAGGGTCCACGCCCCCACCACGCCCAGCGTGCATATGCCGCCCAGCACTGCCGCGGGCACCACGCCCAGCCAGGCGGCGCTGGTGCCGGCGCGGAACTCGCCCAGCTCGTTGGACGAGCCGATGAACAGCATGTTCACCGCGTTCACGCGCCCGCGCATCTCGTCGGGCGTGGAGAACTGCACCAGCGCGCCGCGGATGTAGACGCTCACCATGTCTGCAGCACCAGCCACCAGCAGTGCCGCGAACGACAGCCAGAACAGCGTAGACAGTGCGAACACCAGGTTGGCTGCGCCGAAGATGGCCACGGCGATGAACATGGTCTGCCCCACCTTGCGGTTGAAGGGCCGCATGCTCAGGTACAGCCCGGCGCCCACCTCGCCCACGGCCATGGCGCTGCGCAATGCGCCCAGGCCGGCGGGGCCCACGTGCAGCACCTCGTGCGCGTAGATGGGCAGCAAGGCCACCACGCCGCCCAGCAGCACCGCGAACAGGTCCAGCGAAATGGTGCCCAGGATGATGGGCCGGGTGCGGATGAAGGTGATGCCCGCACCAAAGCGCTGCCACATGGTGCCCTGCGCCGCCGCCGGGGGCATGGCGTAGGGGACAGCCACGCGCGCCAGCAGCGCGGCACCCAGCGCAAAGCACACGAAGCACAGCGCATAGGTCAGCTCGCCGCCGCCCACGGCGTACAGCATGCCGCCGAGCAGCGGCCCGCCGATGCTGGCGGCACGCATCAGCATGCTGTTGGCGGCAATCGCCTGGGCCAGTTGCTCGCGCGGCACGATCTGCGGCAGCAGGCTCTGCATGGCCGGGCCCGAGAAGGCGCGCGCGCAGCCGAACAGCACCAGCACCGCATAGATGCCGTTGACGCCCGTGGCGCCATGGCCCGACAGCCACCACAGCAGCGCGCTGCAGACGGCCCCCACGGCCCAGCTGATGGCCAGGATGCGCCGGCGGTCGAAGCGGTCGATCAGATCGCCCGCCGGCAGCAGCAGGCACAGCATGGGCAGGAACTGCGCCAGCCCCACATAGGCCAGGGCTAGCGGTTCGCGCGTGAGGTCGTACACCTGCCAGGCCACCACCACGGCCTGCACCTGGGTGGCGAACACGGCGATCAGGCGGGCGGTGAGAAAGGCCAGGAAGCCGGTGTGGCGGTAGACGCTGGGAGCGGGCTGGCCTGCCGGGTGCGGGGGGGAAGTCGGTGACGGTTGGGACACGGGAGGTGCGGAAAAGGGGTTGGCACAGTGCGGGCGAGCCGCAGAACGCTGCGCTGGGCCGGTGCCAGGCCAGCCTGTCAGGGTTTGTACCGGGGGCTCGATGCTACCGGCTTTGCGCCGGGTCTGCTGAAGGCTGCCTGACCGATTGGCCCCCAAAAAACTCCGAAAGTTCCTGTTACATCCGCCGATAACCGAAAAAGAAGGGGCCGGCATGGGGCCAGCCCCGGCAGCGGCGGCGCGTGCGCAGCCCTGCCTGTTCGGTCGGTCAGGAGTTTTTCTTCGGGCATGCCATGGCGTTGAGTATCAACACCAATGTGATGTCGCCAAGCGCGCAGCGCCACCTGAGCGTGGGGCAGAGCGCTCTGGCGACATCCTTGCAGCGGCTGTCCTCGGGCCTGCGCATCAACAGCGCCCGGGACGATGCCGCAGGGCTGGCCATTTCCGAACGCTTCACGAGCCAGATCCGCGGCCTGAACCAGGCGGCGCGCAACGCCAACGACGGCATTTCCCTGCTGCAGACGGCCGAGGGCGCCATCAGCACCATTGCCTCGGGCCTGCAGCGCATCCGCGAACTGGCCGTGCAGGCCGCCAATGGCAGCTACAGCGCCAGCGATCGGCAGGCCATCCAGGCCGAGGTGGCGCAGCTGGCCTCCGAGATCGACCGCACCGCCAGCACGGCGCAGTTCAATGGCATGAACGTGTTCGACCCCAGCCGCGGCAGCCTGGTGGGGGATGCCAGCCTGCTGGCCGTGTTCGACGGCATGACCAGCGTGGGCAGCTGGCTGGAGAGCAGCGAGACGCTGATCAGCAAGCTCTACGGGATCAAGGCCGACGGGGCGGCGCTGGCAGTGAAGTACACGGGCTACACCGATGGTGCGGGCGGAGTGGCCGCTTACGTACAGGCCACGGGCTTCGATGGCCAGGGGCGCGGCACCAACCTGACCCTGCAGGTGGACATGGCCGATTTCGTGCCGCCCAATTTCCCCGACGGGGGCAACGCCCCGTACTACAACGACCGCATCATCGCCCACGAGATGGTGCACGCGGTGATGGCGCGCAGCACCAACTGGCAGGACATCACCAGCAACAACCTGTGGTTTGCCGAGGGCACGGCCGAGTTCATCCAGGGGGCGGACGAGCGCGTCAAGGGCGACATCGCCAACGTCGGGCTGCCCGCCGTGGTGGCCGCCATCAACGGGCCCTCGAACACCAGCGAGTTCTACTCATCGAGCTATTCCGCCGTGCGCTACATGCACAGCCGCATCAAGGGTGCGGGCGGCGAGGGCGTGAAGGACGTGCTTACCTAGATCCTGTTCCAAGCTTTTTTGGAGCCGCACAAGTCCCTTTTCGGGATGGGATGCAAGGCGCGGTGCGCAGTTGATAGCTCGGCTATCAACAAGCGCCGCAACGCCGCAGACCGCCCGAAAAGGCACTTGCCCTTCGGGTTGGAGTGAAATCGGGCGATTGGACACCTCGGCTGCTTGCATGGGCAACCAGCCCATGCGGCGCACCCGAAGCATCCACTCATCCCGATTGCACTCCAACGCGGCTGCAAAAAGGCTTGGAACAGGTTCTAGGCGCCAACCCCGGCTCCACGCTCGACCAGGCGCTGGCCAATGCCTCGCAGGGGCAGTTTGCCAGCGCCGCCGACTTCAAGACGCAGTTCGCCGCCAACGGCGCGGCCTTCATCAGTGGCTTTGACCTGAACAACGCCGACACCGGCGCCATCGGCGGGCAGGATGTGGACGGCGGTGACGTGAAGACCGCCACCAGTACCGTGCCCAACAGCGGCAGCCGCTCGGGCACCGACGTGCTTGACGGCTTTGCGGAGTCCTTCGAAACCTTCGCTACCTCCAAGGGCGGCACGACGACCAAGGTCTTCCAGATCGGCGCCAATGCCAACCAGACCCTGGAAACATCGATAGGCGCCATGGGCCTGTCGTCGCTGGGGTTGCGCAGCACGCTGGACGTGACCATTTCGCCCGCCCAGGCCATCGTGGCGGTGGACCGGGCGCTCGACTACGTCAACAGCCAGCGCGCCGTGATCGGGGCCCAGGCCTCGCGTCTGGAGTCGGCCATGGCCAACCTCGGCAACACCAGCGAGAACCTGTCGGCCAGCCGCTCGCGCATCCTCGATGCCGACTTTGCGGTCGAGACCGCCACGCTGGCGCGCCAGCAGATCCTGCAGCAGGCCGGCTCGGCCATGGTGGCGCAGGCCAACCAGTTGCCGCAGGGCGTGCTGGCGTTGCTGCGTTAGGAGCTGCCGTAGGGTTTGTGGTGCCGGTGCCGGTAATCCCACGGCGCCAACGGGCGTTTCTGGGCCCACAGGCCTTCGCCCTGGGAACGCGCCTGGCGCTGCAGCGGTGCCAGGTGCGGGTGCTGCTGCGCATACGGCGTGTACACCCAGGCCAGTCCCGCAGTGACCTGGGCCGTGGCCACGTCGGCGCCGCCGCAGCGCACATTGGCCACCGTGCGGCCGTAGCTGTCCTCCTCGATGGGCTGCAGGGTCGCCTGGCGCTTGAAGCACATCTGCGCCAGGTGCTGGCGCGCCTTCTGGCCAAAGGCCTGTTTGCGCTCGGGCGCATCGATGGCCGCCACCCGCACTTTCATCTGCTGGTAGGCCCCGGGCGTGCCGCAGCGGGCGGTGAGGGTGTCGCCGTCGCTGATGGCGACCACGAGGCAGAGCAGGGCGGCAGCAGGCAGGGGCATGGGGCAGGAGGCGGCTGGCGGGCAGTGAAAAGGACGCGCATTGTCTCCTACACTCCGTGCTGCGCGGCGCTTGCAGGCTGCGTCCACAACGAACGACAACAGCACATGAGGGGGATTTTCAGATGCGTACCGTGATTTGCGCCACCCATTCGGGGAGCGCGTGGCGATGGGCTGCCATGGCTTTTTTGATGCTGGCGGTCGCCCTGCCTTCCGTGCAGGCCAAGGACGAAGCCGGTGCCTATGGCAAGACCCTGGAGAAGATCTACGACCTGTCGCCCGAGACGCTGGCCCAGTTCCAGCGCTTCCAGGAAAAGCAGGCGCAGAAGCCGGGTGACAAGGGCAAGGGCATCTACGCCGACACCGAGCGCTGGCGCGGCGACGAGCTGTCGCTGCCCACCAGCAAGAACCCCTTCACCGTCGTCGTCAAGGTCTCCGGCGTGGCGCTGGCCGATGGCGACGCCGGTTCGCGCTGGCAGACCGGCCTGCAGTTCGAGGGCCCGTCACCCATCTCCTTCCTGCCGGAGCTGGTGCACAAGGGCGCCCGCGCGGGCCAGCCCGTGTCCATGGTGGGGGCCTCCAAGGGCGTGAGCTTCAAGGAGGACCGCAAGGCCGCTCCCTCCCTGGACTTCGAGTCGTCGCGCAACCTGCGCATCGACCGCGTGCAGGTCGAGGTCTGGTCGGGCATCCGCAAGTCCACGGGGCTGGAGCTGCTGATGTCCTGGTCGCCCATCCTGACCGGCGTGGTGTTCCTGGGCGTGGTCTTGTGGTTCCGTCGCCGGTAGCGGGCCCTTACTCTTCGCTGGTCCACTCCACGTTCACGCCCAGGCTGCGCAGGTTTTCGACGAAGCGCGGGTGGGCACGGCGGATGGGCGCGGCGTTGCGGATCTCCGAGCGCCCCTCGATGCTGGCCGCCACCATGAACAGGGCGATGGCCACGCGGATGATGTAGGGGCTCTCCACCAGCGCCGGGGAGAGCGGGTTGCCGCCGAAGGTGATGAGGCGGTGCGGGTCCGACGAGAAGACGTGGGCGCCGAACTTGGAGAGTTCTCCCGTCCAGCCCAGTGCGCCGTCGTAGACCTTGTTCCAGAACATGCAGTTGCCCTGCGCACGCACCCCGAGGGCGATGAAGATGGGCAGCAGGTCCACCGGGAAGTAGGGCCAGGGCGCGGCCTCGACCTTGGTCAGCACGTTGCTCGTGAACGGCGTCTGCACCTTGAGCGGGCCGGGGCAGTGCGCGCGCGACCAGCCGTCCTCGTGCGTGACCACCACGCCGAACTTGGCGAAGGTGCGGTCGATCAGCGGGAAGTTGCCCGGCGCGCTGTTGCGCACGATCACGTCGCCGCCGGTGATGGCGCCCAGCGCCAGGAAGGTGGTTATCTCATGGAAGTCCTCGTCGAAGCGGAACTCGCCACCGCCCAGCACGCCGCCACCCTGCACCGTGATGCGCGAGGTGCCGATGCCATCGATGCGCGCGCCCAGCATCACCATGAAGCGGCAGAACTCCTGCACATGGGGCTCCGACGCGGCATTGGTCAGCGTGGAGGTGCCGTCGGCAGCCACGGCGCACAGCACGAAGTTCTCGGTGGTGGTGACAGATGCATAGTCGAGCCAGTGATCTGTGGGCGTGAGAGGCCCCTGGCTGCGCACCAGCAGGGAGCCTTCGGCGCGCTCCACCGTGCCGCCGAAGCGCTGGAACACCTCCACATGGGGGTCGATCTCGCGCACACCCAGGGTGCAGCCCTTGACGTTGTCTTCGAGCCGCGCCACGCCGAAGCGGGCCAAGAGCGGCGGGATCAGCATGATGGACGAGCGCATCTCCTCGGGCAGGCGGTGCTGCGCGGGGTCGAACACGGTGTTCTGGTGGTGCAGGCTCAGCGTGCCCGTGGCCTCGTCCAGCTGCACGCTGCTGCCCAGCATGCGAAAGATGTCGAGGATCTTGCGCACGTCGGTGATGTCGGGCACGCCATGCAGGCGCAGCGGCTCGCGCGTGAGCAGGGTGGCGCACAGCACCGGCAGCACGGCATTCTTGTTGGCGGAAGGGGTGATGCGGCCACGCAGGGGCGTACCGCCGTGGACGATGAGGTTGGACATGGGGAAACCGGAAAGAGAGGGGAGAGGAGCAGGGCGGAAAAAGGCTTTGCGGGCGCTGCGCCTGCTGGCGCAGCGCCCGCAAAAGCCCTGCACTGTACCCGCGCCGCGACCCGGCACCTGTATCCGCCGGTAATCTGCCGCTCAGCAGGCCCGCTTTAGATCGGCCGCTCCAAAGCCACGGGGTTCAGAACCCGAACGGTTGTCCTGGCTTCCAGGCGTCGGCCAGGCGCTTGGCTTCCGCCACTTCCACGATGCTCATGGTGGGTGCCAGGCGACGCATGGTTCCTGCCGCCCAGAAGGCGCCGCGGTTGGGCGGGACGAGCGTATCGTCCTGTTGCTGCTCCTTGTGGGCGCGCTGGGCCAGGTCCAGCAGCATATGGGCGGCCACGGGCCGGCGGCCCACGTTGTCCAGGCCCGTGGAGTACAGCAGGCCCAGGCTGTACAGGCCCGAGGGGTCGCCCTGGCGCGCTGCACGCTGGTACCAGTTCTCCGCCTGCTCGGCCTGCTGGGTCTCGCCCAGGCCGCGTTCGTAGATGTAGCCCAGCTGCACGCTGGCCAGCGAATAGCCTTCGTTGGCGGCCTTGGTCAGCCACTGCATGGCCTGGGCATGGTCCTTGGGCACGCCGCGGCCATCGCGCAGCGTGGTGCCCAGCACCAGCATGGCCCGCAGGTCGCCCTTGCCGGCCAGCGCCTGCAGTTCCTGCACGGCCTCGGGTCCATCGGTGCGGCGGGCCTGCTTCTCCAGCTGCTTCAGGCGCGCCTGGTGGTCCTGTGCTGCTTTTTGCGCTGCCACCTCGGCGGCGCGGGCATCGGCCTCGGCCTTGGCAATGCGCTCCTGCGCGCGCACCTTGTCGGCGTGGAACTTCCAGCCCACCAGGCCCAGGCCCACAGCCACGGCCAATGCCAGGGCGATCCAGGTCGTAGGGAGCTCACGCGGCGCCTTTTTGCGGGCCTTTTCCTTCTTCTTGGCGGCGGCCGCGGCTTCTGCGGCCGCAGCGGCCTCCGCGCGCTGCCGGGCCGCCTTGCCAATGTAGGGTGCGGGGGCGGGAGCAGCGGCGGCCTCGGGTTCGCGCGGCTTGGGCGGGTCTACCTTGTCATAGGCCACCTCGCAGCTCGGGCATTGCCATTCGGGCGCGGTGTCGGTGGCCTGGCGCACGTACTTGCAGCGGGGGCAGGTGCGCTCCGTGAAAACGGTCTTGGCTGCAGGTTCCTTGTCGAGCGGTTCCAGGGAAAACGAAAGGTCGGCTTTTTGGTTCACGTATCTCTTCCTTCACCGCGCACAAGGCGCGGTCCTCCTCGGGCATCTTGTTGCGGCCCCCTCCCATAGGGGCGCCAGCTGGCCCATAGCCGCGTAGTGTATTTGTAGTAATTGGTTTTTTGTATGTCCGGATGTGTAACGCTCGCCCTGCGTGAACGGCGTGGCGGTGCGGGCCCGGGGGTTGGCAATGCGCCCTGCTCCATGGCGGATGCGGGCCGGGCGCCTGTAACAATTGATGCCCATCCAGCGTGCTCGTTGTCCTAATGGCTATGAAAAGGGGAGCAAAATGTCCATATCTGGCAAGGTAGATTTGACAATCCGCCTTCATGAGGGGATTTCATTTCTAGAATGCGGGGAACCGATGCGTCTCATTTGCCTCACAGCGACGGGAGCGCCCTTGCTTTCCCCCTCCAGCCTGTGTTGCCTGTCTTTTGGGAGTGCCGCCTTTGAATTCCACCTGGCCCGCGTGCCTGACCAACTCGTCCGCCGCCCCCGCACGCCTGCTGGCGGCCACCATGGTCAGCGCCGTGGTGCTGCTCGCCGGCTGTGCCACCACGGGTGGAGCAGTGGTTCAGGCACCCCAGGAAAAATTCGGTTCCCTCGCCACCTACTCGCGATTGTTCGACGCAACACCGGCGCAGACCTGCGAGGCATCGCGCCGGGCCTTGCTCAGCCAGGGCTACATCATCAACACCAGCTCGGCCGAGCTGGTCGAGGGCAAGAAGAACTTCCAGCCGGGTTCCGAGACGCACATGCAGATGGTGATCCGCGTGGTCTGCGTGCCGGAGTCACCCACGGGCAAGATCAGCCTGGGCTTCGTCACTGCCATCCAGGACAGCTTTGCGCTGCGCAAGACCAACAACTCCGCCAGCCTGGGCGTGGGGGCCATCGGCTCCGTGTCGCTGCCGTTCTCGTCGAGCAGCGAATCGCTGGTGCGCGTGGGCAGCGAGACCATCACGGCGGACACTTTCTATGAAAGCTTCTTCGACCTGGTCAAACGCTATCTGGTGGTCGACGAGGCAGCGCAGGTCAACGAATAGCAGCGTACTGGCACACCGGGGGATGCGCTGGCCGTAAATGCAGCTGAAAGGTTGCATATCGCGTTTGGGCGATCAATAATGCAGCCAGGAGGTTGCCTATGATCGTGTCCCAAACACCCCTTTCTTCGTCTCCATCCACCGACCGCCTCGAGCGCAGCATCTTCATCGCCGCGCCGCGGTCGCGGGTGTGGCAGGCGCTCACCGACGCCGAAACCTTTGGCCAATGGTTCGGCGCGGCGCTGCAGGGCCAGCGCTTCATCCCCGGGCAGGCCGTGCGCGGCCCCATCACCATCGCCGGCTTCGAGCATGTCATGTTCGACGCCCTGGTGGACAGCATCGAGCCCGAAACCCGGTTTGCCTACCGCTGGCACCCCTATGCAGTGGATGCGCAATATGACTACTCGGCCGAGCCCCGCACCCTGGTGAGCTTCACCCTGCAGGACGAGGGCGCGGGCACGCGCCTCATGGTGGTGGAGTCTGGCTTTGACGGTGTGCCGCCCGGGCGCCGCCTGGAGGCCCTGCGCGCCAACACGGGCGGGTGGGAGGAGCAGTTGGGCAACATCGAGCGCCATGTCGTCACCCCTGCAGCCTGATGATCCTGCCGCCGCGGCCCTGTCGGGCCTGGCCCCCGTCTTCTTCGCGCTGGGTGACGAGACGCGGCTGCGCCTGGTGGCCTTGCTCTGCGCGGGGGGCATGTTCTCCATCGCCCAACTCACGGCGCACACCGCCATCACGCGCCAGGCTGTCACCAAGCACCTGCAGGTGCTGGCCCATGCGGGCGTGGTGCGTGATGTGAAGGTCGGGCGCGAGCGCTTGTGGCAACTGGACCCGCAGCAGATTGCGGCCGCACGCCAGTCGCTGGAGGCCATGGGCCGGCAGTGGGACGGGGCGTTGCTGCGCCTCAAGCAACTGGTGGAATCGCCCCCGGCTCAGGCGTAGAGCCTGCCTCCCGCATCGCGGATGCGCAGCGCGGCCTCATGGCCCAGCGCATTCACCACCGGCTCCCACACGCTGGCGTAGCGCGGCAGTGCATCGGGTGCGAACGAGGTGTGCGGCCAGTCCGACCCCCAGACCAGGCGATCCCCCATGTGCGCCGCCACGCGTGCGATGGCCGGGTGCAGCAGGCCGTAGGGCGCGCTGGCCTGCAGCCGGTACCAGCCCGAGAGCTTGACCCAGGCGCCTTGCCCGGCCAGCTTGGCCAGGGCCTGCCAGGCGCGGTCCTGCGCGGGCAGCAGGGCATGCAGGCCGGCCAGGTGGTCGAGCACGCAGGCCACGGGCGTGCCCTGGTGCAGGTGGACGATGGTGGCGAGGTCTTCGGGGTTGGCGTACCACTGCACATGCCAGCCCCGTTCGGCCAGGCGCGGGGCCAGGGTCTTCATGGTCTCGGGCCCGTTGCCCACCGGCGAGACGAGGTTGAAGCGCACGCCGCGCACGCCCAGGGCGTGCATGCGGTCCAGCTCGGCATCGGGCACGGCGCCGTCCAGCACCACCACGCCGCGGTGGCGGCCAGGGGACTGGGCCAGCGCGTCGAGCAGTACACGGTTATCGGTGCCATACACGCTGGGCTGCACCAGTACGAGGTGGCCCATGCCCTGTGCGGCGGCCAGCGCCTCGATGCCGGCCAGCGGCCGGTGCACAGGCTGGTAGTGGCCGGCCTGCGCGGGTGCAGCGCTGTCAAAGACGTGCACGTGGGTGTCCCAGCCCTGGGGCAGGGCGGGAGGGGAAGGGGGAGGGGTGGAAAAAGTCATTTCAGTCACACGCTACGGCGTGCCGATGGCGCATGCACGAAGCGTGCGCGCCCCTGCTGGCCGCCCGGGCGGGGTGCTTATCCCACCGAAATCTTGCGCTCGCGCACCACTCTGGCCCACTGCTCCTGCTGCGCAGCGATGAATTTGCCGGCGGTCTGCTGCGAGGCGTCGGCGAACACGTCGCCGCCCAGTTGGCGCACGCGGCCCAGCACCTCGGGGTCGGCTAGGGCCTTGCGCACGGCGGCCACCAGCGTGGCCCGGGTGTCGGCAGCCATGCCGGCGGGGGCCAGCAGCGGGTTCCACTCCAGCACTTCGTAGCCGGGCACGCCGGCCTCGGCCATGGTGGGCACATCGGGCAGCGAGCGGGTGCGCACCATGCTGGTCACTGCCAGCGGTCGCAGCTTGCCCGCCTGGATGTGCCCCAGCGACGAGGCCACGTTGGCAAAGAACAGCGGCACCTGCCCGCCCATCACGTCGGTCATGGCCGGGCCGCCGCCGCGGTAGGGGACGTGCAGCAGTTGCACGCCCGCGCGCCCTTCGAACATGGCGCCTGCCAGGTGCTGTGCCGAGCCATTGCCCGACGACGCATAGGTCAGCTCGCCCGGTTTGGCCTTGGCCAGCTGGATCACGTCCTTGACCGATTGGGCCGAGAAGCCGGGCGTGCACACCAGCACGTTGGGAAAGGTGGCCAGCACCGCCAGCGGCGTGAAGGCTTTGGCGCTGTCGTAGGGCAGCTTGGGGAACAGCGAGGGGTTCACCGCGAACGACGATGCATCGAGCAGCAGCACGCTGCCATCCGGCGTGGCGCGCGCCACCTGGGAGGCGGCCAATTGCCCGCTGGCGCCGGGCTTGTTCTCCACCACCACGCCCTGGCCCAGCGCATCGGCCAGGCGCGGCGCGATGATGCGTGCGATCAGGTCCGCGCCGCCGCCTGCGGGGTAGGACACCACCAGCGATATCGGCCGCCCTCCGGCCACCGTGGCCGCGTGACCGGCCGCCATCCAGGGTGCGGCAACGGTGGCGCCTGCGGCCTGCAGCAGCCTGCGGCGGGAGATGTGGGAAGAGGACGTGGATGGTGCCATGGTGCGGTGCTCCTGCTGGGGTCGGGGGCGAGGGGGTCAGGTAATCGTTACGGAGTAATGGAAGGCGTGGGCGTCACCGCGGGTGGTGCGCCATTCGACGCAGCGGCCCGCCAAGTCGTAGGCGCTGCGCTCCACCACCACGCAGGGGTGGCTGGCCTGCAGGCGCAGGTGGGCAGCCTGGGGGGCGGTGAGCACGCCAAAGCCGATCTGGTCCACGGCGCGGTGCACATGCACGCCGCAGCGGCGCGCGAACAGGGGGTAGAGCAGGTCATCCCAGGCGGCAGGGTCCCCTTCGGCGAGGGGGGCGAACCGGTCCAGCGGCAGCCACATTTCTTCGAGCAGACAGGGCTGGCCGGCCAACAGGCGCAGGCGCAGCAGCCGCAGCACCGGCTCGCCCGGTGCGAGGCCCAGGCCCCGCGCCACGGCCGTGGTGGCGGCCAGACTCTGGCGCTGGATGATGCGCGACTGCGGCACCTCGTTGCTGCCCCCGCCAAAGCGGAAGAAGCGCAGCATGGAGCCGCCCGCGATGCCCTGGCGCACGAAGGTGCCCTTGCCGTGGATGCGCTCGATCAGCCCTTGCTCCACCAGCAACTCCAGCGCGCGGCGCATGGTGCCCAGCGCCACCTGGTGCTCGGCGGCCAGCAGGCTTTCGGCCGGCAGGGCGCTGCCCGGCGGCCACTCGCCCGCCACCACCCGCACGCGCAGGGCATTGGCCAGCGCGGCATAGCGGCGCATGCCGGGGGCGCTGTCGACCAGGACCAGGTGCGAAGAGGATTCCATGCGGAGAACTATAGTCCTCTATAGGACTTGAATAATTCTGGTTTACCCTTGATGGAGTGCTTGGGAAAACGAGATGGCTGGCTGGGCGCCGGGTTGTTACAGCACGGCCTGTTCGGCCCACGCCCCCGGTGCCAGTCCATCGAGCGTGTAGGGGCCTATGGCCGCGCGGACCAGCCGCAGCGTGGGGAAGCCCACGGCCGCCGTCATGCGCCGTACCTGGCGGTTGCGGCCTTCGCGGATGCCCAGCTCGATCCAGGCGGTGGGGATGGCCTTGCGTTCGCGGATGGGCGGTGTGCGCTCCCACACCGCAGGCGGTGGATCCATCAGGCGGGCGCGCGCGGGCCGTGTCGGGCCGTCGTTGAGCTGCACGCCGCTGCGCAACTTCGCCAGCGCATCGTCACCGGGCAGGCCCTCCACCTGCACCCAGTAGGTCTTTTCCATCTTGAAGCGCGGATCGGCAATGCGGGCCTGCAGCGGGCCATCGCTGGTCAGCAGCAGCAGGCCCTCGCTGTCGGCGTCGAGCCGGCCTGCCACGTAGATGCCCGGCTGGTCGATGTAGTCCTTGAGCCCCTGCCACTTGCCTTCGGCCGTGAACTGGCTGAGCACGCCGTAGGGCTTGTTGAAGCGGACCAGGCGCGGTGGCGTGGCAAGAGGCATGGGGCGGCGTGGTCCTGTCAATCGCTGCTGCCGCCGGTGACGGCGCGCACCCCGGCAGCGCCCACGTCCACCGTGGCGCCGACGACCTTGGCGCCCACCTTCACGGTGGTGGCCGCCACGCTCACCGCCGCATCGGCCACGGTGACCACGGCGCAGCCGGTGCAGCACAAGGCCAGAGCGGCTACCAGTGCCAGGCGCCCGGGCCTCGAGAACTGTTTTTGGGAGCGCGTTGTCTGCAGTGCCATGGCGGTGCTCCTCATGCTGCCGGTACGAACAGGGCCGGGTCCACCATGGTGCGGTTGAGCATCACGCCCCAGTGCAGGTGCGGCCCGGTCACGCGGCCGGTGGCGCCCACGGCGCCCAGGCGCTGGCCGGTGGCCAGCACGTCGCCCACCTTCACGTCGATGGCGCTCAGGTGGCAGACCATGGACAGCAGGCCCTGGCCATGGTCCAGCCACACCGTGCCGCCGTTGAAGAAGTACTCGCCCGTGTCGATCACGCGGGCCGGCAGGGGCGAGAGGATGGGCGTGCCCGTGGGCGCCGCGATGTCCATGCCGCTGTGCGGGTTGCGCGCCTGGCCGTTGAACACCCGGCGCAGCCCGAACGAGCTGGAGCGGCGCCCCGGCACCGGCACACGCATGCGCAGCGAATCGAGCGCCTGACCCGCGGGCTGCTCGGTGAAGGTGGCCATCACCAGGGCCTGGTGATCGCGCTCGCGCTCGTAGCGCGCCTGGTCCTCGGGCGACAGGTCCACCGTGCGGGGCGACACGGTCAGGTGCTGCTCCTTGTACTTCTTGGGCGCCACGGTGTAGGGCAACTGCAGCGCCGCGCTGCCACCGGCTGCGGCCACGGTGGCATGGGCCGGGCCGGGCGCGGCCGCCAGCGGTATGCCCACCAGGGCGGTCCACCCGTGCGCGTCGCCCACCACCAGCACGGGCACCTGCTCGTTCTTGGCGCCCTGCGTGTGCACCACGGGCCGGGCCGCTGCCGGCCCCAGCGGCAGGCGCGCCACGCCGCCCGGCACCAGCAGTGCTTGGGGCCACAGCGTGGGGGCCGCAGGCGTGGCCTGCGCCTTGGCGTGCGCGCCGGGCGCATGCAGGGCCAGCAGGCTGCCGCCGGCAGCGAGCAGGGCGGTGCGCCGGTTGATCGACGGGTTATCGGCGGGGAGGAGAGGGCGCATGGAGGAGGGCACGGCTGTTCGGACCCGCAGCGAATCGCGGGCAAGGAAAAAACAGGCGCCATTGTGCCGCGTCATCTGGGGCATTCGGCCTACATGGGGGGCCTGGGGGCTCTTCAACAATCGCGCCATGCCCAAACCCGGTCGCACCGTGCGCGTCGCTCTTCTCACCTTCGTGGCCACGGCCGCCCTCGTGCTTTTTGCACTCAATTTCACTGCCGGCGAGAAAAAGATCCAGCACCAGTTGCCACGCCTGTACAGCAGCGACAGCCCGCAGTTCGAGCGCGCCATGGGCAGCCTGCTGGGCCCGGGCATCCTGCCGGGCAACGAGGTGAAGGAGCTGATCAATGGCGACCAGATCTTTCCGCCCATGCTCGCAGCCATCCGCTCGGCACAGAAGAGCGTGACCTTCGAGACCTACATCTACTGGTCGGGCGACATCGGCAAGCAGTTTGCCGACGCCCTGGCCGAACGCGCCCGCGCGGGCGTGCCGGTGCATGTGCTGCTCGACTGGGTCGGCAGCGCCAAGATGGAGGAAAGCTACCTCACCGAGATGAAGGAAGCCGGCGTGCTGGTCGAAAAATTCCACAAGCCGCACTGGTACAACCTGGCGCGCATGAACAACCGCACCCACCGCAAGCTGCTGGTGGTGGACGGGCAGGTGGGCTTTACCGGCGGTGTGGGCATCGCGCCGGAGTGGACGGGCAACGGCCAGGACCCCGAGCACTGGCGCGATTCGCACTACCAGGTGCGCGGGCCGGCCGTGGCGCAGATGCAGGCCACCTTCCTGGACAACTGGCTCAAGGTCACGGGCAAGGTGGTGCACGGGGACGCGTACTTTCCGCCCATCGCTGCGCAGGGCACGCAGCGCGCGCAGATGTTCTCGAGTTCGCCGTCGAGCGGCAGCGAGAGCATGCAGCTCATGTACCACATGGCCATCACTGCGGCCGAGCGCAGCCTGGACCTGTCGGTGGCCTACTTCGTGCCCGACGACCTCACGCGCCAGCTCATGCTCGATGCCCTGAAGCGTGGCGTGCGCATCCGCCTCATCACGCCGGGCCCGCACACCGACACCGAGACCGTCAAGGCGGCCTCGCGCGCCACCTGGGGCCCGCTGCTGGAGGCGGGGGCCGAGATCCACGAGTACCAGCCCAGCATGTACCACTGCAAGGTGATGATCGTGGACCAGCGCATGGTGTCGGTGGGTTCCACCAATTTCGACAACCGGTCCTTTCGCCTCAACGACGAGGCCAACCTCAATGTCTACGACACGGCATTCGCCGAACGCCAGACCCGGGTGTTCGAGGACGACCTTCAGCAATCGAAGCGCGTGACCTTGGAGGACTGGCAGAACCGGCCGCTCAAGGAGCGCCTGTCCGAGCGCATGGCGGCGTTGCTGGAGTCGCAGCTGTAGGCGTGCCGGCTGCGAGACCGACCACGCGTTTCGCTCACAGCTTGTTACTTCGTGGGAATGCGTTGCGGGCCTTCAGGAGGTTTTGCGTTTCTACAATTCCGCCCTTCAACAAGAGGGAGAGGAATTTCCATGGCACAGCGGCGAAGCATTCTGGCGGGCGTATCGGCGTGGCTGGCGACTTTGTTCGCAGGGGCGCCGGGCAGTGTGTCCGCCGCGGACGGCCCCACCGCAGGCCGGGCCGGTATTCACCCCTGGATCGACGTGGGCGACAAGGTGGTGGCCGATGTGATCGTCGATGGCAAGCGGGTCGCACAGCTGGACCACCAGGCCACGCAGCCCGGGCTCAAGAAGCCGCCCGCGCTGGTGTTTGCGCTGCCCGTGGGGCTCAAGCGCATACGCCTCAAGGGGCAGGTCACCCAAGGGGGAAAGGCATCGTCCTTCGACAAGACCTGGACGGTGCGCGACATGGCGCCCTTCTCTGCACCGCTGTACGACCAGGGCAAGCCCTGGATCGAGCGCATCCGAGGCCTGGCCGGCAAGCTGGACGGCGCGGTGAAAGTCCAGGCCGGCGATGGCGGTGCCAAGAAGAAGCCTGCCAAGGCTGCCTTTGCGGACCTGGAAAAGAGCCTGGGCGTGCCCCTGCCCCCGCTGGTGAAGGTGCTGGGCGACTGGCAGATCCAGATCAGTGACTCGTACTTCCTGTCGGCGGCTTCCATGCGCAAGGTCACCGACATGCTGCTCAGCGAAGGGGGCTACGAGCGCAAGGGCAAGGATGGGCTCGACACCCTTCTTGTGCCCGACGTGCGCGCCCGCTACGACCGCAGCCTGGCCGTGTTCATCGAGGTGGGCGACGGCCTGGGCGCCCTGGCGTGGGACCCAGCGGGAGTCACCGCGGGCGAGGCGCCCAACGCCTGGGGCGACAAGGGCAACCCGGGCGCCCGGCCCGGGGCGCCGGGCGAGGGCGTGTGGTACTGGCTGCACCAGGGCCATATCAACAAGCCCGAGCTGCTGCTGGACGACGATTACCGGCCCAAGACCGCAGAGGCTGTGTTCACCCATGTGTTCCAGCGCTTTGCACTATCGCAGGTGGAGCTGGCCGAGTCGGAAAACGACCTGGAGGTCGATACGGCCAACCCGCGCCCCAACCTGCTGCAGCTGCACTTCGACGGGCCGCGCAAGCCGCGCCTGTGGCTGCGCAGCTATGACTACCACTACAGCCTGTATTGACTGACGTGCAGCGGCGCGCGGCGTTCGTGCCATCGCGCCTGCACCAACAACTCTGAGGGGATGAATTCGATGGCACAGCAGCACGGGACCCAGCCCCAGCGGCGGCACATTTTGGCGGGCCTGTCGGCGTGGGCGGGGGCTGCCATGGCGGGCGGGTTTGGCGGGCCGGCCTTTGCTGCCGGGGGCACCTCGGTGGGCAAGGCCGGCATCCATCCCGCGTTGGAGCCGGGCGACCGGGTGGCGGCGGACGTGTTCGTCGATGGCAAGGTGGTTGGCAAGTTCGATCACCAGGCCACGGCGGGCGGGATTGCCCGGTCCCCGTTGCTGGTGTTCCCGCTGCCCGTGGGCCTCAAGCGTGTGCGGCTGCGGGGCAAGGCGACCGTGGAGGGCAAGTCCGGCAGCTTCGACACCACCTGGAAGGTGCGCGACCTGGCACCCATCCTGGCGCCGCTGTACGACCAGGACAAGCCCTGGATCGAGCGTGTGCGCAGCGTGGCGGGCAAGGCGGAGTTCATCCACGTCAGGCCGGGCGATGGCGGCGCCAAGAAGAAGCCGGCCAAGGCTGCTTTCGCCGACCTGGAAAAAAGCCTGGGCGTGCCCTTGCCCCCGCTCGTGAAGGCGCTGGGGGACTGGCAGGTCGAGCTGGGGGACTCCAGCTTCCGGTCTGCGGCCGACATGGGCAAGGTCACCGACATGCTTCTCGGCGAGTGGGACTACCAGCGCACGGGACCCGGCGGCCTGGACAAGATCCTTTCGCGCGCCGTGCGGGCCCGCTATGACCGCAGCGTCAGCGTTTTCATCGAAGTCGGTGACGGGCTGGGCGCGCTCGGCTGGGACCCGGCCGGCGTCACCCCCGGCGAAATGCCCAACACCTGGAACGACAAGGGCCACCCTGGCGCCCAGCCTGGCCCGGCGGGCGAGGGCGTGTGGTTCTGGATGCAACAGGAGCGCCTGCACAAACCCGTGCTGCTGCTGGACGAGGAATACCGCCCCCGGAGCGCGGAGTCCGTGATGAACGCCCTCTTCCAGAGCTTCGTGTTCCTGCAGTCGTCGGAGGCCGAGGCGGACGACGAACTGAGCTTGGACTCCGCCAATCCGCACACCAACCTGCTGCAACTGCGCTTTGGCGGCCCGGGCCAGCCCAACCTGTCGCTGCGTGGCTACGACTACCAGTACGGACTTTACTGACGATGGTGCAAAAACAGCAGTCGCAGCGGCGGAGCCTTCTTGCCGCCATGTCGCTTTGGGCCATGGCGGGTGCTTGCGGCGCGCAGGCCTCGCCTGCCGGGGCCGAGCGCGCTTCCTCGAAAAAAGCGCCAGGCAAGGCGGGCAGGGCAGGCATTCATCCCTGGATCGATCCCGGAGACACGGTGGTGGCCGACGTGCTCGTTGATGGCAAGAGGGTGGCCAGGCTTGACCACAGGGCCCGGGTAGACGGGATGACCCGGACTCCTGCCCTGGTATTTCCGCTGCCCGTGGGCGTCAAGCGCGTGCAGTTGCGGGGCACGGCCACGCTCAAGGGACAGTCCGGCAAGTTCGATACCACCTGGAAGGTGCGCGATCTTGCTCCGATCTCGGGGCCGCTGTACGACCAGAGCAGACCCTGGATCGAGCGTGTCCGTGGCCTAGCTTCCAAGATGTGGTTCGTCACCGTGAAGCCCTGGGATGCCGATGTCCGGCAAAGGCCTGCCGGGCCTGTATTTGCCGATCTTGAAAAGCGCCTGGGGGCGCCCTTGCCTCCACTGGTGAAAGTGCTGGGGGACTGGCGGATCACGGTGCAGGACTCCGCGTTCCAGTCGGCAGCCGAAATGGGCAGGGCCACAGACTTGTTGCTGGGCAAGTGGCACTACCGGGAGTCCGGTGCCAAAGGGCTTGGCAAGATCCTGCCGCGCGCCGTGCGGGCCCGCTACGATCGCAGCCTGACAGTCTTCAACGAAGTCGGCGACGGGTTGGGCGCTTTGGCCTGGGATCCGGTGGGTGTTGTTGCGGGAGAGCCAACCCACGTCGGGATCGATAGGGGCGATACCGGCGCCAGGCCTGGCCCTGCGGGCGAGGGGGTGTGGTTCTGGCTGCACCAGAACCACATCGATGAGCCCATACTGCTGCTGGACGAAGACTATCGCCCCAGGAATGCCGAGTCGGCGCTGACCCATGTGTTCCAACGCTTCGCGTTGTCGGACGATGCCTTGCCCGAGAAAGATGACGAACTGGTGGTGGACACGGCCAATCCGCGTGCCAACCTGCTTCAGCTGACATTCACGGGCCCGACCATGCCGAGCCTGGAGCTGCGCGGCTACGACTATCACTACAGCCTGTACTGAGGCGCGGCGCCGCTGGCAGGTGCATGGCGGCCTCTCTTCCTGCCGCTGCATGGAGGCCAGGCGGGCGAGCAACTCCCAGTTCTCAGTGCTTCACGAATTCGTAGGTGACGGCCTCGCTGTCCACCATGTCCAGCACTTCGTGCAGCGCGTCCTCGTCCTCGGTGCTGCTCCACAGCTCTTCGGGGTCGGTGGCGAACAGGGGTTCGATGGCGATGTCCATGAAGCGGCCGTCGGGCAGGCTCAGCACGGGCGTGCCTTCGGAGGTTTCGACCAGTTCCCAGTCTTCGGGCACGGACATTTCGACTTCGATGGTGACTTTGAGCTTCTTGTTGGCCATGGAATTTTTCCTGTTGGGTTGGGATGGTGGATGCGGGCAGGGTAACCGCATTCGGCCTGGTCCGCGGTGACATCGCGTACCGGTGCTGCATCCCCAGCGGGGCACGGCGTGCTGGCAGGGCAGGTGCCTGCTGTATCCTTTTGTTGCGAACCGCCCGCGCAGACGCTGCGGTCGCATGCAGCCCCGTCCCTTTGTCTCTCTTCTTTCTCCCCTACCTTCGGAGTGCACTGAAATGATCGCCAAGAAAGTACTCGCCCTGGCCGCCGCGGCCGTGGTTGCCACCCTGTCCCTGAGCCAGGCCGCCCAGGCCGGCCCGCGCCTGGACAAGATCATGGAGACCAAGGTGCTGCGCGTGGGCACGCCGGGTGATTACAGGCCGTTCGCCATCAAGACCGACGCCGGCCTGTCGGGCCACGACATCGACGTGATCGAGGCCATGGCCAAGGAGCTGGGCGTGAAGATCGAGTACGTGCAGACCTCCTGGCCCAAGCTCATGGCGGACCTGCAGGCCGACCAGTTCGACATCGCCGTGGGCGGCATCACGCGCAATGTGGCGCGCATCCGCCTGATCGAAATGCTGCCGGGCTACGCGCCCTTCGGCAAGGTGGCCCTGGTGCGCTCGGCCGAAAAGGCCAAGTACAACACCGTGGACGACCTGAACAAGCCCAATGTGCGCGTGATCAAGAACCCCGGCGGCACCAACGAGACTTTCGTACTGCAGAACCTCAAGACCGCGCAGGTCAGCACGCACGAGAAGAACGCCGAAATCCCGGGCCTGATCGCCGAGGGCAAGGGCGATGTGATGATCACCGAGACCTACGAGGCCCTGGTGTACAGCAAGGCCGACCCGCGCCTTCACGCCGCCTTCATCGACGCACCGCTCACGCCCAAGAGCTACCTGGGCTTCATGCTGCCCAAGGACGATGCGGACTACACGCGCGTGATGAACTTCGTGTGGGGCCAGATCGACAGCCGGGGCATCCTGAAAGGTGCTTCGGACAAATGGCTGAAGTAATAAGCCGCTGATTCACCGGGCTCGCTGGGAGCCGGTGTGTCGTGCGATCAGGCCTGGGCAACCACCTGGGCGCGGTAGCTCTCGCTGCCCTCGGCCCAACCCAGCAGGCGGTCGATGTTGGGGTGCTTGCCCGGGAAGGCCTTGGCATCGGCCACGTGCTCGCCATACCACTCCAGTCCCAGGCGCGCCGCTGCCGGCGTGATGCTGCCGCCATACAGCGCAGCCAGCGCGGCATACACCACCAGCGAGCCGGTCTGGCCGGGCTTGTTCTCGATGGTGGCGAGCACCTCGCCATCGGCGCCCAGCAGTTGCAGGGCGGCGAGGTGGGAGGCGGAGGGCAGTTGCTGGAGGCGGGCGGCGAAGTTCATGGGGTAGAGCGAAGAAGGCGGAAAGAAAACCGCCGATCTTAGAGCTCCTGTGTGCCTCATTCATACGGATTCGCGTTCGACCGTATAACCAAGCGGGAAGCCGCAGACAGTGCTGTAGCACGGCAAGGCGAACCAACGACGTTAGACGGTTGAAGGCGAATCCGTATCAGCCGGTCAGTGCTTGGTCGGCAGCTTCATCGAATCATCGACTGGCGTCTCGGTGTGCATCACGCACTGCCAGCGCCCGTCGGCTTGGATCCAGGTCGAACTGTCGTGCATCACCTGTTCCGTGCTGTTGGCCTTGTCGCCGCGCGGCGCCACGCCCTGCTTCACGCGGTAGGTCAGGATGCCCATCGCGTCGGTCGGGAACGCCACCTGCATGTCGCTGAACTCGAACGAGGTGACAACCATCGGGCCTTCTTTTGCCATCTTGCCGTACATGGCGCGGTCGAACTGCAGGGCACCGTGTGCGCTGACCATCATCGCGGGCTCTGCCAACAGTTCGGCGGCAGCGCTGGTGTTCTCGTCGACCATGGCTTGCCAGAATTTGGTTTCCAGATCGATCAGGCTCTGGCGGGATGCGGTTGTCGTTGGCATGGGGACCTCCGTTGTTTCACGAACAAGGAGCCATGGTGGCGCTTGCGGGCCCGGGCAAGCATCGGCTGGAGCCGACGGTGCTGGTAGGGGTTGGCTGACAGCAGGGCACAAGGGCGGGGGCCTTACAGCGCATTTTTCCACGCGTCAGGCACTTTTGCGCCCCAATTCCGAAAACACATTGGTGTCGATAGGCAGCCCATGGGGCCACTCAGTTATGTCGGGTGGGGCTGGTGTCGCGGTCGAACTCCACGTCCTCGGCTCCGAACAGCGGGACCGCTGCATATAGCCCACCAGCGAGCCTTGCGTCTGTGCAAGACGGTCGAAGGTTTCGCGTGACACCACCACAGCAACGGACTTGCAGTGCACGGTGATGTCCTTGGGTTGGCTTTGGGCGGATTTCACCAGTTCGGACATGCAGGCGGCAAGTGCTGAAAGAACAAAGGCGCCCAGGGCGCCTTTTTCTGTGGTGGGCTTACTTGCCCCAAC
>JAZKEE010000204.1:0-26025 GCA_040387235.1 Pseudomonadota bacterium
ATGCCTGCAGCAGGCCCTGGGGCTTGGCGCGCAGCACCACCTCGCGCAGTTCGCAGGCCTGGTGGCTCACGGCCAGGGCCAGGCGGGCGCGCATGGCATAGGGGCAGCGGCGAAAGGAGTAGAGGACGGGCAGGGCGCTCATGCCGGCCCGCCTTCGTCCCCGCCGCCGCCCCCGCTGCGGGGCGTCGTGCCCGGCTGTCGCGCGCCGATATGCTCTTCGCCGCGCGCACGGGCGCGCTGCATCTGGCGCTCGCGTTCGGCCAGGGCCTGCTCCTGCTCGGGTGTGCGCGTGCCGTGGCAATACGGGCAGCTCACGCCGGCCACGTAGTGGGGCGAAGCCAGCTCGGCCTCGCCCAGGGGCATGCGGCAGGATCGGCACAGCTGGTGGTGGCCGGGCGCGAGGCCATGGCCTACCGAGACGCGCTCGTCGAAGACGAAACAGTCGCCATGCCAGAGGCTGTCTTCCTCGGGCACAGTCTCCAGGTACTTGAGGATGCCGCCTTCGAGGTGGTAAACCTCCCCGAAGCCCTGCGACTTGAGCAGCGCGGTCGATTTCTCGCAGCGGATGCCGCCGGTGCAAAACATGGCCACGCGCGGCTTGCCTTCGAGCACGCCGCCGGGGGCGGATTGCTGGGCCACCCAGGCCGGAAACTCCGCAAAGCTCTTGGTGTGGGGGTGGATCGCGCGCGCAAAGCTGCCTATGCCCACCTCGTAGTCGTTGCGCGTGTCCACCACCACCACGGCGGGGTCGGCGATCAGCGCGTTCCAGTCCTCGGGCTTGACGTAGGTGCCGGCGTTGCGCGCCGGGTTCAGGCCGGGCACGCCCAGGGTCACGATCTCGCGCTTCAAGCGCACGCGCATGCGGTAGAAGGGCTGGCGCTCGCCCAGGGCCTCCTTGTGCTGCAGGGCGGCAAAGCGCGCATCGCTGCGCAGCCAGGCCAGCACCGTGTGCACGCCTTCGGGCGGGCCGGCAATGGTGCCGTTGATGCCTTCGGGCGCCAGCAGCAGCATGCCGCGCACGCTGTGGGCGTCGCACAACGCCTGCAAAGGGTCGCGCAGATCCGCAAAGTCGGGCAGGTCGACGAACTGGTACAGGGCGGCGGTGAGGATGCGGGGCGTGTCGGACTGCACGGAGGCGGGTGTAAAACAGGACAGAAGGGCTGATGATAGCGGTCACTTTTGGTTACGATGGGTGGTCGCCAACGCCGCAGCCAAGGTCGCCATGAGCAAGGAATCCACCGTCCATCTTTTTCGCCGGCTCGAGCAGCTCAACGGCATCGGTGCCGCGCTCTCGCGCGAGCGCGACATCGACCGGCTGCTGGAGAACATCCTGGAGGCCGCCAAGGCCATCACCGGGGCCGATGGCGGCACGCTGTACAGCGTGACCGAGGACGAAACCGCGCTGCGCTTCGAGATCGTTCGCACCGATTCGCTCGACATCCGCCTGGGCGGCACCACGGGGCGGCCCATCGATTTCCCCCAGCTGCCGCTGCGCAATGCCGATGGCTCGCCCAACGATACGCTGGTGGCGGCCTATGCGGCCATCCACGACCGCACGGTGAACGTGGCCGATGCCTACAGCGAAGAGGGCTTCGACTTTTCGGGCACGCGGCTGTTCGACCAGCGCACCGGCTACCGTTCGCAGTCCTTCCTCACGGTGCCCATGCGCAACCATGACCGCGAGCTCATCGGCGTGCTGCAGCTCATCAATGCGCGCGACCCTGTGAGCGGGGAGGTCACCGAGTTCTCGGCAGCCGACCAGAGCCTGGCCGAATCCCTGGCCTCGCAGGCGGCCATTGCGCTGACCAACCGGCTGCTGATCACCCAGCTCGAACGCCTGTTCGAGTCGTTCGTGAACCTGATCAACCTGGCCATCGACGAAAAGTCGCCCTACACCGGCGGCCACTGCCAGCGCGTGCCGGCCCTGACCATGATGCTGGCCGAGGCGGTGAACACCACGCAGCAGGGGCCGCTGGCATCCTTCACCATGAGCGAGCGGGACCGCTACGAGCTCAAGATGGCCGGCCTGCTGCACGACTGCGGCAAGATCACCACGCCCGTGCACGTGGTGGACAAGGCCACCAAGCTGCAGACCCTGTACGACCGCATCGGCCTGGTGGACACGCGCTTCGAGGTGCTCAAGCGCGACGCCGAACTGGCCGCCCTGCGCCGCCAGCTGGCCTTGCGCCCGGTGGTGGACGCTGCCGCCGAGGCGCAGGAGCTGCAGGGCCTGCAGCAGGGCATCCAGGCGCTGGAGGAGGAGCGCGAGTTCATGCGCCGCTGCAACCAGGGCGCCGAGGCCATGCGGGCCGAGGACCAGCAGCGCGTGCGCGATATCTCGGCCGCGCGCCAGTGGCGCAACCCGCAGGGCGTACAGACCAGCTTTCTCACGGCCGAGGAGCTGGAGAACCTGACCATCCGATCAGGCACGCTCACGCAGGCCGAGCGCGACACCGTGAACTACCACATCGTCGCCACCATCAAGATGCTGGAGACGCTGCCCTGGCCGCGCCACCTCAAGAACGTGCCCGAGTACGCGGGCGGCCACCACGAACGAATGGACGGCAAGGGCTACCCGCGCGGCCTCACGCGCGACCAGATGTCGGTGCAGGCACGCATGATGGGCATCGCCGACATCTTCGAGGCGCTCACGGCCGCGGACCGGCCCTACAAGAGCGGCATGACGCTGTCGCAGGCGCTGGCGATCATGTGCAAGATGCGCGACAACGGCCACATCGACCCCGACCTGTTCCAGGTGTTCGTGCGCGAAGGGGTCTATGCGCGCTATGGCAAGGAGTTCCTCGAGCCTGCGCAGGTGGACGAGATCCCGGCCGAGGTGCTTGCCAAGGCCCTGGCAGGGTAGACCTTGATCGGAGCGGCCAGCAAGACTCCGCGAAGCGGTTCTGACCAGGTGGTGCGTCGCGGGCAGGTCGGGTAGTACGACAAGACGCAGCAACGGCGCCAGAAGAGTTTTGTCAGCCGCTCCCCACCTGAGCCATGAGCCACTGGTGAAACGCCTCCATCGCCGGGCTGGGCATGCGTGATTTCAGCCGCGTGAGCCAGTAGGCGCCACGCTGCAGCTCCAGCGCAAACGGGCGAACCAGCCGGCCCTGCTGCAGCTCGCGCGTGAACATGCTCACCGGCAGCAGCGCCACGCCCGCGCCCTGCACGGCCGCCTCGGCCAGGGTCAGGGACGAATCGAACACGGCGCCACGCACCACGGGGCAGGGCGCGCCCGCCGCCTCGAACCAGGCCACCCATTCGTCCACGCGGTAGGTGCGCAGCAGTGGCTGGCGCGCCAGATCGGCCGGGTGGCGCAGGTGGTGGGCCAGGGCAGGGGCGCACATGGCCGTCATGGGCGCGTGCAGGATGCATTGGGCCTCGGTGCCGTGCCAGGCACCGTCACCGAAGCGGATCGCGTAGTCCAGGCCTTCGCCGGCCATGTCCACCCGGTTGTTGTGGGTGAGCAGGCGCAGGTCCACGAAGGGGCAGGCCTGCTGGAAGTCGCGCAGCCGCGGCAGCAGCCAGCCCACGGCGAAGGTGCCGACCACGCCCACGGTGAGCACCTCGCGCGGGCGGGCATCGCTCATGTGCTCCAGTGCGGCCCCTATGCGCTCGAAGGCTTCGCTGAGCACCGGCAGCAGCGCCTGGCCTTCGTCCGTGAGCGCCAGGCCCCGGGGCAGGCGGCGAAACAGCGGCTTGCCCAGCCGGTCCTCCAGGTTGCGGATGTGCTGGCTCACGGCCGTCTGGCTCACGTTGAGCTCGTCGGCGGCGCGCGTGAGGTTCAGGTGGCGGGCCGACACCTCGAAGGCGCGCAGGGCGTTGAGCGGCAGGTGCATGGCATATCCATAAGTTTTTCTTGGGTCTTGGTCCGATTATTGTCGATGGTGCGTTGGGCGTGCCACCGGTATCGTTGCGCCTGTTCTCACCACAACCCTACAGGTAAAAAAATGCAACGACGAGACTTCGTGGCCGCCATCGGCCTGATCCCCCTGGCCGCCATGTCCCAGACCAGCCTGCAGAAAAACAGTGGCTCTGCGGCCGACACCGCCTGGCTGGCCGACCTCCAGCGCATCGAGGCCAGCGTGGGCGGCCGCGTGGGCGTGGCCGCGCTCGACACCCATACTGGCCGACAGATCGCGCACCGGGGCGGCGAGCGCTTTCCCATGGCCAGCACCTTCAAGCTGCTGCTGGCCGCGCAGACCCTGCGCCGCGTGGACCAGGGCCACGACAAGCTGGACCGCCGCGTGACCTATGCCAAAAAAGACCTGGTGACCTACTCGCCCGTGACCGAGCCGCACGCCGACGGCGCGGGCCTCACGGTGGAAGAGCTGTGCGCCGGCACCATGACCCTGAGCGACAACACCGCCGCCAACCTGCTTTTGGCCAGCAATGGCGGGCCGCCCGCACTCACGGCCTATGTGCGCTCGCTGGGCGACAGCATCACCCGGCTGGACCGCAACGAGCCTTCGCTCAACGAGGCCAGGCCCGGCGACCCGCGCGACACCACGACGCCCGTGGCCATGGTGCACTGCATCCAGGCGCTGGCGCTGGGCCAGGCCCTGTCACCGGCCTCGCGCGAGAAGCTGCAGGGCTGGTTGCTGGCCAACAAAACGGGCGACAAGCGCCTGCGCGCCCGCCTGCCCGAGGGCTGGAAGGCGGGGGAGAAGACCGGCACCGCGTCGCGCGGCACCAGCAACGATGCGGGCTTGTTCTGGCCGCCCGAACGCAAGCCTGTGGTGGTGAGCTGCTACCTGACCGGCGGCGAGGCCCCGCCCGAGCAGCGCGAAGCCGCCATGGCCGAGATTGGCGCGCTGGTGGCCCAGTGGGCCCTGGCTGCTTAGGGGAGGGGGTCAGCCCTGAAGTACCAGCAGGCGCTGGGCATGCAGGGCCATCATCTTCTCTTCGTTGGCGGGGATGACCAGGGTCTCGAAGCCGCCCAGCACCTGCAGGCGCGCCAGCACCGCGGCGCGCACCGGCTCGGCGTTCTCGCCGATGCCGCCGGTGAACACCAGGGCATCGAGTCCGCCCATCGACACGGCCAGCATGGCCGTGTACTGCGCCACCTTCAGCGCGAAGTAGTCGACCGCAAAGGCCGCCTGCGGATCGGCGCTGGCCAGCAGCGTCTGCATGTCGCTGCTGACACCGGACAGGCCCTTGAGGCCTGACTCCTGGTACAGGGTGTGCTCGATCTGTGCGGCATCCATCCCCAGTTCGCGCTGCAGGTAAATGACGGCGCCCGCATCGATGGCGCCGCTGCGCGTGCCCATGGGCAGGCCATCGAGCGCGGTCATGCCCATCGTGGTGTCGACGCTGCGGCCTGCGTGCATGGCACACAGGCTGGCGCCGTTGCCCAGGTGCGCGGCCACCACCCGGGCCGGCCCCAGGTCGGGGCGGGTGCGGGCGAGTTCGTGGGCCAGCCATTCGTAAGACAGGCCATGGAAACCGTAGCGGCGCACCCCCCGTGTGCGAGCGCTCTCGGGCAGGGCAAAGGTCTGGAACAGCGGGTCCATGTGCGCATGGAAGGCCGTGTCGAAGCAGGCGATGTCCAGCGCATGGCTGGCCAGGCGCTCCGATGCGGCAATGCCGGCCAGGTTGTGCGGCTGGTGCAGGGGCGCCAGCGGGGCGAGGGCCTGGAGCCGGGCCACGATGTCGGGCGTGACGACCACTGGCTCGCGAAAGTCCGCACCGCCATGCACCACACGGTGCACCACGGCCGCCAGGTGCCAGCCGTCGTCGTGCTGGTCGATCAGCTCGATCACGGCCGCCATGGCGGTGTCGTGGTCGGCCGCGGGCAAGGGGCTGCGTACCGGGGCCTCGGCTGTGGCCAGCTTGGCTGACAGCTGCGCGCTGGTACCGATGCCCGTCACCTTGCCCGCCATCAGCACGGCGAGCGACTCGCGCTCGAACACCTGGAACTTGATGCTGGATGAGCCGACGTTCAGCACCAGCAGCACGGGGGTGGTCTTCTTCATTTGATCAGCCCCTTGCTGCGCGCATGGGCCAGCAGCAGCGCCACGGCGCAGGACAGCAGGCGGGCCCGCTGGCTGTCGGCCCGGCTGGTCAGGATGATCGGCACGCGCGCGCCCAGCACGATGCCGGCAGCCTCCGCGCCACTGAGGAAGATGAGCTGCTTGGCCAGCATGTTGCCCGCCTCGATGTTGGGCACCAGCAGGATGTCGGCGTTGCCCGCCACCTCCGAGACGATGCCCTTGGTGCGGGCCGCCTCCACGCTGATCGCATTGTCAAAGGCCAGCGGCCCGTCGATCAGGCAACCCGTGATCTGGCCGCGGTCGGCCATCTTGCACAGGGCGGCGGCATCGAGCGTGGCGATCATCTTCGGGTTGACGGTCTCCACTGCCGCCAGCACCGCCACCTTGGGCAGGACGTCGGCGCCGAACAGCGCATGCCAGAGATCGACGGCGTTCTGCACGATGTCGACCTTGGTGGCCAGGTCGGGGGCGATGTTCACCGCCGCGTCGGTGATGATGAAGGCCTTGGAATAGCTCTCCTGGTCGATCAGGAAGGCGTGGGAGATGCGCCGCTCGGTGCGCAGGCCGGCGTCGCTCTTCACCACCGCGCCCATCAGTTCGTCGGAGTGCAGCGAGCCCTTCATCAGCGCATCGACCTCGCGCGCCGCGGCCAGGGCCACGGCCTTCGCGGCCGCATCGTGGCTGTGCTCGGCGTCGACCAGTTGCCAGGCCGAGATGTCCACGCCGGCCGCTTCGGCGGCCTCCAGTGTGCGCGCGGCAGGCCCCACCAGCACGGGGGTGATCAGCCCTTGCTGGTGCGCCTCCTGCGCGGCCTGCAGCACATTGGCGGTGACCGCATGGACGATGGCGGTACGCGCGGGGGCGAGCGTGCGGCAATGCTCCAGCAGGCTGTCGGCATCAAAACTGTTCATCGGGAATCACCAGGGTTGCAGGACGGAGGAAGGAGGGAGGGAGTGGGCCGGGCTTCAGCCGTGGCCGAGCACCCACTCGGCAATGCCCGGCCAGGCGCTCTGGAGTGTGCCACTGCCCATGAATGGGAAGCTCCGAAAAGGGAATACCAGAACCGTCGTCGTCTGCTGCGGTGCAGCATCGGCTTGGCATGGGCTTCCTGCACCTTTGTGGCAGCGCGCCGGTCGCTGCTGGCCACAATCGGATGCCGCTGATGCTTCGCCCCCCGACAGACCACCGGGCGCCACGACCGGCTCGTGGCCCGGCACGACAACCCGGAGGCATTCGAAAAGCTGCGTGGCCTGCGGGCCAAGCACTACGCCGTTGCCCGCCAGATGGTGGACGCGCTGGGTGCCAATGCCACGTTGGCGATTGCCGAACATGTGCGCGAACACCTTGCCCCGCGCACAGGCCACCAGCTCGACGCGCCCAAAGAGGGGGAGTGAGGACCGGCTGCCCGGCCTTGCGCTACCTGTTGCTACCGGCTCGGACTGGTCAGAGCTTCTTGACCAGCACCTGGCTGCGCCGGTCCCAGTTGTACTTGCGCTTGCGGGCATCGGGCAGCCAGTCGGGGTCCACCGACTGGAAGCCGCGCTTGATGAACCAGTGCATGGTGCGCGTGGTCAGCACGAAGATGCTGTCCAGGCCCGCCGCGCGGGCGCGCTGCTCGATGCGCTTGAGCAGCTTTTCGCCATCGCCCGTGCCCTGGCTTTGCGGTGAGACGGTGACAGCGGCCATCTCGGCCGTCTTGGCCTCGGGGTAGGGATACAGTGCCGCGCAGCCGAAGATCACGCCGTCGTGGTCGATGATGGTGTAGGCGGAGATATCGCGCTCGATCTCGGTGCGGTCGCGCTTGACCAGGGTGCCGTCCTTCTCGAACGGCTCGATCAGCTGCAGGATGCCGCCCACGTCGTCGATGGTGGCTTCGCGCAGCTCCTCGAGTTTCTCGTCGATCACCATGGTGCCGATGCCGTCGTGCACGTAGACCTCCAGCAGCAGCGAGCCATCCACCGCAAACGGCAGGATGTGGCTGCGCTCCACGCCGGCCTTGCAGGCCTTCACGCAGTGCTGCAGGTAAAAGCCGGTGTCGGTGGGCTGCTGCGCCGTGGGCAGCGTGGCCAGCAGGGCCTGGGCGGCCGCCAGCGGCAGCTCGGTGTCGATGGGGTTGTCCTCGCCCTCGGGTTCGCCGGGCTGCATGCGGATGCCGGGCACCTCGGTCAAGAAGATCAGCTTGTCGGCGCGCAGTTCGATGGCCACGCTGGTGGCCACTTCTTCCATGCTCAGGTTGAAGGCCTCGCCCGTGGGCGAGAAGCCGAACGGCGACAGCAGCACCAGTGCGCCCATGTCCAGCGTGCGCTGGATGCCGGCCACGTCCACCTTGCGCACCAGGCCCGAGTGCTGAAAGTCCACCCCGTCCATGATGCCCACGGGCCGCGCAGTCAGGAAGTTGCCCGAGATCACGCGCACCGTGGCACCGGCCATGGGGGTGTTGGGCAGGCCCTGGCTGAAGGCCGCCTCGATCTCGTAGCGCAACTGGCCCGCGGCCTCCTGGGCGCAGTCGAGCGCCACCGAGTCGGTGATGCGGATGCCGTGCGAATACCTGGCCGCATGGCCCTTGGCCGCCAATTGCTCGTTGACCTGCGGGCGAAAGCCGTGCACGAGCACGATGCGCACGCCCATGGCCTGGATCAGCGCCAGGTCCTGCGCAATGTTGTGCAGCTTGCCCGCTGCGATGCCTTCACCCGTCAGCCCGATCACGAAGGTCTGGTTGCGGAACTTGTGGATATAGGGCGCCACCGAGCGGAACCAGGGGACGAAGGTGAAGTTGAAGACGGCGGACATGGGCAGCAAGGGGTGGGGCGACCGAACAATAAGAATGCATTGGCAGGCCGGCATCATAAGGGCGTACCCCGCCCCGCGCTGCAGGCCGGATCACACGGCCTGGCGGAACGCCCCCAGTTTGGCCGCAAACGGCTCCAGCACCAGCCCTTCGTCCGGCAGGCCGCCCTGCACAGGGGTCGCCAGCGCAATGCCGCAGTCCCGCAGCAGGGCCACCATTTCCACCGGGGCGATGGTGCCCTGGTGCAGCAGCGCATCCACCGTGCGGCCCAGGGCCTCGCGATGCGTCTGCAGCAGCTCCTGGGCGCGCCGGTACTGCTGCTGCATCAGCGCCTCGATGGCCTCGTTGCTCGGGCCGATGTCGGTGTTGACGTGGTTGTCCATCTCCACCGTGACGTCGGTGCGCGCCAGGCGCGTGCCGAAGCCGTGGTGGCGGATGTAGCGCGCCGCCTCGGCCGTCACCTGCTTGTAGTCCTGCTCGGCGCCGGTGGTGCAGGCCATCTCGCCGAACACCAGTTCCTCGGCCACGCGGCCGGCCAGGCCCACGCACATCATGTCCAGCGCGTTCTGCCGGGTGGTGGCTTTCAGGCTGGAGAAGCTGTTGTACCCGCCCTCGAATGAGGCGATGTTGATCTTCACCTCCTGCGGGGCGTGGCCGAACAGCACGCAGTAGGCCAGGCCGTGGCCGGCCTCATGCACCGCCAGCAGGGCGCGAAAGTCGGCGTTGGCACGCTGCTTGAGCCGGTTGAGCTCCAGCACCACCGGGAAGGTCGTCTCTGCAGGTCCCTGTGGCCCCACGCCCTGCACCAGCAGGTGGCGCTTTCCGGGCGCCAGGCCAATGGGGAATTCCTGCGCCAGCGGCAATTGCTCCTGCATGACCCACAGTGCGGCGTTGACCAGGTTGGCGCTCAGGATGGCATGCACCGACGAGAACAGCGGCCGCGTGCCCTGGGCTGGGAAGACCGCATTGGCATACAGCTCGTCGAGCACGTCCTGCCCGATGGCAAAGCGCACGCCGCACTGCGCGGCGATGTCGTCCACATAGCGCGTGCACAGGTTGCGGATGAGCTGCTCGTACGTGGCCTTGCTGAAGGAAGGGTAGATCACGTGCTCGTTGCCCAGGCGCGCGATCTGCTCGGGCTTGAAGCGCTCGCCCAGCGCCTTCTTCACGTCGATCAGCGAGAGCTTGCGCGTGAGGCGGTGGAAGATGTCGGCGTCGGTATCGCAGTCCTCCACGCGCTGGGCGGTCTCGTGGTACATCTCGTCGAGGTTGCCGCAGACGAAGACCAGCAGCTTGCTGTAGTCGGTCTCCCACGCGTGGTGCGACTGCTGGAAGCGCGTGAACAACGCCTGGACCTTGGCGGGAGGCCACTGCATGATCTCGGCCAGCGGCTCCTGCAGCTTGAGCATGCGCTTGAGCTCCTGCCCGTCCCAGGCGTCGAGCTGGAATCGGTAGGGCGCCTTGCCTGCACGGCTGTCGTCGGCGTCGTTTTCGGCGCGCTCGGCTTCGTAATGGGCGTCGGCCAGCTTGCGTTCGATGTTGGACAGCGCGCTCAGCGCCGGCGGCAAGCGCCCGTCCGAGAGCAACGTCCACACGTCCTGGTAGCGCTCGACCTTCACGTCCTCGCCCTTGCGGTCCATGGTGCGAAAGCGCTGGAACTCATCGAGCACCAGGACTCCTGGCGCCCCCTCGTGGATGCCCGAATCGCCCAGCATGCCCGAGATGGTGGAGCTGCGGTAGCTGGCGCCGTGGCTGAAGCCGTCCATCTGCACTTCCACGAAGCGGTCATAAAAGCCCAGCAGCTGCGCCAGGCGCCGCGTGAGCTGTGTCTTGCCGGTGCCGGTCAGGCCCCACAGGCAGACGATGACCGGGCGGCTGATGAGCTGGGGCAGCACGTACCAGGCGCGCACGGCGTCGATCACGCGGTCGATCACGTCGTCGATGCCGAAGAGCTCGGCCTTGAGCTGCGCAGCCGCCTGGGCCAGTGCCTGCTGGCGCACGGCCAGGTCTGCAGCGCTGACGACAGCGGCAGGTGCCGCGTCGCCGTGCGCATGCACGGGCGCCCGCGTTGCTGGCGGCGCGGTTGTTGGCAACCCTGCCGCAGCCGGTGCCGCGCTGGGGTGCAGGGGGTGCCGCAGATGCGGCGGCACGTCGTTGGTGAATGGATTCATATCGTCAATCAATCGTTCTGTAGCTTGCCTTGGGTCGCCTTGCGCAGGGCGACGTTGTCCGCGCGGCGCTGGGCCCCGCGGCTGCGTATGTGCTTGCCTGCCGCGCTGGACAGGCTGCGCTGGGCCAGCGCGGTGGCCACAGGATTTCGGGGCGGGCCCGAGGGTTCGAGCTTCAGCACCAGGGGCTGCTTCATGCGGCGCAGCTTCTTGATTTCACCCTGGGCGTAGGCTCGGGACAATTTTTGGGCACTCATGTGCACACTCCACAAACAAAAAACCCCGGCAAGGTAGCCAGGGCTTGTGGAGCGCTGCACTGGGTGCAAAGGCGCGCTTGTTTGCCGTGGCTGGACTCGTGAATGCACAGTCCAGCCGGGGCGGTGGACTGTGGTCAGGCAGGAGCGAACAAGGGAACAAACATAGCGGTGACCTCCAGGGCTTTCAGCGGCGACCGACATGGCCATGTGTGGCTGAAAGAAGGCGCAATTGTGGCGAGCAGAGCAGCGTGTGGCAAGCCGGGGGCGCTGCAAAAACCGCTGACTGTCGCGTGAAAGGAACAGTGGCGGCGTGCACCGGTCAATCCCCCTGGCGATAGACCCAGCCGGCCGCATGCAGCCACTCTTGCTGGTCGCGCGTCTGCACGACCAGCTCGACCAGGTCGCGGCCTTCGTGCAGAGGCACCCGCACCGCCATGCCGGCGCGGTCTGCCGACAGGGGGAGCAGGAACTGGCGGTCATCCCAGAAAAGGTAGCCGCGCAGCTCCGGCAATTCCTTCAGGGTGGCGGTGGCCATGCCGCCGGCTGCCAGCAGGATCGAT
Organism: Pseudomonadota bacterium; assembly: GCA_040387235.1. Classification (GTDB taxonomy): domain Bacteria; phylum Pseudomonadota; class Gammaproteobacteria; order Burkholderiales; family Burkholderiaceae_C; genus Acidovorax. The sequence goes on from JAZKEE010000204.1 coordinate 11,767, forward strand.
TCCGGCGCTTCGTTGGCCTGGATCCATGTGGTGTCCAGGCGGTCGGCCCAGGCGGCGGGCAGCGGGGCGGCCGCGCGGGGCAGCTGCTCGGCCATGGGCGTGGTGACCCAGTAGTGCCCGGCGCGAGCAGGCTCGCGCGAGAGCAGGTAGCGCCGGCCGTCGGCCTGTTCCCAGCGGTAATGCATGCCGGGCCTGGCATCCGACCACCACCACCCATCGCTGCGCAGGCGCAGCCCATCGCACAGCGGCTCCCAATCCTTGAGCGCGGTGGACCACACGGACAGGTCGATCTGCTGCCCGTCGGGCGAGACCACCTTCAGCGGCTTGGAGGCACGCCCATAGATGCCGAGCACGGCATCGACCTCGGTGGCGGACGACGTGGCGACCGAAGGCGCGGTGGCGCTCACCTTGCCGGGCAGGGCCTGCAGGTGGCCTGTCTCCTGCAAAGCCCGCAGCAGGATGCCTTCGGCGATGGGGCCGGGGCGAAAGCCCGATGCGTTGCCCGTGAGCAGCAAGGCCATGCCCGCCTGGGGCAGCACATAGAAGTCGCTGGCGCAGAACACCGTGCTGCCGCTCTTTTGCCAGGCCCGCACACCCGCGGCGTCCAGGCCCGGCTGCAGCGTGCTGTCCCAGCCCAGGCCCCAGTGCCAGTCGGGGGTGAGATCGATGCGCATGCCCTGGTTCTGGTCGCGCCCCATCTCCAGCACGCCGGCCTTCGAGACCACGCGCTGGCCATCCTGCTCACCACCCTGGATCAACAGGGCGGCAAGCCGCATCATGTCGCCGGGCGTGGTGCACAGCCCGCTCGTGGCGTAGCCCATCACGAACTCCTGGCCTTGCCGGGCCTGGCCGATGTAGCCCGGCGCGAAGCTGCCCTCGGGCAGGGGCTGGAGGGTGAAACCCGAGCGGCCCATGCTGAGCGGGGTGAGGATGGCGGACTGCACGAACGCGGGGTAGCTCTGGCCCGTGACGGCCTGCACGATGCGCTCGACCAGGGTAAAGCCATCATTGCAGTACACCGCCATGGCCCCGGGGGGGTGCTTGAGGTGCATGTCGGCCAGCGCGGCTTCCAGCCCGGCGGCATACCCTGGAAGCGGGGCAAAGGCGAACATGTTGCGCAGGTAGGTGCCGGGCAGCCCCGAGGCGTGGCTCAGCAGGTGCCGCACCGTGATGTCGCGGTAGCCGGACGACAGCATGCTGAACTGCGGCAGATACCGCACCACCGGGGCATCGAGCTGCACCAGCTGGCGGTCAGCGAGGATCATAACGGCCAGCGCCGCGACCACCTTGCTGACCGAACCTACGTTGAACCGCGTTTCTGGCGTAGCAGGGGTTGCCGGGCTGTCGCGCAGCACCCCGAAGGCCTCCTGCCAGACGATGCGGTCACCGTACATCATGGCGATCGAGGCGGCGCGCGCCCCGCTGGCCTGCATGGCCTGGCGGATCTGGCGGCGTCCCCAGGCCATGGTCGTGTCCAGGTTGGGCGCAGGGGGGCCGCTGCCGCCGCAACCGGGCAACCAGGGCGCAAGCGCCGCAGTGCCGGTCCATGCCAGCCAGTCGCGGCGCGATGGGGCGGGGATGCGCTGGCTCAAGGAGGGCTTGGGGGGCATTCGGGATATTTGGGGGTGCGCGCGGCGTGAAGACACGGCCGGTTGGTGATGGGGTGATTACATCCTGAAAATCGCCCGCCCCAGCGGTCGCACAGCAGTTGTTTTCGACCGGCAAGGGCCGCCGCGCAAGTCGGCATCGTGCCCGTTGGCCGGCGCGCATGGCCGGTGTTGCGCAAGGCCAACGCCCGCCTCGGATAATGCGGGCTTCATGACCGACTCCACGCCTCCCCTTTCCCAGCCCGCCAGGCTCCCTGCCAAGCTGCACATCGAGTTCCCCGAATCCCTGCCCGTCTCGGGCAAGCGCGACGAGATCATGGCGGCCATCCGCCAGCACCAGGTCGTCATCGTCTGCGGCGAAACCGGCTCGGGCAAGACCACGCAGCTTCCCAAGATCGCGCTGGCCCTGGGCCGAGGCAAGTGCAATGCGCCGGCAGGGCAGAAGGGCCAGATGATCGGCCACACCCAGCCGCGCCGCATTGCGGCCAGCAGCGTGGCCAAGCGCATCGCCGAAGAGCTCAAGACGCCGCTGGGCGACGTGGTGGGTTTCAAGGTGCGCTTCCAGGACCGGCTGTCGCGCGACGCCTCGGTCAAGCTCATGACGGACGGCATCCTGCTGGCCGAGACGCAGACCGACCCGCTGCTCAAGGCCTACGACACCATCATCATCGACGAGGCGCACGAGCGCAGCCTGAACATCGACTTCCTCCTGGGCTACATCCGCCAGATCCTGCCGCGCCGGCCGGACCTCAAGGTGGTGGTGACCTCGGCCACCATCGATGCGGACCGGTTTGCCAAGCACTTCGAGTCGGCCAAGGGGCCAGCGCCCATCATTTATGTATCCGGCCGCACCTTTCCCGTGGAGCAGCGCTGGCGGCCGTTCGAGGACACGCGCGACTACGGCCTCAACGAAGCCATCGCCGACGGCGTGGACGAACTCTGGCAGGGCAATGCCGCAGGCGACATCCTGATCTTTCTGCCGGGCGAGCGCGAGATCCGCGAGGCGGCCGACCACCTGCGCAAGCACCTGGCGCACCAGCCGGTGATGCGCAACGCCGAGGTGCTGCCGCTGTTCGCGCGCCTGTCGCAGGCCGAGCAGGACCGCATCTTCGACGGCCACACCGGCCGCCGCCTGGTGCTGGCCACCAATGTGGCCGAGACCTCGCTCACGGTGCCGGGCATCCGCTACGTGATCGATGCCGGCACGGCCCGCGTCAAGCGCTACAGCTTTCGCAGCAAGGTGGAGCAGTTGCTGGTGGAGCCCATCAGCCAGGCAGCGGCCAACCAGCGCGCTGGCCGCTGCGGCCGGGTGGCCAACGGCATCTGCATCCGCCTGTACGACGAGGCGGATTTCAACGCCCGCCCGCGCTTCACCGACCCGGAAATCCTGCGCAGCTCGCTGGCGGGCGTGATCCTGCGCATGAAGTCGCTGCATCTGGGTGACGTGGTGCAGTTCCCCTTCATCGAGGCGCCCTCGGGCCGCGCCATTGCCGACGGCTACCAGCTGCTGGGCGAGCTGGGCGCCGTGGACGAGGCCAACGAGCTCACGCCCATGGGCGTGGAGCTGTCGCGCCTGCCGCTGGACCCGCGCGTGGGCCGCATGATCCTGGAAGCGCGCGACCGCAAGGCGCTGGACGAAATTCTCGTCATCGCCAGTGCGCTCAGCGTGCAGGACGTGCGCGACCGCCCCCTGGAGGCGCAGCAGCAGGCCGACCAGGCGCATGCCAAGTTCGACGACGAAAAGAGCGAGTTCAGCGGCTACCTCAAGCTGTGGAAGTGGATCAACGAGGCCCGGGGCGGCGCGCCCACGCTGCCGTCGGCCCGCGCGCAGAAGGCCATGGCCAACCAGCGGGCACCCTCGCAGGCCTTCCTGCCCGTGGCGCAGCGCACGGTGGCGGCGGTCACCCCCGCGCCTGCCGTGGCCAGTGCCGCGGCGCCCGCGCCCACGCACAAGCTGAGCAATCGCCAGTACGAGCAGTTGCTGCGCCAGAACTTCATCAGCATCCGCCGCCTGCGCGAGTGGCGCGACATCCACACCCAGCTGCTCACCGTGGTGGCCGAGCACAAATGGGCCATCAACAGCCAACCGGCAAGCTACGAGCAGCTGCACCTGTCGATGCTGGCCGGCCTCTTGGGCAACATCGGCGCGCGCAGCGAAGAGGAAGACTGGTACCTGGGCGCGCGCGGCATCAAGTTCTACAAGCACCCGGGCGCCCACCTGTCCAAGAAGCCCGGCCGCTGGATCGTGGCAGCCGAACTGGTGGAAACCACGCGCCTGTTCGGGCGGGGCATCGCCGCCATCGAGCCGCAGTGGCTCGAAGAGGTGGGCGGGCACCTGCTCAAGAAGCAGCTGCTGGACCCGCACTGGGAGAAGAAGTCGGCCGAAGTCACGGCGCTGGAACGCGCCACGCTCTACGGCCTGGTGGTCTACAACGGCCGGCGCATCAATTTCGGCAAGATCGACCCGCATGCGGCGCGCGAGATCTTCATCCGCGAGGCGCTGGTGGGCGGCAACTGGGAGAGCAAGCTGCCCTTCCTGGCCGCCAACCAGAAGCTGATCGCCAAGGTCGAAGAGCTCGAACACAAGTCGCGCCGCCAGGACGTGCTGGTGGACGATGAGCTGATCTACGCCTTCTACGACCAGCAATTGCCGCCCGACGTGTGCAGCGGCCATGGCTTCGAGGCCTGGTACCGCGAGGCCTCGCGCCAGCAGCCCGAGCTGCTCAAGCTCACGCGCGAGGAGCTCATGCGCCACGAGGCGGCGGGTATCACCAGCAACGCCTTTCCCAAGACGGTGCGCCTGGGTGGGGTGGACTGCGCCGCCACCTACCTGCACGAACCCGGCGACGCGCGCGACGGCATCACCGTGACCATTCCGCTGTTCGTGCTCAACCAGGTGAACGATGAGCGCTGTGAATGGCTGGTGCCCGGCATGCTCAAGGACAAGATCCAGGCCCTGCTCAAGAGCCTGCACCAGCGCCCGCGCAGCCGCTTCGTGCCGCTGCCCGAGAATGCGACCCGCCTGGCTGCCCTGCTGGGCACGCCCGAGCGCTTTGGCACGGGCAGCCTGACCGAGGTGCTGCTCAAGCAGGTGCGCGACGAGACCTCGCTCGATGTGAAGCGCGCCGACTTCAAGCTCGACATGCTCAGCCCGCACCTGTTCATGAACTTTCGCGTGGTGGACGAGCATGGCCGCCAGCTCGGTCATGGGCGCAACCTGGGCGCCTTGAAGGCCGAATGGGGCGCCAAGGCGCGCGGCGCCTTCCAGGCGCTGGCGGGGCTCAAGCTGGCCGCAGGGGTGCCGCCGCAGCCAGAAGTACCGGCGCCCGCGGCCAAAAGCGGGTCTGCTGCGACCACGGCATCAGGCAAGGGGCAATCCCCGGCGCCGGCGCAGCCGGCTGCCAAGCCCGCTGCACCCGCTGGCCAGCGCTATACCGCCTGGACCTTCGGCGAGCTGCCCGAGCTGATGGAGATCCGCAAGGCCGGGCAGACGCTGATCGGCTTTCCGGCCCTGATCGACGGCGGCGACGCCGTGACCATCGAGGTCTTCGACGAGCCCGAGGTGGCCGCTGCCAAGCACCGCGCCGGCCTGCGCCGCCTGTTCGCACTGCAGATCAAGGACGCGCTCAAGTACCTCGAAAAGAACATCCCCGATCTGCAGAAGATGGCCGTGGCCTACATGCAGGTGGGCCGCAACGCCGACGGTACTGGCGGCGGCACGCAGGAGGAGCTGCGCAGCCAGGTCATCGACGTGGCGCTGGACCGTGCCTTCCTGCTCGACCCGCTGCCCACCGACGAGTACGCCTTCAAGCGCCGGCTGGAAGAGGGCAGGGGTCGCCTGACCCTGATCGCCAACGAGGTGGCGCGCCTGGCGGGCACCATTCTCATCGAGTTCGCCGCGGCCGCGCGCAAGATCAAGGACACCAAGAACGCCCCCGAAGCGACGCAGGACGCCCAGCAGCAACTGGCCCGCCTGATGCCCAAGAACTTCATCGCCATCGCACCCTGGACGCAACTGGCCCACTACGCCCGCTACCTCAAGGCCATCACCCTGCGCCTGGACAAATTCCGCGCCGACCCTGCGCGCGACGCCGCCAAGCTGGCCGAGTTGCGCCCGCAGGAACAGCGCTACTGGCGCCTGGTGGCCGAACGCAAGGGCCAGGTGGACAGCCGCATGCAGGAGCTGCGCTGGCTGCTGGAGGAACTGCGCGTGAGCTTCTTCGCGCAGGAGCTGCGCACGCCGCAGCCGGTGAGCGTCAAGCGCCTGGAGAAACTGTGGGCGCAGGTGAATAGCTGAGGAGCAGCACCGCTCCCCGGCCAGCGGTGCCGCTCAGGGGCGGTTGTACTGGCCCAGGCACGCCTTGAACAACACCCCCAGCACCGCCAGGTTGCCGCGCACGCTGCTGATCTTGGTGGGCACCTCGCCCTTGGGATAGCGGCGCACGGTGGGCAGCTCGGTGCAGCGAAAACCCAGCTGCGGTGCCCGCAGCGACAGGTAGGCCAGCAGTTCGTAGCCCATGAAGGCGTCGCGAAACGGCGCGAGGCGGGGGTCCAGCAGCATCCTGCGGCTGTAGGCGCGAAAGCCCTGGGTGGTGTCTGTCCAGCGAAAGCCCGAGAACGCGCTGAGCATGGGTGCATGGACGAAGCGAATGGCCAGGTCGCGCGAGACGGGTGTGTTCTCGGCCACGCCCCCGGCCACGAAACGGGAGGCCTGGACGAAGTCCACGCCGCTTTCCAGCGCCTGGATGAAGCGCGGTATGGCCTCGGGGTCGTCCTTGTCGTTGCCGTCGATGGTGACGATGCCCTCGTATCCCTGTTCCAGCGCAAAGGCGTACACACAGCGCAACTGGGCGCTCAGCCTTCCGGGGCCTGTTTTGACGACCAGGCCGCGCACGCCATGGGACTGCAGGGCTGGGATCGCCGTGGACCCGTCGGTGCTGCCGCCGTCCACGATGAGGATATCGGCCAGGCCGGCGATTCCCAGCGCCTGCATGCGCGTCAGCAGGCTGGCGATGCGCCCGCCCTCGTTGATGACGGGTATGGCCACGCAATAGCGGTGCTGGCGCCCCAGCCACAGGGGGGTGTCATGGCTCGGTACCTGCCAGCTGGCACGGTCGGCGATCTCGATGGATGTGTTCATGGGGGTCATGCGACGCGGGCTGTGATCAAAAGGACGCCGCCGATCACCATCACGATGCCGAGGCCGGTTGTCCAGGGCATGGGCTCCTTGAAGATGACCATGGACGCCAGTGCCACGGCGGCGATGGCCCCGCAGGTGAGCACCGGGTGTGCCACATTGAGCGGAAGGCGGGCCAGGGCGGCTGCATAGAGCAGGAAGGCCGCGCCATAGAGGCCCAGCCCGAGCCAGAAGGGCCAGTTGCCGAAGGCAGCGACCGGGTCGCGCAGGGATGGAAACTGGCGCGGCGGCAGCATTGCCATCTTGACCAGTACGCTGGCCGACGCGTTGGCGGCGATGCCAAGTACCAGGATCAGCCACTTCATGTGCCAGCCTCCAGCGCGGGGTTGCGGTAGTGGCGACTGGCGACCGTGAGCGCACGGTCGATGGCCAGCACATGCGGTTCGTGGGCCGTGGCCAGCATCTCGATGGTGACGGGGTGGTGCGGCAGGTGCTGCGCCAGGGCTCGGGCCATGTCGCCGTGGTCGGTACCGCCATCGCCCACGGGAACCAGGTCGGGGTCGCTCGCGTGGATGTGACCGATGAGGTGTGCGGCATCATTCAGCACCGCAGCGGGATCTTCGCCATTGATGGCCAGCGCTCCCGTATCGAACTGCATGCGTATGGCGGGATGGCCGACCTGTGCCACCACCTGAGCGGTCTCGCGGCTGGAAGTCATGAAATTGGCGCCGTAGCGGGAGGGGTTGGGTTCCAGGCAGATCAGCACCCCATGCTTCTGCGCAATGCCGCCCAGCCGCTGGAAGAAGGGCACGGCGATCTGCAGCGCCTGTGCATCATCAAGGCCGCTGCGGTCACGGTTGCGCGGTGAGCCGAACACGAGGCGCGGCGCGGCCAGGCCGGCGCCGATGCGGCAGATGGCGTCCAGGTGCCTCAGCATGGCGTCCTGCACCTCGGCAGGGCCGAAGATATTGAGGCCCGTGGTGCCGAAAAGCAGGGATTGCATGCCCGTGACCTCGATCCCGCGCTGGGCCCACCAGGCCTTGACGCGGGCAATCTCTGCATCGGTCACCTCCGCCAGGTTCGCAAAGTACTTGGTGGGGGCAATGTCGATGGCATTCACCCCGTGCCTGCACAGCAGGGTGGCCACGGCCTCGTCTTCCGGCACGTCCCAGGCAATGTTGGAGATGGAAAGCCTCATGGGGCCGCTCCCGCCACCGGCTCGGACTGCGCATAGGCGCGCACCGCCTGCAGCGTATCGCGCCGGGTATATTGGTAGGCGCCACTGGCGCCGAAGAGGGCGGCATGGCGGCTGCGCAGGTCGTAGTTTCCGGGCGGGTTGGCCTGGGGCTGGTCGAACGGCCGGCCAAAGCCCAGCTCGGCCACGGCTGCCACACTGATGGGTGCGGCCGTCAGGTGCACCAGCTTCAGGCCGGCACCCTGCGCAGCCTGGATATCCCACCACAGATTCACCATGGGATAGAACTGGAACACCCCCCGGCTGTCGATGCCGCCCAGGTTGTTGTCGTTGTGCAGGTCGAAGATCACGTTCTTGCGCAGCCCCGGGCCTACCAGTCCGGGCAGGCGCACGATGAGGTGGTTCTCGAAATGGCCTGCGACGAATTGCTCCAGCAGGCGGCGGTGCAGGCCGTAGGGGTGCAGGCCGTCTTCTTCCACCGGTGTGTCTTCATCCACGCCCACGGGGTGCTTGAACACGTCGACCGTGCTGATCAGCACGAAGGTCTTGCACTGCACCGTGCGCAGGTGGGCGATCAGGCGGTCGACGCTCTGCCGGTCGGCATCGGGGTGGCGGTTGGCCAACCACTTCTGGCCGGGCGCTGCGGCGCAGACCACGGTGTCGAACTCCCTCAGGCCGACCTCGGCTGCATTGTGGGAGCGCAAGGCGGCATCGAAATGCGCCTGCCTCATGAGGGTGGACCCCACGAAGCCGCTGCTGCCCAGCAGGGCCTTGGTCAGTTCTGTTGATGGCATTGTTCGATCTGTTCCATGCTGCGGATGACGAGGTGGGGTTGCAGGTGGTCGAAAAAGGCCTGGCGCTCCCCGTCGGTCATTCTCGGGTAATTGGACGCCACGAATGCCGTGCGCATACCGCTCAGTCCGCCGTACATGGGCGCAAAGCCGAAGACATCTCCGATGAAGATGTAGATCGTCCTGGGCGTCTTCTGGTGACAGGCCTTGAGTGTGGCGATCTGCCTCGTCTGCAGGTCCAGCCTTTGCGACACCTGCGGCGCCTGCAGGGCCATCGTGCCAAGCGCGGACAGGCCCACAGGAATCGTCATGACCAGGGCCACCAGCCCCAGCCCCAGCAGGTCCAATCCCAGCAGACACGGCCGGGGTGCGGCGCTCAGTGCAACCGCCTGCAGCAGGGCCAGGCCCAGGAACACCAGCGAGAAATACCGCGCATCGAAATACCCGGTCAGCAGATAGGGCGCCGTCGACGCTGCGGCTGCCAGCACCAGCGCAAGCACCTGGCTTTTGTTGGTGACCTGCCGCCAATTGCGAATGCTGGCCACGAGAAAGACCACCAGCAGCGGCATCAGCAGGGCTGCCCCCCCCAGCGCCTGGAGCAAAGGCTGCACATTGCCCAGCACGCGCCGCAGCCATGCCATGGGAGCCTCGAAGGCGCTCACCAGCGGGGCGGCGGGGTAGTCCACCACGAAGGCCGGCACGGCGGACAGGGCTACCCAGGAGTTGTCGGAAACCCACATCCTGCCGAAATGGGTGACGCTGTAGATCACCCAGGGCGAAATACCGGCGGCAAACCCCAGCGCCAGTCTGATCACGGCCTGGGGATCGCGGAAGTTGCGGACCACGACAATCGCCTGGTAGAGCAGGGCGTAGACCAGAAAATCGAAGCGAAACAGCACCGACAGGCCCAGCATGCACCCCGCGGCAAGCGCCTTGCCCTGCAATTGCAGATGGAAAGACACCAGGAACACCAGCAGCGCTGCCGGCACGGCCCGGCCCGACACCACCTCGTCGAGGTAGGGTGGATACAGCCATACCGAGCAGACGATGGCAAGGCTTGTCAGAGCGGACAACCGCAGGGTGCGGCAGATGCCGAGCAGCACCCATCCCGTGGCGACAGCCGCGGCGATGTTGATGTCGACGGCAGTCATCGGCCTTTCGCCAAACACCCACGACGCAATGGCCAGGACGGTCGGATACCCTGGCGGAAACGAGGCCGAATACTCGTGCGAGAAGTAGCTTCTAAATGTGTTGAACTGGTAGAAGGCGGGGCCGAAGATGGTCTTGGACAGCTCGAAGTAGCTCCAGCTGTCCGGCGAGAACCGGGTGATGCCGATCTGCAGGCTGGCGATCTTCAGCACGGCGGCGAACACCACCACCACGATGGCGACGACAGCCTTGTGCGCGAGCTTTCGGTCCAACACCTGCGCGGCCTGGTTGACGGGGTTCAGCAGGCGCTCAAGCATCGGCCAATGCCTCCCGCTCCAGCTTGTCGATGGCATCGTAGATATTGTCTATCTTGCCGCCCAGGATGGAGTAGCAGCCGGGCAACGCGCCGTGCTTCTCGAACAGGATGGGGCGGCCATCATCACCCTCGTTCTTGGCCAGGGTGGTTTTCACTTCGAACAACGATTCCATGTGCCTGGCGGACATCATCGCGGGCATGTAGCGGCCCACGTCCCGCAGCATGCGGTCGAACCGGCTGGCACGCTCATACGCGGCCAGCCTGTGGTGCGGGTCCAGACCCGGCTGATCACTCCAGTGCAGGTGCGGCGTGTAGCGCACGTGCGAGAGCGTGTGCAGTCCGCGCGCCGGAAACGGCATGAGCGAGAAGAAGGGGCCATCCATCACGGTCACCCCCAGCCCCTTCAGGGCCGCTGGGGGATCGACCAGGGCCATTTCGGTGATCTCATGCTTGAGCGGGGTCTGCGTACCCGGAAAATCGCCGCCCAAGTGGTTGAGACCGCTGTAGCTGCAGTTGAAAAGGTACTGGCAGCCCAGTTGCACTGCCGCCTCTGCAGCTCCATCGGGCCCATCGCTGGCGCATGCGGTGACCTGCAGGCGCTGCCCGGGTGCCCCCCTGGACACGGCTGTCACCGTGGTGCCCAGCAACACCTGCACGCCGCTGTCGCGCAACTCGCGCTCTGCCCATTGGGCGAGCCTGGCGGCGTCGAAGGCGTATTCCTGCACTTCGAACACGTCTTCGATCAAGCGTGGTTCGAACAGGGCCCGCAGGGCAGGGCCTGCGGGCTGCGTGGGCGCGCCGATGTTCTGGCAAAAGCGCTCGAACTGCCGTGCCGTCACCTTGGAATTGCGCCGCGCAATGGCATAGACCTTGGTGAAATCCTGGACCACCGCATCGCCCCAGTCCCGCACGAACGCCGGAAGATTGACACGGCTGCGGTACGCCGTGGTGAAGCTGCGCGGGTAGTGGTACCCGTTGTGCACACGTGCCTGGTTGTTGTACGAGGCACGCCGGAGCAGGGCGCTCTCGCGCTCCACCAGCGCCACGCGCCGCAAGCCGCGTTGCCGCGCCAGGTAGACGGCGATCACGACCCCGTAGAAACCACCACCGATGACGATGGCATCGTGGCTCGGCACAAGGGGCTGCATCAGGCGGCTTGCACGGGCAAGGCGTCCGGCCGCGCGTGCGAGGACACCTCCTCCACATTCAGCCGCTCCTGCCGCGTCAGGCGGGCGCTGGTGAACTCCTGGGCCACGTGGTACAGCGGCCCCTCGTTGGATACGCTCACCATCGCCGCGATGTACTCCCCCAGCACCAGCAGCACCAGCGAGATCAAAAAGAACATGCCCGACTGCTGCAGAGACAGGCTCACCCAGCCGGGTGCCACGTCGGGCTTGAGCAGCGCGATGGCCAGCACATAGACCGAGTACAGCACATTGGCAACGGCCCCGAACAGCGACAGCGCCGTGACCAGCCGAATGGGCGTGCGGTTGGTGGAGATCAATAGGCGCGTGCCCCGGTCGATGCTATCCCACAGGTTCTTGGTGGGTGTCGCCCTGGGTTCGGCGCTGTAGCTCAGGTTGGCGCGCGCAAAGCCGCCCGTGGCAGGCAGGTGGCGGTAGGCGATGACAGGCTGGGGGTGCTGCAGTATGAAGTTGATGACCCGCTTGCTCAGCACGCGGTACTGGGGCGCCTCCTTGGCCAGGTGCACGCCGTTCAGTCGCTGGTACATGGCGTTGAAGACACCATTGGCCGCGCGGTAGGGCAGGCTCTGCGCGGCCTTGCGCACATTGGCTGCAAACACCACGTCGGCGCCGCTCACTGCCTTCTCCAGCATCTGCGGCAGAAAGCCGATGTCGTCCACCAGCGGATCGATCACGGCGACGAAATCGCCCAGCGCATTCTCCAGCCCCACCCAGAACGCCGTGTCGCTGTCCACCACCTTGGTCAGCGCATAGACCTGCAGGTTGGGGTGGCCATCTTCCCGCGTCAATCCTTTCAGCACGGCCACGCTGTCATCTTCCGACGCGTTGTCCACGATGATGAGTTCGTAGTCGCTCACCATGGGCCCGATACCCGCCGCCGCCTCGGCCAGCAGCGACTCCAGGTCGACGGCCTGGTTGCGCACCACGAGTACGACCGAGAGGAAGATAGGGAAGAATGGCATCGAAATCTTGGCGGGCGGGAAGCGGGCAGCCTGCGGGTTGTCCTTGCGAGCGGGCATGCCCGGATGGCATGCACAACCGGTGTGCTGATGCCCAGTCTCCGTGAACGATCAGCCGCGCACATGCGCTGGCTGGTATAGGCCCAGAGCATGCTGCTGGGAGTTTACCCGTGCTCGCGCAGTCGCAGCGCCAAGACAGGTGCGCGATGCGGCATGGCGCCCGTTGTGCGATTTCAGAGCAGATTACGGACTACAATAAACATTCCATCCAGATGGTTTGTTATTTGTCATGACCGAAGCCCACCGCCGCCGCAAGCACCCCGAACTGGTTCGTTGCCAGCTGCTGGCCGTGGTGCGCACGCTGCTGGTCGAGCAGGGACCCCATGCCGTCACGCTCGACGCCGTGTCCGCCCGGGCCGGGGTGACCAAGGGCGGGCTGCAGCACCACTTTCGCAGCAAGCAGGCCCTGCTCGATGCCTTGAGCGAGCAGTTGTTCGAGGAATTCCAAGAGGGCTATGCCCAGGCACTGGCTTTGGAGGAGGAGGGCAGGCCGGGCCGGCATGCACGCGCCTACATCCGCACGGCATTTGACGAAGGCGCCAATTGCAACCGGGTGGAGGCCCAGCGCGCCATCGGCCTGCTTGCATTGACCTTGCCCCATTGCCGCGAGCAGTGGAGCGCCAACATGCAGGCGGCCCTGGCTGAAGATGGCGATGACCCGCAAATGGCAGACCGGCTGCTGGCCTGCCGCATGGCGGCCGATGGCTACTGGTTCAGCCAGATGCTCGATGTGTACCCGATGGACGGGGCGCGCAAGGCCCGCATCCTGAAAGCCCTGCTGGATCTGTGCACCTGATCACCCCCTTCAAAAGCGATCACCCATGAATCTCACCACCGCCTACGCCCTGCTGGGCATTGCCATCGTCTCCGAAGTCATCGGCACCTCGGCGCTCAAGGCCTCCGAGGGTTTCACCCGCCTGGGGCCCAGCGCCATCACGGTGGTCACCTACAGCCTGTCGTTCTACCTGCTGTCGCTCACGCTCAAGACCCTGCCGGTCGGCATTGCCTATGCCATCTGGTCGGGCGTGGGCATCGTGCTGATCTCTGCGGTGGGCTGGGTGGTCTACGGGCAGAAGCTCGACCTGCCGGCCGTGGTCGGCTTGGGCATGATCATTGCCGGGGTGCTGGTCGTGAACCTCTTTTCTAAGAGCGTGGGGCATTGATGCCCACTCTCTCTCCGCTCTTTTTGGTGATGCCATGACCGCTTCCTACGCCTGCTCTTCGTCCGCCGCCACTGCGCCTGCGGTGGTGCCCATCACGGGCCAGACCCTGTCGCGCACCGATGTGCTGGCCCTGCTGCAGCGTGGGCCGGGCCCGTTGCACTTCGAGCAATGCGATTTCGCGGGAGCGGACCTGTCGCGGCTGGAGCTGCGCGGGGCGCAGTTCACCGAGTGCGCACTGGCCGAGGCATCTTTCGAAAAGTCAAACCTCGCCGACAGCCGCTGGCTGGGCTGCAGGGCGGGGCTGGCCAACTTCCAGCTGGCGGATCTGACCGATGCGCGCTGGTACCGTTGCGACCTGAACAACACCAGCTGGGTGCGCAGCAAGCTGGGCTCCACGGTGTTTGCCGAGGTCAAGCTCACTGGCGCGAGTTTTCGCGAGGCCAACACCCTGGGCCTGAGCTTTCACGACTCGCTGCTGGTGGGGGCGGACCTGCGCGGCATGTCGTTTCGCAAGCAGACCATCGGCCAGCTGGACATGTCTGACGCCGACCTGGGCGGCTGCGACTTCCGCGATGCGGTGTTCGAGGGCGGCAGCCTGCGCGACGCCAACCTCAAGAACGCCCGCTTCGACGGCGCCGACCTGCGCGCGGTGGACCTGGCGGGGCTGCGCATCGCCA
>JAZKEE010000205.1:0-38679 GCA_040387235.1 Pseudomonadota bacterium
TCCGCAGCGAAATCGGCGGCGGCCGGGTGCAGATCTCGGGCCGCATGACCACGGCCGAAGCCAACGACACGGCCCTGCTGCTGCGCGCCGGCTCGCTGGCCGCGCCCATGGAAATCATCGAGGAATACACCATCGGCCCTAGCCTGGGCGCCGACAACATCGAGCGCGGCATCCACAGCGTGGTCTGGGGCCTGGCGGCCATCGCGGCCTTCATGTGCTTCTACTACATGCTGTTCGGCGTGTTCTCCAGCATTGCGCTGGCGGTCAACGTGCTGATGCTGATGGCCGTGCTCTCCATGCTGCAGGCCACGCTCACGCTGCCGGGCATTGCCGCCATGGCCCTGGCCATCGGCGTGGCCATCGACTCCAACGTGCTGATCAACGAGCGCATCCGCGAGGAACTGCGCGCGGGCCTGTCGCCACAGGCGGCCATCCATGCGGGCTATGAGCGCGCCTGGGCGACCATCCTGGACTCCAACGTCACCACCCTGATCGCCGGCCTGGCGCTGCTCGCCTTTGGCTCCGGCCCGGTGCGCGGCTTTGCCGTGGTGCACTGCATCGGCATCCTGACCAGCATGTTCTCGGCCGTGTTCTTCTCGCGCGGCCTGGTGAACCTGTGGTACGGGCGACAGAAGAAGCTCAAGAGCGTATCGATCGGCCAGATCTGGAAGCCGGACGCCGATACCGCTGTGGCCAAAACGAACTAAGGGGCAACGGCCATGGAATTCTTCCGTATCAAAAAAGACATCCCCTTCATGAAGCACGCGTTGATCTTCAACGCGATCTCCTTCATCACCTTCGCGCTGGCGGTGTTCTTCCTGCTCACGCGCGGGCTGCATCTGTCGGTGGAGTTCACCGGCGGCACGGTCATGGAGGTGGCCTACAGCCAGCCGGCCGAGCTCTCCAAGGTGCGCGAAACCGTGTCTGCGCTGGGCTACCCGGACGTGCAGGTGCAGACTTTCGGCTCCGCACGGGACGTGATGATCCGCCTGCCTGTGCAAAAGGATGTGACCTCTGCGCAACAGAGCGAGCGCGTTCTGGCGGCCCTCAAGGCTGCGGACGCCGAGGTGACCCTGCGCCGCACCGAATTCGTCGGCCCCCAGGTGGGCGAAGAGCTGGTGCACGGCGGCCTGATGGCACTCGGGATGGTGGTGGTGGGCATCATGATCTACCTGGCCTTCCGCTTCGAGTGGAAGTTCGGGGTGGCGGCCATCATCGCCAACCTGCACGACGTGGTGATCATTCTCGGGTTCTTCGCATTCTTCCAGTGGGAGTTCTCGCTGTCGGTGCTGGCGGCCGTGCTGGCCGTGCTGGGGTACTCGGTCAACGAGTCGGTCGTGATCTTTGACCGGATCCGCGAAGCCTTCCGCAAATACCGCAAGATGACGACGCACGAGGTGATCGACCACGCCATCACCAGCACCATGAGCCGGACCATCATCACCCACGCTTCCACCGAGGCGATGGTGCTGTCGATGTTCTTCTTTGGCGGCCCGAGCCTTCATTACTTTGCACTCGCGCTGACCATTGGTATCCTGTTCGGTATCTACTCGTCGGTGTTCGTGGCTGCGGCAATCGCCATGTGGCTGGGCGTCAAACGCGAAGACCTGATCAAGACCACCACCAAAAAGGACGGCGATCCCAACGATCCCAACGCCGGGGCCACCGTCTGAACCGCTAATATTGGCGCATGCAAAACTCTCCTGCCCCCTCGCCGCAGCGCCGCCTGGCACGCCTGGCGCGCCAGCGGTTCGTCGAGGGGATGTGCGCAGGGATGGCGGAGCTGGACAAGACCGTCGCTGATTTCCTGGGCGCCCTGATCGCGCAGACCGGCACGGCGCGCGAGATGCAGTCCCGGCGCGACACCTGGATGCTGTACCAGCAGCTGCATGCCAAATGGGTGTCCGCGACCACCCACGCCTGGCAGGAAGCGCTGGCGCCCCACACCAGCGCGCGGCCGGGTCTGTCCATGGCGGGAGGCGGCAACAACCTGTCGTTCGAGCTGCTCAGCGACGACGTGGTGGAAAACAAGATCGTGGCCTCGCGCATGGCGCTGACCGTTGCGGAGCAGGCGGGAGCGCAGTTCGATGCCTTGCGCCAGCGCACCCAGTCGCTGGAAGGCCAGGAGATTGACAGCAGTGACATCCTGCGCCCCGAAACCATCTGCCTGCTGCTGGTGCAGCAGTGGGTGGAGGCGGGGCTGCCGCGCACCGACCTGCTCATCGTGGTGGACCCCCTGCAGCGCGAACTGGCCAATGTGCTCCAGAAGCAGTACCAGGCCGTGAATGCCTTCTATGTGGAGCAGGGCGTGGCCGTGCCCTCCGACCTGCGTTCGCGTGTGAAGCGCACCGTGGGCGGCGCCACTGGCGGCGGTGGCGGGGCGGGCGGTGGCGATACTGGTGCCGGTGGCCTGGCATCGCAGGCACTGGCGCAGTCGCGCGAGGCGATAGCGGCGGGCCGCCAGGCGGCCGCAGGGGGCATGTACCCGCAGCAGATGCATCCCCAGCACATGCAGGCGCGCATGCCGCAGGGCCAGGGCTATCCCATGCCCCCGGGTGGCATGGGCATGGGATTTGCGACCGGCATGACGCCGCTGATCCGGGCGCGCCAGCGCGCGCAGGGCGTCATGGGCCAGCTGCGCCGGTTGCTCACGCAGCCTGCCACCGGGTTCGACATGATAAAGGCGCCGCCGGCATCGGCCGCTCTGGCGCACGCCCTGTCGGCGCAGCGCGTACAGGCAGACACCTATTACAGCGGCATCGCCACGCTCATGGAGGACTACAGCCCTGCGGCCGTGGTGCAGCTGGCCGGTGCCGTGCGCGAGCGTTCCACCGAATTCAAGAGCAAGGCCGCCACGGCGGGCGAAAAAGCCATCATCGAGGTGGTGGCCCTGATGTTCCAGAGCATCCTTGCCGAAGACCGCATCCCGCCCGCCGTGCGCGTGTGGTTTGCGCGCCTGCAGGTGCCGGTGCTGCGGGTGGCGCTGGCCGAGCCCGAGTTCTTCAGCAATCTGGACCACCCTGCGCGCCAGTTGATCGACCGCATGGGCGCCTGCGTGATGGGTTTCGACTCCACCAGCATCAACGGCAGCGCGCTGGAGGCCGAGATCCGCCGCGTGGTGCAGGTGATCGAGCAGTACCCGGAAACCGGCCGCCGCGTGTTCCAGCTCGTCTATGACGAGTTCGAGAAATTCCTCTCCAAGTTCCTCACCGAAAAGCAGGCCACTTCGCGACTGGTGAGCGTGGCCCAGCAGGTGGAGCAAAAGGAAACCCTGGCCATCCAGTACACCATCGAGCTGCGCACCATGCTCAAGGACATGCCGGTGCGCGACGAGATCCGCGAATTCTTGTTCAAGACCTGGGCCGAGGTGCTGGCCCTGTCGGCCGTGCGCGACGGTGCCCAGCATGCCGACACCATCACCCTCAAACGCACGGCCGCCGATCTGGTGTGGGCCGCCAGTGCCAAGCCCAACCGCAGCGACCGGGCGCAGGTGATCCAGAACCTGCCGGGGCTGCTGCAGCGCTTGCGCCAGGGGCTGGCGCTGATGGGCATCCACGATGCGCCGCAGGATGCGCTGATCAAGACACTGACCGACACCCTGGCCGACGCCTTCCTGTCCAAGACGGCATCGATCCCGCAGGCCCACATCGACGCCATGGCCAAGCGCCTGGCGAACCTCGAGGATTTCATTAACGATGCCACGCTGGGCGACATGCCGCTCAATGCCGACAACATCGAGATGATGCTGGGCATCGATGCCTCGTCCATCCACGTGGTGGCCGACAACGGGGCGCCCGTGGACGAGGGCATGGTCGTCTGGGCACAGGAACTCAAGCCCGGCACCTGGTACACGCTCGACCACAACGGCTCGTCGGCCCAGGTGCAGTACGCCTGGCAGAGCCAGCGCAAGCAGCTGCACCTGTTTGCCGCGGTGGATGGCAGCAGCTACCTGATCCAGCTGCGCCGCCTGGCTGCCTACCTGCAGGCGGGCCTGCTCGTGGCCCAGGACGAGGAAGGCATCACCACGCGCGCCACGCGCGACGCGCTGGCCAAGCTCGACGCCAATCCGGAACGCCTGCTCGGCTGATCTGCCCAGCAGCTGCGCTGTCTGGGGTCAGGCTGCGCCCACGCGCTGAAACAGGCCGCCCGGCAAGCGTGCCACATCGCCCGACAGTTCCAGCTCCAGCAGTTGCACCTGCAGGCCTGCCGCATCCATGCCGGTGCGGGCCAGCAGGGCATCCAGGCCGGTTGGGTCAAATCCCAGGGCCTGCAGCAGGGGGCTGTCCTGTCGCGGGTGCTCGCGCCCAAGGCCTTGTTGGCTCGAAACGCTCGCCACAGAGGTGAGCGCAGTGGGCAAGCGCAATTCCTCCAGCACATCCTGGGCGGACTCCACCAGCTTGGCGCCCTGGCGGATGAGTGCGTGGCATCCGCGGGACAGGGGCGAGTGGATGGAGCCCGGGATGGCGAACACCTCGCGGCCCTGTTCCGCCGCCAGCCGGGCAGTGATCAGCGAGCCCGAAGCGAGGGCCGCCTCGACCACCAGCGTGCCTTGCGAGAGCCCGGAAATGATGCGGTTGCGCTTGGGAAAATTGGGTGCCAGCGGTGGTGTGCCCAGCGGGTACTCGCTCACCAGCAGCCCCTGCCGGGCGATGCGGTGCGCCAGCGCCCGGTTGGCTGCCGGGTAGACCCGGTCCAGGCCGGTTCCCACCACGGCAATGGTTGCGGGCTGGTCTTCCTCCAGGCCCGCGCTTTCCAGCGCGCCTTCATGGGCAGCCGCGTCCACTCCCAGCGCCAGGCCGGAGACGATGGTGAGACCTGCGCCGTGCAAGGACTTGGAGAACTGCCGGGCATGGTCTGCGCCCTGGGCCGTCGGATTGCGGCTACCCACCACGGCCAGGCAGGGCCGCTCGCCCAGCGGCCGCTCGGACGACAAGCGTGCTGCGGGACCCATCAGGTACAGCAGCAGCGGGGGGTCGTCGGTGTTCAGCAGGCTTCGTGGATAGCCGGCGTCGCCCAGCGTGAGCAGCGTCCGGGCGGCAGCCCCGGGCTCGGGAGCATCCTGCAGCCATTCCCAGGTGGTTTCCACCAGGTCCGCCAGGGCGGGCGGGATGGCGCGCAAGGCCTTGGCCTGGGCCGGGGTCACGCACTCCAGCAAGGCCGCTTCCGGCTGCTCGAAGATGGCCTGTGGAAGGCCGAACCGGGCCAGCAAAAGGCGTGCAGCACCATTGCCCACGCCGCGCGACAGCGTCAGCCTGAGCCAGGCCTGCAACTCATCGTGGTCCATTGGCATGGCGTGGCCTGCTGGCTTCACGGGTGCGGCGCCATCCTCCCGTGCAACCGGGCCATTGCACCCGGGGGGGATGGGCGACCGTGCCGCTCAGTTCACTCCTGCGGGCTGACCAGCCGGTCGCCCACGCGCACGCCGGTGCGGATTTCCAGGATCAGCGCGTACGAGACCCGGTCAAAGGTGCGGAACACCATGGCCAGGCCATTGCTTTCGCTGGGCAGCTTGACCATGGGGAGCTTGGGATCGGTCTTGTCCTTGATCACGTCGCCCTTGGTCACCAGGCGCATCACGTGGCCGACCTCCATGCCATTGCGGGTACCGAGGTTGATGGCCACCACCTGGTTCTGGCCGGCCGAGCCGGCAGAGGTGCCGGAAGCCGAGCTGCCGTAGATCGAAACCACGCGGGCTTCCATATCATCGCGGGGCGCGCGGGGCACGTAGCTGATGAATTCGCGTGCGGGTGCGGGCAGCAGCCGGTCGCCGGCACGGATCTCTTCCTTGGCACCCGTCAGGTCCACGGTAGCGGGGACGTAGTCGGTCCTGATGCCGCCCTTGCCATCGGAGGACTTTTCGAAGTTCTCGCCACGCACCAGTTCGGCCTTGCCCAGGTACTGTGCTTCATAGCCCAGGACTTCTCCCGTGATCGGATCCTTGAGTGCGACCGCATCACGGAACACGCGGAACTGGCGGGGCTCGCCCGGCTCCATCGTCAGGGGCGTGGCGGCATCGCCGCGGACATAGGCACGGTCGCCGCTGGCCATCAGCACGCGCTCTTCCACGGTGGCAATCACGCGCGGAGCACGCTGCAGCACGCTGGCATCCACCACCATCGGCTCCACCAGGAAAGGCTCGATCAGGTGCGGCTTGAGTGTCGGCAATGCCGTGCTGGACAGGCTGGCCGTGCGGGTGCTGGGGGACACGCGGACCGTGTCGGAGGATCCACTGCCACCACCGGGTGCAGTGGTCCGCAGGCGGGCATAGCCGCCTTCCTTGTCCAGGTACAGCGTCTGCCCCGGGAAGATCAGGTGCGGGTTGGGCAGGGCCTGCATGTTCATGCCCCACAGCTCGGGCCAGCGCCACGCGCTCTTCAAGTACAGGCCGGAAATGCCCCACAGGGTGTCACCGCGCTTGACCACATACACGTCGGGTGCATTGGGTGCCAGGTCGGCCACGGGGACGCCGCGCTGTGACACTTCCTGCGCCTTGGCACGCTGCTGCCCGGAAATGGGGTGATTTTGCGCCTGCGCTGGTGCGACGAACAAAGCGCCTGCGGCCACCGTCAGGGCGCCCAGGGCGGTAAGCCGCGCGCTGGTGAATGCCGTCATGTTGTTCCTTTTCTGATGCATTGTGAAACGCCCCCTCACTGGCGTCCGCGCTGCACAGCACATGCAGGCAGCCGGACAAATACGTTACAAACCATCTGAGATTCTCTGCTCAAGCCCTTGATTCGGCAACGATTATTGAGTTGAGTATCTGCAGCATGGGGCAAAAGTGGCGAAAATAGCGACATCTATTACCCGATTCCATGGCAATTCTCCCCATTCTCTGTTATCCGGACCCCCGGCTTCACAAGGTCGCACGACCGATCGAGGCCGTGGATGCGCGCCTGAAGACCCTGGTAGCCGACATGCTGGCCACCATGTACGACGCCAATGGCATCGGCCTGGCGGCCACCCAGGTGGACGTGCACGAGCGCCTGGTGGTCATCGACGTCTCCGAAGGGCGCAACGAGCCTCTGGTGCTGATCAACCCCGAAATCGTCTGGGCCAGTGCCGAAAAGCACGTCAACGACGAAGGCTGCCTCTCGGTGCCGGGCATCTACGACGGCGTCGAGCGCCACGATGCCGTGCATGTGAAGGCACTGGACGCCGAGGGCCAGTCGCGCACCGTCGAGGCCGAGGGCCTGCTGGCAGTCTGCATACAGCATGAGATGGATCACCTGCTGGGCAAGGTCTTCGTCGAATACCTCTCGCCCTTGAAGCGCAACCGCATCAAGACCAAGATGGTCAAGCAGCAGCGGGAGAGCCGCTGATGGCCCCGCTGGCGCCCCGCGTCCTGCGTGGCGCCGCTGTGCTGGTCCTGGTGGCGGGGCTGGCGGCCTGCGCGGTTCCTTCGCGCGAGCCGCTGGGTTCGCTGCGTGCCCAGGTGCTGGCGCGGCTGGGGCCGCCCACCTCCGTCCATTCCCTGCCACAGGGCGAACGCCTTCTGTATTCCCAGTTGCCTGCCGGCACCGAGGTGTACAACCTCGATTTCGACGCGACCGACCGCTTGGTGCGCACCGAGCAGGTCCTGACCCAGAGCCGCCTGGAGAGCATTCCGCTGGACCAGTGGACCCGGGCCGATCTGCAGCGTACCTTCGGCCCGCCGCTGCGCGTGGAGCGCGTGACCTTCTGGGACGGTGACATCTGGACCTACCGCTTCAAGCAGGGGTCCGATCCGCGCTTTGCCCATGTGCACCTCGATCCGAAGGGTGTGGTGCGCCGCATCGGCTTCACCGACGACATCCCCAATACCGACAAAGGACGAGACTGATCGTCTGCGTTGCAGAAAGCCCCATGAACGTCATTTTTGCCGGCACGCCCGAGTTTGCCCGCGTGGCCCTTGAGCGCCTGTTGAAGGCCGGCTTCACCGTCCCTCTGGTTCTGACCCAGCCTGACCGCCCGGCCGGCCGGGGCATGAAGCTGCAGGCCTCCCCTGTCAAGCAGTGCGCCCTGGACCACGGCATCGCGGTGGCGCAGCCGCGCAGCCTGCGGCTGGATGGCAAGTACCCCGACGATGCGGCCGCTGCACGCGAAGCCCTGCTGGCCGGCCGCGCCGACGCCATGGTGGTGGCTGCGTACGGCCTGATCCTGCCCCAGTGGGTGCTGGACCTGCCGCGCCTGGGCTGCCTGAACATCCATGCCAGCCTGCTGCCGCGCTGGCGCGGTGCGGCGCCCATCCACCGCGCCATCGAGGCGGGGGATGCCGAGACCGGTGTCACCATCATGCAGATGGATGCCGGCCTGGACACGGGTGACATGCTGCTGACCGAACGCACGGCCATTTCCACCACCGACACCACCGCTGCGCTGCACGACCGGCTCGCGGACCTGGGTGGGCGAATGATCGTGGAAGCGTTGGAGATGGCCGCCTGCGGCGGCCTGGCCCCGGTGGTGCAGCCTGCCGAGGGGGTGACCTATGCGCACAAGATCGAAAAGGCCGAGAGCAGCGTCGACTGGTCGCTGCCGGCCCACGCCATCGGCCAGCGCATCCGTGCCTTCGATCCCTTTCCCGGCGCCAGCACCCGCCTGGGGGCAGAAACGATCAAGCTGTGGGCTGCATCGCCCGGGGCGACGGATGCACCCGCTGGCGCCGTACCCGGGCAAGTCCTGGCCGCCGATGCCTCTGGTGTCACTGTGGCCTGCGGCATGGGCTGTCTGCGCCTGACCACCCTGCAGCGCGCAGGCGGCAAGCGTCTGGCGACTGCCGATTTCCTGCGCGGTTTCGACGAGCTGCAGCCCGGTGCCGTGCTGGGCAGTGCCTCCGACGCCAGCGGTACGCCATGAGCACGCTGGCGCAGAAGGTCTCCCGCACCGTCCGCGACCCCCATTTCCGCCTGGCTGCCGTGGACATGGCGGGCACCTCCCTGGGCATTGCGGCCTGGGGCCTGGTCACGGGCGTGGCCATGGTCAAGAGCGGCATGTCCGTGTCGCTTGCGCTGTTCATGTCGCTGGTGGTCTATGCGGGCAGCGCCCAACTGGCCGTGATCCCGCTGCTCACCGTGGGGGCGCCGTTGTGGGTGATCTGGCTCACCGCCTCGTGCGTGAACCTGCGCTTCGTGATCTTCAGCAGCATGTGGCGCAGCTATTTTGCCCACAGGCCCCTGCGCGAGCGCCTGGCCATCGGCTACTTCAGCGGCGACGTGATCTACGTGGCGTTCATGAAGCGCTTCCCCGAGCCCAGGCCCCAGCCCGAGCAGATGCCTTACTTCTGGGGGGCGGCCACCACCAACTGGATCGCCTGGCAGGTGCCTTCCATCGCCGGCATTCTGCTGGCCAATGCCGTGCCCCTGACCTGGGGGCTGGGCTTTGCGGGTGTGCTGGCCTTGCTGGGCGTGCTGCTGTCGCTGCTGTTCGACCGGGCCACCTGGCTGGCCACCGGCGTGGCGGCTACGGCGGCCGTTGCTGCCTTTGCGCTGCCGCTCAAGCTCAACATCCTGGTGGCCATTGCGGCTGCGGTGGCCGTGGGCCTGCTGATCGAGGCGGTGGACCGGCGCCGGCAGAACCGCCATCCCGAGATGCTGCTGGTGCCCGCCAACAGCGTGATGCCTCCCGAGGAGCGCCAGCACATGAAGGACGGCGACGTGGTGCCCCTGCGAGAGGAGCGCCACCCATGAGCGGCCACTGGATCGAGACCACCATCGCCATCCTCGGCCTGGCCGTCATCACCGTGGTGTCGCGCGCCTTCTTCATGATCCCCGAGCGCGAGCTGCCCCTGCCCGACTGGCTCAAGCGCGGCCTCAAGTACGCGCCGCTGGCGGCGCTGACGGCCGTGATCGCTCCCGAAATCCTGATGACCCAGGGCGAACTGCTCGACACCTTCAAGGACGCGCGCCTTCCAGCCGTGCTGTTGGCGAGCGCCTACTACTTCTGGAAGCGCGGCATCCTTGGCACCATCGTGGTGGGCATGGTGGTGTACCTGCCGCTGCACATCGGCTGGGGCTGGTAGGCCAGGGAGGCGGCAGGGGCGGATGGGCCGCCCGCCTAAAATGGCGGCCCTGATCTCAGTGCCCCCATCCAGGAATCCTTTTCCCATGAACATCCTCCGCTTTTCCGATCTGTGCGCCCAGGGCAAGGCCCAAGGCCAGCGCGTCTTCATCCGTGCCGACCTGAACGTGCCGCAGGACGACCGTGGCGCCATCACCGAGGACACGCGCATCCGCGCCTCCATCCCCTGCATCCAGATGGCGCTGGACGCCGGCGCCGCCGTCATGGTCACCAGCCACCTGGGCCGTCCCACCGAAGGCGAGTTCAAGCCCGAGGACACCCTGGCGCCCGTGGCAGAGCGCCTGGGCCAGTTGCTGGGCCGCGAGGTGCCCCTGGTGTCCAACTGGGTTGACGGTGTCACCGTGGCCCCCGGCCAGATCGTGCTGCTGGAGAACTGCCGCCTCAACGTGGGCGAGAAGAAGAACAAGGAAGAGCTGGCGCGCAAGATGGCCGCCCTGTGCGACATCTTCGTGAACGACGCCTTTGGAACCGCCCACCGCGCCGAGGGCACGACCTACGGCATCGCACAGTTCTCGCCCATCGCCTGCGCGGGTCCGTTGCTGTCGGCCGAAATCGATGCGCTGACCAAGGCCCTGGCCCAGCCCCAGCGCCCGCTGGTGGCCATCGTGGCCGGCTCCAAGGTGTCGAGCAAGCTCACCATCCTCAAGGCCCTGGCCGATAAGGTCGACCAGCTCATCGTGGGCGGCGGCATTGCCAACACCTTCATGCTGGCCGCGGGCCTGCCCATCGGCAAGAGCCTGGCCGAGCCCGACCTGGTGGAAGAGGCGCGCGCCGTGATGGCCGCCATGAAGGCGCGTGGCGCCGATGTGCCCATCCCTACCGACGTGGTCACGGCCACGGCCTTTTCCGCCGATGCGCCGGCCACGGTCAAGGCCGCCGCGGACGTCGGTGCCGGCGACCTCATCCTGGACATCGGCCCTGAAACGGCCGCCCACCTGGCCGCGAAGCTCAAGTCCGCAGGCACCATCGTCTGGAACGGGCCGGTGGGCGTGTTCGAGTTCGCCGCCTTTGAAAATGGCACGCGCGAGATCGCCGCCGCCATTGCCGAATCACCCGCATTCAGTATCGCCGGGGGGGGAGATACTCTGGCCGCCATTGCCAAATACGGCATCGAGAACCAGGTGGGCTATATCTCGACCGGTGGGGGCGCGTTTCTGGAAGTGCTGGAGGGCAAAACGCTGCCGGCTTTCGAGATACTGGAAAAACGCGCAGTTACAAATTAATGAATTTGGTTGCACTTTCATGGTGTCGATAAAGGCCGTTTCGACGGCCTTTTTTGCGCCCGGCGACGGGCACACCGGCATCCGTGCACCCCTGCAAGCGCCTTGCGGGGCCCGGCCCGCCTAAAATCCAGCCCCATGACCTTTCTAGACATGCTGCGCGACGCGTCCGCACAGAACAACTCCATGCTGTGCGTGGGCCTGGACCCCGAGCCCACCCGCTTTCCGGCCGCGCTCCAGGGCGACCCGCGCAAGATCTACGATTTCTGCGCCGCCATCGTCGATGCCACGGCCGACCTGGCCTGCGCCTTCAAGCCCCAGATCGCCTACTTTGCCGCCCACGGGGCCGAGGACCAGCTCGAACGCCTGATGCAGCACTTGCGCGCCAATGCGCCGCACGTGCCGGTCATCCTGGACGCCAAGCGCGGGGACATCGGTTCCACGGCCGAGCAGTATGCCAAGGAGGCGTTCGAGCGCTATGGTGCCGACGCCGTCACGCTCTCGCCTTTCATGGGCTTCGACTCCATCGAGCCCTACCTGGCCTACCACGGCAAGGGCGCCTTCCTGCTGTGCCGCACCTCCAACCCCGGGGGCGACGACCTGCAGATCCAGCGCCTGTCCAGCGTCGAAGGCGAGCCCCTGCTGTACGAGCACGTGGCGCGCCTGGCCCAGGGTCCCTGGAACCGCAATGGCCAGCTCGGCCTGGTCGTGGGCGCCACCTACCCGCAGGAGATCGAGCGCGTACGCGCCATCGCACCCACGCTGCCCTTGCTGATTCCGGGTGTCGGAGCCCAGGGCGGCGACGCGGTCGCCACCGTGCGTGCCGGCCTGCGCGAGGGTGGGCCGATCATCGTCAACTCGTCGCGCTCCATTCTCTACGCCTCGGGCGGAGAGGATTTTGCCGCTGCGGCGCGCACCGAAGCCGAGCGCACCCGGGCGGTGCTGGAAGCGGCCCGCGGCTGATTGCCCTGCACGCTCCCGGCGCGCAGTGACCGCAAGGATCCCTCGATGCAACTCAAGTGGCTGGAGGATTTCATCGTGCTCGCGCAGGAGCGCAGCTTCACGCGCGCGGCCGAGTTGCGGCATGTCACCCACCCGGCCTTCGGGCGACGCATCCGGGCGTTGGAAGAATGGGCCGGTACCCCCCTGGTGGAAAAAGGCGGCGGCCCGGTGACGCTGACCGCTGCCGGCAAGCGCTTCCTGGAGACGGCGGGCCAGATGGCGCGCAGCCTGGCCCAGTCGCATGAAGAAATGCAGAGCATGGCCGGGCGCACCGCCCGCACCGTGACCATCGTCACGGGCCGCACCCTGGCGCGCACCCTGCTGGCCGACTGGCTGGTGCGGCTGCCGCGCGCATTGCATGCGAGCGAGCTGTGCATCCGCACCGGCTCCCTTGCAGAGACGGTGGCCCAGCTCGAACGCGGCGAGGCCGATTTCTCGCTGGTCTACCACCACACCGCGCTGGCCGTGCGGCTCGATGCCCGGCAGTTCAGCCACGTGACGGTGGCCAGCGACCGGCTGGTGCCCGTGTCGCGCGCCACCACCCAAGGCCTACCGCAACACCGCTTTGATCCCGAAGGTCCCGCCACGGCCTACCTCGCCTATGCGCCCCAGCTTGCCCTGGGCCGACTGGTGGAGGACCACTTGGCCAACCACCCCCATGCGCCGCGGCTGCAGCGGGTGGTGGAGTGCGACTCGCCCGATGCCCTGCACGAGTACACCCTGCGTGGGGTGGGGGTGGCCTGGCTGCCCTGGTCGCTGGTGCATGCCGATTGCAAGGCGCAGCGCCTGGCGCTGGCGGGCGATGCGCGCATGGAGGTGCGCTTCGATGTGCGCCTGTACCGCCCCAAGCGTCGATTGATGCCGCTGGCCGAGGCGTTCTGGCAGGCGTTCGCGCAGCGCTGAGCGCAACTGCAATCGAGCCAAGACGGCATGGATCGGTGCCATTTCGGCACCATGATGGCATGGCTGCGTTCTCACAATGGCTTACATACCAAGCCCCAAACCCCACCAGATCAGGAGTCCCATTGTGAAAAACCCGACCCATTTCGCTCGCCGCACCGCACTGTTGTGTGCCCTAGCCTCCTGCTTCGTCGTGACCCCGGCTCTGGCGCAGGACGCTTACCCCTCCAAGCCGATCACCATCGTCGTGGGCTATCCGCCGGGCGGCAGCACCGACCTCACAGGGCGTGCGGTGGCGCAGGAACTGGGCGCCAAGCTCGGCGTGCCGGTGGTGATCGAGAACATCGGCGGAGCCGGCGGCTCCATTGGTGCCCAGAAGGTGGCCAGCGCCGCACCCGACGGCTACACGCTGCTGGTCGGTGCCAGCAACGAGATTGCCATCAACAAGCTGGTGACCAAAAAGGTCAAGTACGACGTCAAGGACTTCACGGCCATCGGTCTCGTGGCCTCCCAGCCGCTGGTGCTGGTGGCATCCACTGGTGCGGGCGTGAAAAACGTCGCCGAATTCACGCAGAAGGTGGCCAAGAGCCCTGGCAAGTACAGCTACGGCAGCTCGGGCGTGGGCACCTCGCTGCACCTGGCCGGTGAAATGGTCAAGGAGCAGGGCAAGCTTTTCATGGCCCACATCCCCTACCGGGGCGTGGCGCCGCTGACCAACGACCTGTTGGGCAACAACCTCGAGTACGGCGTGTTCGTGCTCTCCAGCGGCCTGCCCCACATCAAGAGCGGCAAGGTGATCGCGCTCGGCACCACCGAGGCCAAGCGGTCTGCTGCGACCCCTGACATCCCGGCCCTGGCCGAATCGCCCCAGTTCAAGAGTGTGGACATCGGCGTGTGGTTCGCCCTGCTCGGCCCGGCCAACTTGCCCAAGCCGGTGTTCGACAAGATCAAGAAGGCGCTCAACGATACGCTGCAGTCGCCCGACTTCCGCAAGAAGATGGAGGCCAGCGGCTCCACCGTGGCGGCCACGAACGTGAACCTGGACCAGTACCTGGCCGCCGAAGTGGCCAAGTACAAGAAGATCGTCGAGTTCGCCAAGATCGAGGAATGATGGGCATGACAACTGCAGTGACGACATCCCAGCCCCTGGCCTTCGAGTTGCCAGCGCCCGACATCGGGGCCTGGCGTGCGGGCAACACCGGTACCGAAGGCGTCTGGCACTTCGATTCGGGCCAGAGCGGCCGCCATGTGATGGTCAGCGCCCTGGTGCATGGCAACGAGCTGTGCGGCGCCTGGGCGCTCAAGGGCCTGCTGGAAGCGGGGCTGCGCCCTGCGCGCGGAAAGCTCACGCTGGCGTTCTGCAACCTCACGGCCTTCGACCGCTTCGACCCGCTGAGCCACGACGCCTCGCGCTTCACCGACGAAGACCTCAATCGCCAATGGCTCGACGAGCGCATCGACGCTGGTGACACCATCGAGCGCCGCCGCGCTGCGGCGCTGCGCCCCTTCGTGGCCCAGGCCGACTGGCTGCTGGACATCCACTCCATGCACGAGCCCTCGGCACCGCTCCTGCTCACCGGCATACAGCCGCGCAACCTGCAACTGGCGCGTGCCATGCGCTCGCCCGAGCACATCGTGGTCGATGCCGGCCACAAGGACGGTGTGCGCATGCGCGACTACGGGCGTTTCGGCCTGGCCGATGGGACGGGAGAAGGCCAGGGCGGGGACACCCGCTCCCTGCTCATCGAATGTGGCTTCCATGGCGACCCTGCGAGCCGCGCCGTGGCGCAGGACCAGTGCGTGCGCTTTCTCGAACAGTCGGGCGTGCTCGATGTCGAGGCGCTGGCACAGCAGTTGCCCGGCTGGCGCCTGCCCGAAGCGCCGCGCCAGTGGGCGCTCGAAGTCACCGGGCCGGTGGTCGCCACCAGCAGCGCCTTCCGCTTTGTGGAGCCCTACACGGGTCTGGAGGTGATTGAGAAAGCCGGCACGGTGATCGGCGACAACGATGGTGTGCCCGTCACCACGCCCTACGACGACTGCGTGCTGGTGATGCCCTCGGTGCGCCAGGCGCGCGCGGGCGTGACGGTGGTGCGCTACGCCACCCGCAGGCCGCTGTAAACCGGCATTGGTTACTCACTGCGCTGCGTCACGCGCGGCGCGTGAAACCGGCGCGGCCAAAGCCGGTGCCCGCACAAGAGCCGCTCGCCAAAGCAGGAGCTCCCTAAGGTGCTGAGGCCAAGTTGCTCAGCTTCGCGGGCGGTAGCGCGCGTGGACTGTTGCGCACGCGCGTCAAACGGGCTCTGAAGGGGGGCCGGGTGCTGGCGCCTAGCCTTCATCCCCGGCCGCAGCGGGGCCACCGCATGGGTGACAGGCGGCGGACATGGGGCTCGGCTAAGCTTGTCCATCCCCCCTTTTGTCCCCTTCTTTTTTGTGGATTGCCGACCTGCCATGCAACAAGACCCCGCCCGTTCTCTTCCCATGGCCGGCGCTACCAACTTCCGCGACCTGGGCGGCTACGCCGGGCAGGATGGCCGGACCGTGAAATGGCGCCGCATCTTCCGCTCCGACCACCTGGCCGGGCTGACCCCGGCCGACCAGGCGCTGCTGGCCGAGCTGGGCGTGACCCGCGCCATCGACTTTCGCGGCAAGGCCGAGGGAGCGGCGTATGCCTATGCCATCCCCGGCGTGGCCTACCACCCGCTGGTGATCGAGCCCACGGTGGTGCAGCGCGCGCTGGAGCTGCAGGCCACCGGCCGTGCGCTCACCGCGCAGGATGCCGTGGTACTCATGCAGGACACCTACCGCGGCTTCGTGCACGAGAACGCCCCGCGCTTTGCCGAGCTGTTCCGTTTGCTGTTGGCCAGCGATGCCCCCACGGTGTTCCACTGCACCGCCGGCAAGGACCGCACCGGCTTTGCCGCCGCCCTCATCCTGATGGCGCTGGGGGTGCCGCGCGAAACCGTCATGCAGGACTACCTGCTCACCAACAACCTCTACCGCCGCCCCGCCGGCATGGGCAGCCACGCCCCCGAGGAGGTGCTGGCCGTGCTGTGGCGCGTGCAGGAAGAGTTCCTCGACGCCGCCCTGCACATGGTGGACCAGGACTATGGCGGTGTGCAGGCCTACCTGGTGGACGTGCTCGGGGTGGACGCCGCAGCGCAGCGGCAACTGGCGGGGCAGTATCTGCAACCTGCTGCGTGACTGCCGCCGGCCACGCGGAGATTCGTTACACGCGGATACTTGAGTCGCTCTCGCAGCCACTGCAGCGGTGGCATAGTCCACGACTTTCTCGCTGACCGACTCTCGAAAGAATCTCCGAATGAATTTCCGCAAGCAATGCCTGCGTGCCGGCCTGGTCCTTGCCCTGTCGTTTGCCGCCCTGTCTCCGGTGGCCATGGCGGCGCAGACGGACGCCGAGCGCCAGACCGTGATCATGTCCATGTTCAAGGACGGCGCCGTGCTGACCGAAGAGGTGCACCGTGAATTCTGGTCAGGCCTCCAGGACCCCGAGGCGGCAGTGAGCCGCAACGCCATGGAGCGTGTGGCCTTTGCGCTCAAGAACAACATCGAGCTCGAACGCGCGACCGTGGTGAGCTACAAGGCCAGCATCAAGCAGCGCAAGCCGGTGGTGGACAAGAGCTACGAATCGGCCCTCAAGACGCGCCTGGAGATGATGCGCATGCGCAACCTGGCCACCGACTCCGTGCTGACCAGGGACAAGGAGTTCCGCGACTCCCTGGTGGCGGTTTCCAAGGGCAGGCCCGTGGAGGCCAATGGCACCAAGATCACCATGACCAACGAACTCATCGATCAGGCGCTGGTGCGGCTCGAGGCCTCCTACGCGCGCCTGGAGCGCCTTCTCAATCCCGTGTGGACGTCTTCCCCGGGCAAATAGTAACAAGCGCCAGGCCCTGTTTCAGCGCGGCATGGACGCCGCTCTCTGGGCCTCCCGGGCCCATTGCGGCTGCGCCGCCCTCACCGCTTCGGTGAAGCGGTCCACCGTGGTGCTCACGTTGCGCATCGAGGCCAGCAGGTCCTTGTCCCTGTCGCCACTGCGCTCCAGGGGCTCCAGGCCGTCCACGTAGACGCGCACGGCGTGCTGCATGCAGTCGGGCATGGGCTCGGTCAGAAAATACTGGCGCAACTGCAGATGCAGGTCGCGCATCCGGCGCATGGTGGCCAGAGGGTCCGCAGCCTGGGGATCGTGTGTGCTGGTCAGGTGTTCCACGGCCGCGAAATTGTCTCCGATGCGGGCGCGCCAGACCCGCAGCTGGCGTGCGTCCTCGCACGAGAAGGCCTGGGCCGCGGTCGCAGGCGGTGGCCTGGAGCAGGCGGCCAGCAGCATCAGCGACCACACCAGCAACAAGAGCGTGCAGTGCCTCGCAATGGACAGGTGCGGGGAGCGGCAATTGATCAGGTGCATCGGCGGTCAGGTGTGGTCCGTGAAGGGCTGTGTCCCATTGTGCCGTGGCGCAGGGGGTGCGAACCACGGCGGGTGGCCACCCTCGGCGATACTCCAGCGCAAGGCGGTCCCTCCGCCAAGGAACAAGGAATGGCAGTGACATCTGCAAGCAGTGCAGGCCAGAGCGCCGGGGCCGATGGTTTCGATGCGGCGTACTACGAGCGCTTTTACTTCAACAAGAAGACCAGCGTGGTGGACCCCGCACACACCCAGCGGCTTGGTGCCTTCGTCTGCAGCTACCTGCAGTACCTGCGCGTGCCGGTGAAACGCGTGCTCGACGTGGGCTGCGGCATCGGCCTGTGGCGCGACGTGATCGCACGGCATTTCCCGCAGGCGAGCTTCCACGGGGTGGAATTCAGCGAGTACCTGTGCGGCCGCTTTGGCTGGGAACAGGGCTCGGTGGTCGACTACAAGGCGCGCACGCCCTACGACCTGGTGATCTGCCAGGGCGTGCTGCCCTACCTGAACGAGGCCGATGTGCGGACGGCCATGCGCAACCTGGCCCGGCTCAGCCGCGGCGCGCTGTACGTGGAGGCCGTCGCGCGCGAAGACTGGGAGCAGGACATCGTGGACGAGACCCTGACCGACCCGCGCATGTTCCGCCACCCCGCGCAGCTGTACCGCCGCACGCTGGCCGAAGGCTTCACCGAGCTGGGCGGCGGCGTGTGGCTGAGTCCCAAGACCGAACTGCCGCTGTTTGCGCTCGAACATTCAGGCGGCCAGTGACGGCGGCCCCCATGCCCGTGCCGGCGCTGCCCCACGCCGTGTCACGCCTGCGCGCTGCGCGGCTGGCGCGTGCCGCCAAGCCCTTCCTGGCCCGGGGCGGACCGCGCGGCGAACGCTGCCCGGGCTGCAGGCTGGTGCCCAGCCATTGCCTGTGCGCCCTGCGTCCGTTGCTCACTCCACAGGCCGGCGTGTGCCTGCTGATGGCCGACACCGAGCCGCTCAAGCCGAGCAATACCGGCTGGCTGATCGCCGACGTGGTGGCCGACACCTGGGCCTTCGGCTGGGCGCGCACCGAAGTCGACCCGGGGTTGCTCACCCTGCTGGCCGATCCGCAGTGGCAACCCTGTGTGGTGTTCCCCGGTGAGTTCGTGGCGCCCGAGCGCGTGGTGATGGCCGTGGACAGTGCCCAGGGCGGCAAGCGCCCGCTGTTCATCCTGCTCGATGCCACCTGGCCCGAGGCGCGCAAGATGTTCCGCAAGAGCCCTTACCTGGACCGCTTCCCCGTGCTCAGCCTGGCGCCCGAACAGCTCTCGCGCTACCGGCTGCGCCGCTCCACGCGAGAAGACCATTTCTGCACGTCCGAGGTCGGAGCCCTGTGCCTGGAGCTCGCGGGTGAGGCCCACGCCGCGCAGACGCTCGAGGCCTACCTCGACGTGTTCACCAACCACTACCTGCAGTCCAAGCACCAGTTGCCCGTGGACCCGAGCGACGAGGTGCACCAGCGACTGAGCGCGCTGCGCCAGCCCGGCGGTGCAGCTGCGCCGGCCTGACGCTGTCGTGTTTTACTTCGTGGTGCCTGCAGCGGCGCTGCGCTCCTTGACCGACTGGGCAATGCCGTCGGGCTGCAGGTAGGCGCTGCACGACTCGTACAGCGCAAACTTCTTTTCTGCCGAGGACCCGACGAGCTCGGCCGAGACGAGCGGTGCCGACTTCTTGAGCTCGTCCATGTGGAAGCTGCCTTCTGCGGGGTACAACTCCACGGCGGCTTCGAGCATGGCAGCGGCGGCAGTGCGCATGCCGGCCTGCTTGCCTTTGGCCACCGTGAGCGAAAGCCCGTTGAACACATGGCCGCAGCGGATCAGCTCGATGGCCACCGCCTTGCGCGCTTCATCGGCCTGTGCAGGGGCACCCATGCCATGGGTGCCATCAAGGTACACCCATTCGTCCAGCGGCGGGGTGCTGGCCGTGCAGGCGCCCTGGTAGGTGCCCAGAAAGGCGTTCTTCATTTTCAGGTCACCAGCAGCGTCTGCCATCCGGCTGTCGATGACGATCTGCTCGCTGTTGGCATGCACGGTGAACTGGTACAGGTGCCGGGCGTCCTTGCTGCGCGGGTCCGTGCACGCGGCTTTCCAGGTCTCGTGACCCGCCATCGGTTTCGCCGATTCGGTGATGGTGCAGTCCATGCCGCGCTGCTTCATCGCGGGCTTCCAGGCCTGGGCCGTGAAGTTGTCCATCTGCTTGCGGCCGACGCAGACCGCCGCAGTGCCGGGTGCCTGTGCATAGGCGCCCTCCCGGAACCCCGGGGCCGCATGCGACGCCAAGGCCCATGCCGACAGGCCCGCGAGCAAGGCGCCGTGCCATGCCGGGGTGGATAAGGGGATCGAAGCATGGTGCACGGTGTGGTGTCCTGGGGATGTTGCCAGCGCCAAATGACGGTGGCTGGCGGTGGCGGTCTCGTGCGGTGGTGCCGCCAAAGCGGCGCGGCAGGGATGCGGGCGGCGCGGGCAGCCCTGCGGCGATTGTCGCCCACGACCGGCGGGTCCGTGGGTCCATTGGGACCTTGGGTTCGAGGAATGCTGCCCGCCCGGCGACAATGGAGCGGTATTCCTTCTTCACCACAGGCCAGATGAAAGCACCCCCCCGACTCCAGTCCCTCATTGAGGAAGGCCTGATCGACACCGTGGTCCGGCAGCTTATGAGCGGCAAGGAGGCCATGGTCTTCGTGGTGCGAAGCGGCGACGACACGCGCTGCGCCAAGATCTACAAGGAGGCCAACAACCGCAGCTTCCGCCAGGCGGTGGACTACACCGAGAACCGCAAGGTCAAGAACTCGCGCTCGGCCCGCGCCATGGCCAAGGGCAGCAAGTTCGGCCGCCAGGAGCAGGAGGCCGCCTGGCAGAGCGCCGAGGTGGATGCGCTGTACCGCCTGGCTGCGGCCGGGGTGCGCGTGCCCCAGCCCTACAACTTCCATGAAGGCGTGCTGCTGATGGAGCTGGTGACCGACGCGCACGGCGATGCGGCGCCGCGCCTGAACGACGTGGCCTTCACGCCCGAACAGGCCCGCGCCCACCACGCCACGCTGATCGCCGAGGTCGTGCGCATGCTCTGTGCGGGCGTGGTGCACGGAGATCTGTCGGAGTTCAACATCCTGCTGGCGCACCTGCCCGGGGTTGACGGCGAAGAGGGCGAGGACGGGCCGGTCATCATCGACCTGCCGCAGGCCGTGGACGCCGCGGGCAACAACCATGCGCCGCGCATGCTGATGCGCGACGTGGCCAACCTGCGCGACTTCTTCGGCCAGTTCGCTCCCGAGCTGCTGGCCACCCAGTACGGCCCCGAGATCTGGAGCCTGTACCAGGGCGGGCTGCTGACCAACGATACGCCGCTCACCGGCATCTACGCGCCCGAGCATGCCGACGTCGACATGCAGGGCGTGCTGCGCGAGATCGACGATGCCCGCGCCGAAGAGGCGGCACGCCGCCTGCGCATGGCAGCCGGGTGACCCCGGGGGCGCGGCAGGGCACAATCGGCGCCCCCTGCCCTTTTGCCTGCCATTCGCCAGCCCTGCCGCCATGCCTGTCCTCATCCGCGACTTCCGCCCGGGCGACGCGCCTGCATTGCGAGCCCTGTTCCATGCTTCCGTGCAGGGCCTGACCGGTGCCCAGTATTCTCCGGAGCAGCGCAATGCCTGGGCGCCGCTCGCGTACGACGTGGCTCAGTGGGACGCGCGGCTGCAGGCCAATCAGCCCTTCGTTGCTGAAATGGCATCGAGCACCTGCACGCACATCGGCACGGAAATCGCCGGCTTCTCTGACCTGCAGGCCAGTGGCTACATCGACCATTTCTTCGTCGCGCCCGCCCATGCGGGGCAGGGCGTGGCGCACGCGCTGATGGCACATATCCATGCCCAGGCAGCACTGCGCGGCATCGCCCGCCTGTGGGCCGACGTGAGCCTCACGGCCGAACCGTTCTTCGCAAAAAGCGGCTTTGCCGTGGAGCTGCGCCAGCAGGTGGAACGCCACGGCGTGGTGCTGGCCAACGCGCGCATGGCCAAAACGTGGCGGGGCGCCAGCGCGGTGGGACAATAGCGGGGTCGGCCCTGCCAGGCGCCCCACTTTCCCACCACTTCCCCCATTCCAAGAACGGCAAGGCTTTCCCATGACCAAACAACACGAACGGCAGACCGAGCTCAAGCCCATGGAGCTGTGCGACTCCTGCAAGGGCATCCAGCGCAACTGGCGTCGCGCCCCCGGCCACGCCGAGCTGGTGCAGCGCAGCAACCGCAAGGAAGACCGCGAGCACGGCCAGGTCACCTTCACCCGCTACCAGTGCGATCGCTGCGGCACCGCCTGGGAGTACGAGAACGACAAGACCAACCTGCATGCAGGCTGGTCGGTGGTGGGCCGCTGACCACCGCCTTCATGCCTGAGGGCCCCGCCTGCCGGGCAGCGCGGCCAGCAGCACCGCTGCCACCACGCAGCCCAGGCCCAGCCACTGCCAGGCACGGACAGCTTCCCCGAGGAACACCACCGACAGCAGCAGCGCCGACACCGGCAACCACACGGTGGCCAGCGATGCACGCACGCCGCTGGTGCGGGCGCTGCCCGCGTACCACAGCAGAAAGCCGCCCACCGTGGGCACCCAGGCGTAGTACAGCACGCCGGCCAGTGCCGCCGCGGTGAAGTGGGAGGGCGATGCCCCGGCCACCAGCCATGCCGGCAGGGCCGACAGCAGCAGGCCACCCGCCGACATCAGCGTGGACAGGGCCAGCGCCGGGATGGGTTGAGACAGTCGCTTGCTCGCAAGGATGAACACCGCTTCGCAGGCCACGGCCGCCAGCACCAGGGCGATCCCTGCCAGCCGGGTGCTGGCGCCCCCCGCACCGGTGTCGCCGGGAGCGGCCGCTACCGCCATCACCCCGGCCGTCGCCAGCGCGATGGCCGCCACCAGGCGCACGCCGGGCCGCTCGCCCAGCAGCAGGGCCGAGAACAGCGCGGCCGCGGCAGGCAGCGTGCCGGCGACGATGCCCGCGTCCGACGCGCTGGCCAGTTTCACCCCCAGTATCAGCAGCACCGAGTAGCCCACGCTGCCCGCGGCCGCCTGCACGGTGAGCAGCAGCGCATCGCGCCGGCCCACGCGGGGCAGCCGCAGGCCGTGCCAGCGCATCAGCGCCAGGAACACCGGCAGGGCCAGCGCATGGCGCAGCACCGTGGCCGCAAAGGGCTCGATGTCCTGCGCGATGGTTTTGCTGACCACGACCGTGCTGCCCACCAGCACCATGGCCAGGCTGCACAGCAGCTGGCCCCTCCAAGACTCCGATATTCCCATCGCCTGCCGCCTTGCCTGTGTGTGGAAACTGCAGGCAGTGTGGAGCGCCCGGCGCAGCGGGTCTTGAACGCTATTGCGGCAGCGGCCGGCGGGCTTTTCCTGCCGTGGCCTTTTGCCAGGCCCCGGGTGTGAAGCCGAACTGCCGCGCAAAGATGCGCGTCATGTGGCTTTGGTCGGCAAAGCCGCAATCGGCCGCAGCATCGACCAGGCTGGCGCCGCGCAGCACGCGGTGGCGGGCATGCTCGGCACGCTGCTGCAGCAGCCAGGCATGGGGCGGCAGGCCATAGGCCTGGGTGAAACGGCGCAGCAACTGGTACTTGCCCAGCCCGGTCATGGCGGCCAGTTGCGTGAGCGTGGGCGGTGCCAGCAGCGTGTCCGCCAACCGGTCGCGCACCTGGCGCACCTCGGCCGATGCATCGGCAGCGGGCGCATGCAGGCGCGCGGCGTTGGCGTGGCGGCCCAGCAGCAGGGCGCAGGTGTGGATCAGTGCCTCCTCGCACGCCAGGGGCACCACGCTGGCGGTGGCCTGCGGTGCCGTGCTCCAGTGCACCAGCCGCTGCAGCAACTGGTGCAGGGCATCGCGCAGCGCCGTGTCGTTCTGGATCACCGGGCGGGCCAGGGCGAGCCCCTGGGGCGACGCCGAGGCCAGGTCGCCGGCCATGGCGTGCAGCACCGGCGGCTCCAGATAGACCATGCGCCAGCGGCGCGAGGGGCCGCCCAGCGGCTGGCCGTCATGCACCTCGCCGGGGTTGGTGGTGATCAGGTCGCCTGCGTAGGCATCCACGGTGCCACGTCCGCTGGCGGAGCTTTGCGCCCCCTGGTCGAGAAGCCCCAGGCCATAGACCGCATGCCAGTGTCTGCCATAGTGGCGGGAACTTTCGATGTGCGTACCGTACACCCCTTCCCAGGGCGAGCCGAAGACCTGGCATTGGTGGGCGGGCGCTGCGGGTTTCATTCGGCCATTATGGCCACGGCCGCCCGCCACACACCAGAGGAGCCACTGCATGCATCGCCGATTCTTTCTTGCTGCCGGGGTGCGCCACGGGGCGCTGGCCAGCCTTGCGCTGGTGGCCACCTGCAGCGCCCAGGCCCAGCCGGCCTACACCGTGTCGGCCGAGCAGCTGCAGGAGGCGGTGGCGCAGCGCTTTCCGCTGCGCTATCCCGTGGCGGGTCTGGTGGATGTGGACGTGCTGGCCCCGCACCTGTCGCTGCTGCCTGAGAGCAACCGCCTGGGCGCGGCTTTCGCGCTGAAGGCCGCAGGCCCCGCGCTGCGGCGCACCCATGGCGGCACGCTGGAGGTGGAGTTCGCACTGCGCTACGAAGCCAGTGACCGCAGCCTGCGCGCCCACCAGTTGCGCGTGGGGCGGCTCGATTTCCCGAGCCTGCGGCCCGAGGTGGTGGCCCTGCTGGGCAACCTGGGGCCCGCCCTCGCCGAGCAGTCGCTGCGCGAAGTGGTACTGCACCGGCTGCGCCCGCAGGACCTGGGCGTGCTCGACGGCCTGGGCATGCAGCCCGGTGCCATTACCGTCACGCCCAGGGGCTTGTCCGTCGCTTTCGTGAACAAGCAGCCGTAGCAGGCGCAGCCGCCGCTGCAGGGCGATGGCCTTCGGTCAGGCCGTGGGCGGTACCGGGGCCTTGTCTGCCCGCCACGCCCGCCGGTACTGTTGCGGACCCATGCCCAGGGTGTGCAGAAAGCGCTGGCGCAGTGCGGCGGACGACGCGAAGCCCGTGCGCGTGGCGATCTGTTCCACGGACCCATCGGTCGATTCCAGCAACTGCTGGGCCCGGCGCACGCGGGCCGTCAGCAGCCATTGCAGCGGCGTGGTACCCGTCTGCTCCAGAAAGCGGCGGCTCAGGGTGCGCGTGCTGGTCGCCGCCTCGCACGCCATGTCCTCCAGCGTGAGTGGCTGGTGCAGGTGCTGCTCCATCCACGCCATGAGGGGCGCCAACGATGCCTGGCTCGACGGCGGCGCATGCACGATGAACTGGGCCTGCCCGCCTTCGCGCTCCAGCGGCATCACGGCCAGGCGCGCGGCCTCGGCTGCCACTGCGGCGCCCCAGTCGCGCCGCACCATGTACAGGCACAGGTCCAGCCCTGCCGAGGCACCGGCCGAGGTGAGCACCTGGCCATTGTCGACATAGAGCACGTTGGCATCCACCTCGATGGCGGGATAGCGCCGCGCGAGTTCGGGCGCCGCCAGCCAGTGCGTGGTGGCGCGCAGCCCGTAGAGCAGGCCGGCGGCTGCCAGCACGAAGGCCCCCGAGCAGATGGACGCGATGCGCGCACCGCGTTCGGCGGCGGCCTTCAGCGCACCGAGCACTTCATCGCTGACCGGCAGCAAGGGGTCGGCCGTGCCCGGCACGATCACGGTGTCCGCCAGTGCCAGCGCATCCAGGCCCCAGGGCACCCGAAGGTCGAACAGGCCGGCCTTGACCTGGGGCGCCTCACCGCACACCCGCACGCCATACGCCGCAGCACCCGTGGTGGAGCACACCCGCCCGAACAGTTCGCACGGCGTGGCCAGGTCGAACGGAACGACGCCGTGGAGGGCCAGGATGGCGATCTGGTGCATGGCGGTATTTTATTGAAAAGAACAATTCAGGCCAAATAATGGAAATTGGCTTGCATGCGTTATGGCTGGATTTTTGCGCAATATGTCATTTCAGCCTGTAGATGGAGGGTGCCCGCATGCCGACAATGCTGCCTGCCTTGTCCACTTCCGGGTGCGCCGCACGACCCTCCATGACGACTGAACCAACCTCCCTGCAGGCAATTCACCCTCCCCTGCGCCGGCTGCGCCAGATGGCGCTGCTCGAAGCATGGACGTTGGTGCTCTTGATCGGCGTGGCCGTACCGCTCAAGCACGGGGCGGGATGGCCTGTTGTGGTGTCTTTCATGGGGCCGGTGCACGGGCTGGCCTTTGTGGCTTACCTGTGGATGGCACTGGCCACCGTGGCCGCAAGGGGCTGGGGCGCCCGGGATGCCTGGCGCCTGCTGTGGGGCGCTTTGCTGCCCCTGGGGGGCTTCTTCACGGCGCGCTGGCTGCGCGACCGTGAGGCGAGGCAGGGCGGATGACGGCAGCCCTGTTCTACCTGGCCGCCAAGGCCTTGCATGTGGCGGCCGTGGTGGCCTGGCTGGCCGGCATGCTGCTGGTGGCCTTGCTGCTGGTGGCGCTGCGGGCTTTGCCTGCGGCGCATTTCCCGGCAGACCGCGGCCTGCTGCTGGCCGTGCGCCGCTGGGACCGCCGCGTCACTGCGCCGGCCATGGCCATCGCCTGGGTGCTGGGCCTGTGGCTTGCCTGGCGGGGCGGTTGGATGGGCGCTGGCTGGCTGTCGGCCAAGCTGGCCCTGGTGGTCGGCCTGTCGGCCCTGCACGGCATGCTGTCGGGCAGTCTGCGGCGTACGCTGCGGGCCGATGCACCGCTGCGAGCCGGGTGGGCACGCTGGGCGGCTCCGGGCATTCTGGGCTTTGCTGCGCTTATCGTGGCGCTGGTGATTGGCAAGCCGCCTTAGTCGCCGCGCACCCGCTGCGCGAACCCGCGCTGGCCGAACTGCTCGACGATGAAATCCACGAACACCCGCGTGCGCGCGGGCAGCAGCTTCTTGTCCGGGTAGTACAGGGAGGTAGGCCCCGCATCCGACCACCAGCCCGGCAGCAGCCGTACCAGGTCGCCGCTGGCCAGCCAGGGCTGGGCGAACGGCATGGGCAGCAGCGCCACGCCCAGGCCCATGAGCGCGGCCTGGCACATGGCCTCGGGGTCGTCGAAGACGATGCGCGGGCGCAGCTCGGCCGCTGCCGCATCGCCCGCCTTGTTGCGCAGCGTGGTGACGTGGATGCGCCCGGTCTGGATCGAGCGGCGTGCAATGCCGTCCCATTGCGCCAGGTCGCCCGGGTGGCGTGGCGGCTTGCGGCCCTGCAACTGGGCAGGTGATGCCACGGCCACGATGTGGATGGTACCCAGCGTGCGTGCCACCATGCCGGGGTTCAGGTTCAATCCGCCGCCGATGCCCGCGTCGAAGCCCTCGCCGATCAGGTCCACCTGCCGGTTCTCGAAGCGCCAATCCGGCTGGATGGCCGGGTAGCGCGCGAGGAACTCGCCCAGCAGCGGCACCAGGTAGGCGCGGCCGAAGGCCTGACCCATGCTCACCTTGAGCGTGCCCGCGGGCTGGCGGTCGGCCTCGGCCGCATGCTCCACGGCATCGGCCAGCGTGGCCAGCGGCGTGCTGATCTGCTGCAGCAGGCGCTGGCCGCCCTCGGTCAGCACCAGGCGACGCGTGCTGCGCTGGAACAGGCGCATGCCCAGGTTCGCCTCCAGCCGCGCCACGTTCTTGCTCACGGCCGCAGGCGTCAGGCCCATGAGCCGGGCCGCGGCAGAAAAGCTGGCGGACTCGGCGGACTTCACGAAGGATTCGAGGTGGCTGAGGGGTTGCATGCCTGGTATTTTCAACTGCCAGTTGAAATCGGTACAGCCTATTCATGGCTACCGGCAATGCAATGGTTTGCCGACACTGCAGGTGTTGCCAGTGCATTCACTGGTCCACCTACCGGAGTTCACCATGTCTGTCGCTTCTTCTGTCTCCCCTGTTTCCACCACCGGCATCCTGGCCGGCAAGGCCGCCTTCGTCACCGGCGGCTCGCGCGGCATCGGTGCCGCCATCGTGCGGCGCCTGGCGCGCGATGGCGCTGCCGTCGCTTTCACGTACACCAGCAACGGGGCGCCTGCCAAGGCCCTCGCGGCCGAGATCGAGGCCGCTGGTGGCCGCGCGCTGGCACTGCAGGCAGACAGCGCCGATGCGGCAGGCCTCACGGCCGCCATCGACGGCGCGGCGCGCGAGCTGGGCCGCCTGGATATCCTCGTGAACAATGCCGGTGTGGCGGTGATGGGCGAGGTCGGCAGCGTGTCGCTGGAAGACCTGGACCGCACGCTCGCCGTCAACGTGCGTGGCGTGTTCGTGGCCACCCAGGCCGCCGTGCGCCACATGGGCCAGGGCGGCGCCTATGGCCGCGTGATCA
This sequence comes from Pseudomonadota bacterium, assembly GCA_040387235.1. GTDB lineage: Bacteria > Pseudomonadota > Gammaproteobacteria > Burkholderiales > Burkholderiaceae_C > Acidovorax. Next base: position 27,926 of record JAZKEE010000205.1, read on the forward strand.
CCATCGGCAGCACCAACTCCGATCGCCTGCCCTGGGCCGGCTTCAGCGTGTACGGCATGAGCAAGGCCGCCATCGTGGGGCTCACCAAGGGCCTGGCGCGCGACCTGGGTCCGCGCGGTATCACCGTGAACAATGTGCAGCCCGGCCCGGTGAACACCGACATGAACCCCGCCGACGGCCCCATGGCCGGCGATATGCACGGCATGATGGCGGTCAACCGCCATGCCGACCCGGCCGAGATCGCGGGCATGGTGGCCTACCTGGCCGGCCCGGAATCCGGCATGGTCACGGGAGCCAGCCTGTTGATCGACGGTGGATTCGCCGCCTGAAACAGGCTCCCCCTGAGTCGCTTCGCGCCATCCCCCAGAGGGGGACGCCCCCAGCGCGGCGGGGCGGCCCTTGCGCGAGGGCACTGGCCTGGGTCGCGCCAGTGCTGTCGGTCACGCGCCCATGTGGCGCGTTGCCACACCTGAGATCAGACGCTCAACGGCGCCACCACGTCGGCCAGCGTGACGTGGCCCTGGAACCCGCCGCTGCTGCGGGCCGGTTGCTGCCGTTCGATGGCGTCGGCGAACACGACGGCCGGGTCGGCGCGCAGCTTCGCCAGGTGGGCGGCCAGGTACGGGTAGGCATCGACCTGCAGCACGCCGTGGTTTTCGGCCCAGCGGGCCACCGCCACCAGGTAGGCATCGGCCACGGTCTTCTTGCCGCCGCCGTCGATCCATTCGCGCTGTGCCAGCAGGCGGTCAAGGTGCGCGCAGCCCTTGGCCACCTGCGGGCGGCCCAGTTCGCGCAGCACCTCCTGGCGCGGCGGGTCGGTGGCCATCTCGTAGGCCGCCCACAGCGGCGCAAAGGCCGCGAAGAAATCCGTGGCCAGGTAGGCCAGTGTCTGGTTGAGCCGGTCGTAGGCCGGGCTGCCTTGCGGGTAGCCGAGCTGGTGGCCGTTCTGCGCTGCCAGGTGCAGCAGGATGGCCACGCTTTCTGTGACCACGCTGCGATCGGCTGCCACATAGGCGGGCGTCAGGTTCAGCGGGTTGATGCGCGCATAGGCCGCGGGCCAGGGGTGTTCGAGCATCTCGATGCGCGACAGTGCGTAGGGGGCGCCCAGCCACTCGAGCGCGATGGTGCTGGCCAGCGAGCAGCCTTGGGGCACACCGTAGAAAAGGGTCGGGGTCATTGCAGGTCCTCAGGTTGAAAAACGACAACCAAAAGATACGGATATGGCCTTTGCCTGTGTAGTCGGTAAAAAGTAGACTCATCGTCTCTCTATGTAAACGATGAATCGCGCCGGACCGGTGCCAGGATGTGCCTGCATGCTCAACCTCAACGACCTCCAATCCTTCGTGCGCGTCGTGGACCACGGCGGGTTTGCCGCTGCCGCACGGGCGCTCGAAGTGCCCAAGTCCACGCTGAGCAAGCGTGTCGCGCTGCTGGAGGCCTCTCTCGGTGTGCGCCTCATCCAGCGCAGCTCGCGCGTGTTCGTGGTGACCGACACCGGCCAGGCCTTCTACCGCCACGCTGCAGCCATGCTGATCGAGGCCGAGGCGGCCGAGAACGTGGTGCGCGGGCTCCAGGCCGAGCCGGCCGGCATCGTGCGCATCACGGCCTCGGTCACCACAGCGCAACTGGTGCTGGCCGAACTGCTGCCCGTGCTGGCGGCGCGCCACCCCCGGCTGCAGGTGATGTTGCATGCCACCGACCGTTTCGTGGACCTGGTGCAGGAGGGTTTCGACATCGGCGTGCGCGACCATTCGTCGCCGCTGCCCGACTCGGAGCTGGTGCAGCGGCGCGTGGGCTACGAGCCGTTCTACGCCGTGGCCGCGCCGAGCTATCTGGCCGGGCATGGCGGGGCTCCCGGCCATCCGCGCGACCTTGCAGCGCACGATGCCCTGCTGCTCTCGCCCGCGCCTTCGGCCCAGGTGTGGACCTTTCTGCGCGGTGGCGAGGCCTTGGCTGTGCGGCCGGTGCCGCGCTTCTTTGCCGACGAACCCTGGACCCTGCTGCAGGCGGCGCTGGCGGGCGTGGGCGTCGGCTGCCTGCCGCGCGGGCTGTGCCTGCCGAGCATCGAGGCCGGCCGCCTCGTGCGGCTGCTGCCGGACTTCGGTTATGCCGGCGGCATGACCACCACCTTGCTGATCTCACACCGGCGCGGGCAGCTGCCCTCGGTGCGCGCGGCCGTGGACTTCCTGGCCGGGGGCATTGCGCGTTACCGCGGATTCGAGGGGGCGGGGCAGGAAAGCGATGAGCCCTTATAGTGGCCCACCACTCCATCCGGGACCCTGCTGTGCACCACCCCCTTCGCTTCTCGCCCAACGCGCGCGCCACCGCAGTGGCCTTGGCCATTCTGATGGCCGCCCTCAACGCCGGTGCCGTCACCCCGGCCGAGTCAGGCTATGTGGGCGAATACCGCGGCGGTTCGGTGGACACCCTGGCCCAGCTGGCACTGCTGGACGACAACACCTACTGCTTCGCCTTCACAGGCGGCGCGCTGGACCTGTTGGCGGCCGGCCGCTGGAAGGCGGAGGCCGGCGGTATCCGGCTGCAACAGGTGCGGCAGGAACAGACCTTGTTCCCCGCGTTCTCCAGCAAGGTGGAGGCGCAGGGGGCTATGGTGGAGTTCGACTTCCATGGCTACACGCTGTCCAATGCCCGCGCGCCGGTGTTTGCGGTGTCGGCGGATGACAAGGTGCCCGCCACGCTGCGCCCCCTGTTCACCGAGGGGAACAGCAACTGGTCCGAAAGCTACAAACTGCCCGCCATGCCGGCCGAGTCAGTGCGCTACTTCTACCTGGGTGACCTCGTGGAAGAGAGCCCTGGCAAGCCTCCGGTCGTGAAAGTGGTGCAATACCGGCTCGAGAGCGGCAATTCCGTGCGTGTGGGTTTCGACGAACTGCAGGCCATGCCTCTCATGGACCAGCGGGCCGAGCTCAAGGGCCAAGTGCTGTTCCTGTCCGGTAGCCGCCTGGGCCAGCGCCGTCCCTTGAACCCTGACATCCTCAAAGCGGTGCGCAACGGCTGCATCGACCCCGCGCTCAAACCTGGCGTCCCGCGCCCGCTCAAGGAAGGTCAGAACAAGGGCCTGGAGCCTGTGAAGACCTTCACCGTCAGCCGCTCGGCCGTCCAGGGCAAGCCCTTCTTCGAAGCCAAGGCCAACTGACAGGCCCGGCTGCTCAGAGGCTGGGAATTTTTGGCCGTAATCGAGGGGCGCGTCATAACGCCTGGGATCTAGGCGCAAAGCACAGCCTTTGCGCGGGCTATGGCGAGCATTTGCTTTCGACGAGCCGGGGTGCTTTGGCGTGCATGGCGGGCATGGGCGAAAGACTCTCAACCTCTCAGGCCGACAGTGCTCCCACGGGGGGGCGGGGCGCGGTTTCGATCTGCGCCTTGGCCAGGCGCAGCGCCTTGCGCATGTAGCCGCGCCACAGCACGCTGGCCAGCAGCCACAGCACCGGCGCGGCCCACTTCGAGCGCGCATGGAAGGCGTGGCGCCAGCGTACCGTGGTCTGGGTGCCGCCAGCCTGCGGGTCGAACCACCAGGCGCCATCGGCTCCCGTGGCCAGCCAGCGCAGCACGCCCGTGAAGCCACTCACGGTGTAGGCAAAGTACTGCGCGGGGTGGTAGTGCTTGAGCCCCTCCTGCGCGCTGCTGCCGTCGGACATGGCCACCGTGCGCGTCTGCCCTGGGGCATCCCAGGCACCGGTCTGGTCGCGCGTCCCCGTTACCGCAGGCAGGGGGCCGTAGCCGGTGAACAGTGTCGTGGGATCAATGGGCGCGATGTGCCCGAACGCTTGCGCGGGCGAGGCCTTGATGTGCGTCTGGACCGTGGCGGCAAAGGTGGTCATGGGCGTTGTCCGGTTCGTGCCTTGGGGGAGTGAACCGAATGTATTGTGGAAGCCCGAAACGATAAATACCGTTTTTCATAACGGACTGTTTGCCAATCCGTGAACAATTGCCTCTTCTCGCCGGGCAAACGCTGTGCGCAAGTCGCGGCTCAGGGGGCTGTTGGCCTGCGCCGGCGCGGCTTTCTGGCGGTACCCGCCAGTTCCTGTGCGCTCAGGCCGAACACCGGGTTGTCCGCCAGCATCTCCACCGCAAGATCAATGAAGGCGCGCACCCGTGCCGGCTGCGCCGCGCGGCTGCCGTAGTACACGTACAGGCCCAGGTGCTGCGGAATGAAATCGGTGAGCACCGGCACCAGTTGCCCGCTGCGCACCAGCGGGGCGGCCGTTACGCCCACCAACTGCCCGATGGCGTGGCCGCCCAGCACGGCGCGCGCCTCCAGCTCGATGTCGTTGGCGCAGAAGGCCGGTGGAATGGCGTGGGCCACGATGTCCTCGCCCACGCGAAACTCCCAGGGCATGGGCTTGCCAGTGGTCGGGTGGCGAAAGCCGCTGCAGCGGTGCTGCGCCAGGTCTTCGATGCGCATGGGCGTGCCGTGGCGCGCCAGGTAGTCCGGCGTGGCGCACACCACCAGTTGCAGCCAGAGCAGGCGCCGGGCGATCACCCCGCCCTCGGGCGGGTAGCCCGAGCGAAAGCCTACGTCCACCCGGTCCTCCACCCAGTTGCCGATGCGGTCCTCGAGCTGCACATCGGGCTCCACCAGCGGGTAGCGGCGACTGAATTCGTCGAGCACGGGCCAGATCACCTCCAGCATCATGGAGCGCGGCGCCGTGATGCGCAGAGGCCCTGCAATTTCTTCACGCCCGCGCCGCACGCCGTGCACGGCCCGCTGCAGCGTGGCCAGCCCGGGCTGCGCGGCGTCGAGAAACTGGCGCCCCTCCTCGGTCAGGCTCAGGCTGCGCGTGGTGCGGTGGAACAGCCGCACGCCCAGGTGCGATTCGAGCTGCCCCAGCGCCAGGCTCGCCGCCTGCGGCGTGATCCCCTGAGCGGAAGCCGCCTGGCGCAGGCTGCCCAGTTCGGCCGCCTTGGCAAAGGTGGCGATGGCGCGCAATTCGTTGATGGCCATTATTGGCAAGTATTACTTGTGAATGAAGTCAGTGATTATGGGCTAGTGTGATGGCAATGGCTTGCCTACAGTTCATCCCCATGGCAGCACGTCAGGTCTGCCAGAGCCCCGTTACCAACCCCGTTCTCAAGGACTTCTGCCATGACCGCTTCTTCCACGTCTTCTTCGTTCTCCCGCATCTGGCTCATCACCGGTGCCTCGCGCGGCATCGGTGCCCGCATTGCCGAGGCTGCATTGGCGCAGGGTGATGCCGTGGTGGCCACCTCGCGCAGCGCCGACTCCGTCACAGAGCGCCTGGGCGCCAGCGATGCGCTGCTGCCCCTGGCCCTGGACGTGACCGACGAGGCGCAGGCCCGCCTCGCCGTGGGCGCGGCGCTGGAGCGCTTCGGCCGCATCGACGTGGTGGTCAACAACGCGGGCTACGGCCTGCTGGGGGCAGTGGAGGAGGCCACCGCCGATGAGGTGCGCCGCCTGTACGAGACCAATGTGTTCGGCCTGCTGAACGTGACGCGTGCCGTGCTGCCCTGCATGCGCGCGCGCCGCGCCGGCCATGTGATCAACATCTCGTCGCTGGGCGGCGTGCAGTCGGCCGCAGGCTTTGGCGTGTACTGCTCGACCAAGTTCGCGGTGGAAGGCCTCACCGAGGCGTTGCACGCCGAACTGGCGCCGCTGGGCATCCATGCCACGGTGGTGGAGCCGGGCTACTTCCGCACCGAGTTCCTCGACACGGCCTCGCTCTCGGTGTCCCCGCTGGTGCTGGAGGACTACGCAGAGAGCGCCGGGGCGGTCCGCGAGGCGGCCCGCCGCATCAATCTGAACCAGCCCGGCGACCCGGTGCGGCTGGCCAATGCCGTGATGCAGCTGGTGGCCAGTCCCACGCCCCCGCTGCGCCTGCCGCTGGGCACCGACACGCTGCAGACCATTGCCGACAAGCATGCCTTCGTGGAAAAGGAAACCGCGCAGTGGCGTGCCGTGGCCGCGTCCACGGACTTCCCGAAGCACGAAGCCCTGGCCGCATGAGGCAGGGTTTGCCGTTCCTGAAGACAGGCACGGGCTCCGCTGGGGCCCGTGCCTTTCTTCATCGGCGGCCTTGGTGCGGCATCACACCATGCCGCCGTTGGCGCGCAATGTCTGGCCATTGATCCAGGCGCCATCGGGCCCGACCAGGAAGGACACGGTGCCCGCGATGTCGTCCGGCGTGCCCAGGCGGCCCAACGGGCTCATCTGCGCCAGGCGCTCCACCAGTTCGGGCGTCTTGCCGTCCAGAAACAGGGCGGTGGCCGTGGGGCCGGGAGCCACTGCGTTCACGGTGATGCTCCTGCCGCGCAGCTCCTTGGCCAGGATCAGTGTCATGGTCTCCACCGCGCTCTTGGTGGCGGCGTACACCGCGTAGCCCGGCATGGCCGTGCCAACCACGCTGGTGGAGAAGTTCACGATGCGACCGCCTGGCTCCAGCCGGCGCGCGGCCTCGCGCAGGGTGTTGAAGCTGCCCTTGAGGTTGATGGCGATCAGCCGGTCGAAGGTGGCGTCGTCGGTATCGGCCAGGTGCGGCGTGTGCGAGGGCATCACCCCGGCGTTGTTTACCAGCACGTCCACGCGGCCGAAGGCCTCGGTGGCCTGGTCGAACAGGCGCGCCACGGCAGCGGCATCGGCCACGTCGGCCTGCACGGCAACCGCCTGGCCGCCTGCCGCGATGATGGATTGCGCCACCACCACGGCCTCGGCCGCGCTGCCGGCGTAGTTGACCACCACGCTGAAGCCGTCACGCCCCAGGCGCTGGGCAATGGCGGCGCCGATGCCGCGCGAAGAACCGGTGACGATGGCGACGGGGCGGTGGGTGGATGGATCGTTGGTGGCCATGAAAAACTCCTGAGCGGTGGTGATGGGTGTATTGTTCTGTTGGCGCTGGGTTTGATAAAGATCCAATAAATGCCATGACTGTTCAAAAAATACCAACAACCACGCGCTGCTCCCCATGGACCGATTCGACGCCATGCGCCTGTTCACCCGCATCGTGGAGCTGGGCAGCTTCACGCAGGCTGCGGAAGACCTGCAACTGCCCCGCGCCACGGTGACCCTGGCCGTGCAGCAGCTGGAAAAGCGCCTGGGTGCGCGCCTGCTGCACCGTACCACGCGCCATGTGGCGCCGACGCAGGACGGAGAGGCCTACTATGCGCGCTGTCAGCAGCTGCTGGCCGACCTCGACGAGACCGAGGCGGCCTTCGCCACCGCCGGCCAGCAGCCCAAGGGCAAGCTGCGCGTGGACCTGCAGGGTACCCTGGCGCGCTATTTCGTGCTGCCGCGCATCGGCGAGTTCTTTGCGCGCTACCCCGGCGTGGAGCTGGAGCTGGGCATGGGCGACCGCCTGGTGGACCTGGTACGCGAGCGCGTGGACTGCGTGATGCGAGGTGGCGAGCCGGCCGATTCCAGCATGGTGGGCCGGCGCGTGGCGCAGCTCGCGCAGGTGACCTGCGCCAGCCGCGAATACCTGGCACGCCATGGCGTGCCCCGCAGCGTGGACGACCTGCGTGGCCACCGTGCGGTGAACTACCTGTCCTCGCGCACGGGCAAGCCCATGCCCCTGGACTTCGTGGTCGATGGCCTGCCGCGCAGCGTGCAGCCCAAGGGCGTGGTGTCCGTGACCGATGCGTTTGCCTATGTGGCCTGCTGCACGGCGGGGCTGGGGATCATCCAGGTGCCGCGCTACCACCTGGAGCCACAACTGGCCGACGGCAGCCTGGTCGAGGTGCTGGCCGATTGCCGCCCGCCACCCATGCCGGTGACCGTGCTTTACCCACACAATCGCCAGCTCTCGCCGCGCGTGCGCGTGTTCGTGGACTGGCTGGCCGAGGTGATGGCGAAGGCGCGTTAGCCTGCCTGTAGCGGACGGGAGAACTCCATGGCCCAGTTGGTCTCCCAGGTCCGCCCATCGTCGTCCGAAAAGGCCTGCTCCCAGCGCGGCGTGCCGCTGGCGAGGTTCCTCGTCCACGTAAAGCGCACCAGGACAGGCCGGCCCTCGAACAGTTCCTGGCCGAAGAAGACGCCTTTGTCCGTGCCCGCGAAGCCGCCGATCACCGGTGGCAGCAGCTGGCCCGTGGCCGTGTCCAGCCCGCCGGTCACATTGTCCAGCCAGTAGATGCTCCAGCACTGCGCCTGGGGATTGAACAGGCGCAGCGCCATGCCCACATAGCCTGCATTCCAGGTCTTGGGGATGAAGTCATCGCAGTTGCCGATGCCGCCGGACAGCGGCCGCGCCGTGCCCGTGGCGTCGAAGGTTTCCCAGTCGTTGCAGCCCACAAGCCGCCGCGCGAGGCGGGTATTGCGGATGTGCCAGCGGCCCATCAGAAAGTCGAAGTCGTGGGCATCGCCAGTGGGTGGGGTGATCGGCATGGGGTGTCTCCGGGCTGGGTGTACGTCATGCGTGCAGGGCCGAGCGCGCCGTAGGCTGCAAGCGGTGGGCCTCGGGCGCCCGCGCCAGCCACGGGGCCAGGCCCGGCGCCACCTCGCGCTGCCAGGCGCCGCCCTGCGCAAAGGCATCGAACGCTGCCGCATCGCCGAACAGCGCCAGGCCCAGCAGCACGGGCTCGCCCTCGCGCACCGGCAGGCGGGGAAAGGTGTTGGGGCTCGCTTCACTGGCGTACCAGGCGGTATGGCGCGCACCACCGGCGCGCAGCGCGGGGTCCATGCGCTCGCGGCAGTAGTCCAGCAGCGCTGGCGTCGCGGGCTCCTTGAGGTAGAACACGGTGGCATCGAGCAGGCCCGGGGCCGGGCCACCGGCACCGGTTGCCGCACGTTCGGCTGGCAGGTGCGCCGCGGCGCCCGGCCATGCGGGGCGCAGCAGCAGCACGTTGTCTGAATCGACCATGGTGGCATTGGCTGCGCTGCTGTGTGCGGCCCATACGGGGCCGCCGTAGAAGGCCTCCAGCGCCCGCTGGCGCGCCGCCATGTCGTCAAAGCCGCGCAGCCAGGCAAACAGGTCCGGCCGGTCCAGGTCGCGGAACTGGCCGATCACGCGCATGCCTTCGCGCTCCTGGCTTTCGAGGAACTCGCGGTCGAACAGGTCGATCAGCGCATCGCGCTGGCCGGCGTGCAGGGTGTACTGGCGCAGTTCGACGATGGCGCAGTCGGAAATCGAGAGGGTGGTGGGCATGCGGGGCTTTCTTGGTGGATCAAGTGAAAATAGAGAAGTCCGCAGTCTGCGGCGCAATACCTGCCAAGGCATGGCAGGTATTCGCTGCATACTGCACACCGTCCCTTTTTACTTTCCCCCCATGCGTGCTAGCCGCCTGTTGTCCATCCAGATGCTGCTCGAGACCCGGGGGCGCATGAGCGCGCAGGCGCTGGCCGATGCGCTGGAGATCTCGGTGCGCACGCTGTACCGCGACGTGGACCAGCTCACGGCGGCGGGCGTGCCGATCTTTGCCGAGCGCGGACGCCATGGCGGCTTTGCGCTGCTGCCGGGCTGGAAGACCACGCTGACAGGGCTCACCCCATCCGAGGCGCAGGCCGTGTTCCTGAGCGGCCTGCCCGGCCCGGCCGGCGACCTGGGGCTGGGCGATGACGTGGAGGGTGCGCGCCTGAAGCTCCTGGCCGCACTGCCCGCCCCGTGGCGCGAGGATGCGCAGCGCGTGAGCGACCGCCTGCACCTCGATCCGGTGGACTGGTACCGCGAGAGCGAGCCCACGCCCCACCTGGCCACCGTGGCCGCCGCGGTCTGGGGCGGCCAGCAACTGGCCCTGCGCTACGAGAGTTGGGCCGACATGGTGGAGCGCGCCGTGGGGCCGCTGGGCCTGGTGCTCAAGGCGGGCGTCTGGTACCTGGTGGCACAGCCCGTGGGCAAGGCCTCGGCGGACGGCGGGCCGCGCACCTACCGTGTGTCCAACATCCGCGCGGCCACGGCGCTTGGCACGTCTGTGCGGCGACCGGCGCGCTTCGATCTGCCGGCGTATTGGGGCGAGTCCATCCGCCGCTTCGAATCGGGCCTGTATACCGGCGAGGCCGAACTGCTGGCCACGCCCGCAGGCCTCAGGGGCCTGAGTGCGCTCAGCAGCGCGGTGGCCCGCGCCGTGGCTGCCGCTGCGCCTTCGCGCCGCCAGGATGGCCGGGTGGCGGTCACCATCCCCATCGAGTCGGTCGCGCACGCCTGCGGCCAGCTCATGCGCCAGTCGCCCGAAGTCGAGGTGCTGCGTCCGGCGGCGCTGCGGCGCGCGCTGGTGGCGCGCATCGAGGCCACGGCCCGGCTCTACCGGCTGCGCTGACCGGGCGGCCGTTACAGCCCGCGCTTCACCAGGTCCAGCAGCCGGTGGCCCAGCAGCTGTTGCATGTCGGCAGGCGTGCCGCGCAGGGGTCCGTCGATGCTCAGCAGCGCCATGCCGTGCACGGTGGACCAGGCCAGGTACTCGGCGCCCGGCCGGCGCTCGGGTGGCAAGGCGCCCGCGGCCACCAGGTCGTCCAGCGCGGCCGACAGGTGCTCGAACGGGTTCAGTCCCGTCAGGCCGCCCATGGCGGGGTCGGGGTCCTGCTCCACGCTGAACTGCCCACCGAAGGCAGTGCGGAACAGCCCTGTCTCCGCGTGCGCAAAGCGCATGTAGCCGGCTCCCACGGCGCGCACCCTGGCATGCGCCTGCTCGGTGGGCGTGCCGCCGGTGGGCACCCCGGCCATCTCGGTCTCCATCGCCTGGGCCACGGCGGCCACGGCGGCGGCGCGCACCGCGGCCAGCAGGGCCTGCCGGTTGGCGAAATGGCGGTAGGCGGCATTGGGCGCCACGCCCGCGCGGCGCGTGGCCTC
>JAZKEE010000206.1:0-29843 GCA_040387235.1 Pseudomonadota bacterium
TCGTGCACCAGCTCGGCCATGCGCTCCTGCAGCGTCTTCTTGTTGACCTGGTAGGGCAGCTCGTCGACGATGATCGCCTGGCGCTGGCCGCGGTCGATGTCCTCGAAGTGGCACTTGGCGCGCATCACCACCTTGCCGCGGCCCGTGCGGTAGCCGTCCTTCACGCCGTTGATGCCGTAGATGATGCCGGCCGTGGGGAAGTCGGGCGCGGGGATGATCTCCATCAGCTCGTCGATCGTGGCATCGGGGTTGCGCAGCATGTGCAGGCAGCCATCGACCACCTCGTTGAGGTTGTGCGGCGGGATGTTGGTGGCCATGCCCACGGCGATGCCGGACGAGCCATTGACCAGCAGATTGGGCAGTTTGCTGGGCAGCACGATCGGCTCTGTCAAGCTGCCGTCGTAGTTCGGGCCGAAGTCGACAGTGTCCTTGTCGATATCGGCCAGCATTTCATGCGCAATCTTGTCCAGGCGAATTTCGGTGTACCGCATTGCGGCGGCGTTGTCGCCATCGACGGAACCGAAATTGCCCTGACCGTCGATCAACGTGTGGCGCAAGCTGAACGGCTGTGCCATGCGCACGATGGTGTCGTAAATGGCAGAGTCACCATGGGGGTGGTATTTACCCATCGTCTCGCCAACCGCTTGCGCACTCTTGCGGTACTTGCTGTTGTAGTTGTTGCCCATCTCGTGCATGGCATACAGCACGCGCCGGTGCACGGGCTTCAAACCATCGCGCGCATCGGGCAGGGCACGGCCCACGATCACGCTCATCGCGTAGTCGAGGTAGCTGTTGCGCATCTCCTCTTCAAGGCTGATGGGCAGGGTTTCTTTGGCAAACTGGGTCATAGGGCGGTGGCGGCGGCGAAGGAGAATCATTTTAGAGGGGAAAGGGTGTAGCGCTCTCGCAACATATCGCCGCAATTACGGTTTTGTCCTACGGGCCCCAATGCGGTGCGGGCGCTTTTGCCCTGTTACGTATGGCACAATCGTTTGAACGCTTTGGGTGATGGTCACCTCAAGCGTCCTGATTCGCAGCGCGGCTGCGGCTTTTTCCCCAAGAGGAGAACCATGAAGAAACTGAACAAAGTGGCGATGTTGTTTGCCTCTGCAGCGCTTGCAACCGCCGCTGGCGCACAAACTGTTGACAACTGGAGAGACGCTTCTGGCCAACTGGTTTGGAAGAACGGCACCAACGAATACTGCTGGCGCAATGCCAACTGGACGCCGGCTACCGCCGCTCCAGGCTGCGATGGCGCAATTGTCGCTCCCGCTCCCGCTGCTGTTGCTCCTACGCCTGGTGTGACGCCTCCCCCTGCAGTGACGCCTCCGCCACCCGCGACGCCTCCTGCCGTCATGGCAAGCAAGGTGACCTACGCTGCTGACGCATTCTTCGACTTCGACAAGTCGGTGCTGAAGGCAGAAGGCAAGGCCAAGCTGGACGACCTGGTCTCCAAGGTCAAGGGCATCAACCTGGAAGTCATCATCGCCGTGGGTCACACCGACTCCGTGGGCTCCGATGCTTACAACCAGAAGCTGTCGGTCCGCCGTTCCGAAGCCGTCAAGGCTTACCTGGTGTCCAAGGGCATCGAAAAGAACCGCGTGTACACCGAAGGCAAGGGCGAAAAGCAGCCAGTGGCTGACAACAAGACCGCCGAAGGCCGCGCCAAGAACCGCCGCGTGGAAATCGAAGTGGTTGGCACCCGCGCTCAGTAATCTTTCGATTGCTCTGCACCAGGAAAGCCCCGGCAACGGGGCTTTTTTTCGTCCAGGTCTTTCCGGATTTTGTACTGGTACAAAATTCCCGGTCTGCATTCGCTTGTCGCGCTCCTATATAGAGGCTGCACAAGTATTCTCTGGGACCTGTCGGCATTGGCGCAAACCGTGGCAGACCTGCAGCATCGTTGACAATGCACACCATGAGCGAAGAAACGACCACCATCCCCTTGAATGCCGACCCGGCCGAGTTGGCCAAGTTTTCCGCGCTGGCCCACCGCTGGTGGGATCCGGAGAGCGAATTCCGCCCGCTGCACCAGATCAACCCCCTGCGCCTGGACTGGATCCATGCCCTGTGCGGCCTGGGAGGCAAGCGCGTGCTCGATGTGGGTTGTGGCGGCGGCATCCTGGCCGACTCCATGGCCCGCAAGGGGGCCGACGTGACCGGCATCGATCTGGCCGCCAAGGCGCTGCGCGTGGCGCAACTGCATGCGCTTGAAGCTGGCACCAAAGGGGTGCAGTACCGCGAGATCAGCGTGGAGGCGCTGGCGGCAGAGCAGCCAGCAAGCTTCGACGTGGTGACCTGCATGGAGATGCTGGAGCATGTACCCGACCCCGCATCCGTCGTCAAGGCCTGCTTCGAACTGGTCAAGCCCGGCGGTTGGGTGTTCTTCTCCACCATCCACCGCAATGCCAAGGCCTTCATGCTGGCCATCGTCGGGGCCGAGTACGTGCTCAACATGCTGCCGCGCGGCACGCACGAATATGCCAAGATGATCCGCCCGAGCGAGCTGGCGTCGCACTGCCGTGCTGCGGGCCTGGATGTGCTGCAGACCCGGGGACTGGAATACAACCCGATCACCAAGCGCTATTGGCTGAGCAACGACACCAGTGTGAACTACATGTTTGCAACACAGCGCGCCGCCTGATCCGACCCGAAAGCCTTTGCCAGTGACGACATCCGCCCCGAATCCCGTATTCCACAACATCCGCGCCGTCCTGTTCGACCTGGACGGCACCCTGATCGACAGTGCCCCCGACCTGGCCGCTGCCGCCGACAAGATGCGCACCGACCGTGGCCTGGAATCCCTGCCGCTGGCGCGCTACCGCCCCATGGCCGGTGCCGGAGCACGCGGCATGCTGGGAGAGGCCTTCGGCCTCAAGCCCGAGGATGCGGAGTTTGCCGCCCTGCGCGAGGAGTTCTTTGCCAACTACGAAGTGCGCATGACCGTGCTCACCGAGGTGTTCGAGGGCGTGCCCGCGCTGCTTCAGGCGCTCGAGGCCCGGGGCCTGGCCTGGGGCGTGGTGACCAACAAGGCCATGCGCTTCACCGACCCGCTCACGCGCGCCATGCCGCTGTTTGCCAGCGCGGGCGCCGTGGTCAGCGGCGACACCACGCCGCACGCCAAACCGCACCCGGCCCCGCTGCTGGAGGCTGCGGCGCGCTTGAAAGTCGACCCCAGCCACTGCATCTACGTGGGCGACGACGAGCGCGACATCGTGGCGGGCCTGGCCGCCGGCATGGGTACCGTGGCTGCTACGTACGGCTACCTGGGCTCCGCGCAGGCTCCGCATGCCTGGGGTGCGCATGCTGCAATTAAATCTCCCTCCGAGCTCTTGCAACTGCTGGGACAGGCCTAAAATAGGAAGTCTGGGGCTGTCCTGGTTTCGACGTGGGTTCGGAGTCAGTGTGGTGCATGTCGAGCTTGATTCACGCTCGTAAATCTCGATTTAACAAACTAACTGCAAACGACGAACGTTTCGCACTCGCTGCTTAATTGCCAGTGAGCCTTGCAACAGTTGGCCGATGGGCTGGGCAAGGGGGTTCTGAGCAATCAGCGCCTCCCGGCTGCAAGGATAATTACATGGGCTGGCTCCAATCCGGGTACCTTGGGTTGGGGCGAGATTCAAGGGTACTGGCGGCCGGTGTAGCGTGCGACTGCGCGACACAGGCGGCGAGATCCAAATCAGACCGCTAAACATGTAGATCTGCCTGGTGAAGGCTTGCGGACGCGGGTTCAATTCCCGCCAGCTCCACCACCTATTGACCAAAGGCGCTCATCCTGATCGGATGAGCGCCTTTTTTCTTGGCCAATGCCTGCAAGTTCGCGTCAATTGGCGTGGATTGGAACTCGCTCACCCCTGCCGGCGCCGCCACAGCTGCTGCCCCAGAAAGCCCACGACCGCCATGTTGCTCAGCGCCACGGCGGCCGACGCGACGCTCGGGTGGTGCGCGAAGTGCCACAGCTCGAACGGGATGTACAGCGCGCCCGAGAGCGCGCCCAGCCACTCGCCCCACCACCGGTCCTTCCACAGTCCATAGGCTTCGGTAAAGCGCACCAGCACATAGGCCGTCGCGGCCAGCAACAAGGGGCGCAGGTCGGCGCCGAGCAGCTGGTCGATGTCGGTGAGGACCATGGCGGGGTAGCGGTCACCGGGCTTCAGCCCAATGTGGCCGATGAGCGAAGCCACGAGGTGGTGCAGGTTGTGGTGCAGCAGGCCCACTAAGCCCAGGCCGGCCGCCAGGGCTGCAAAGCCCTTGAGGGCCTCGAAGGCGGCGATGGCGCGCAGTGCCTGCCGGTGGGGTGGCGGGGTGCTCTCGGGCGTTGGCGGGTGCATGTCTGGCATGGTAGCCGCAGCGACAGTGGCGTATCGCGCCACCTACCTACCGTTTGGTGCGGTTCGGCCTTGCGGCCCTGGGCGCCGGGCGTGCCAGCTCGGCATTCGTCTGCTCCAGCCAGAGCAGCGCATCCATCTGTGCCATGAACCGCCGCAGGTAGTCCGGCGAGAGCGCGCGCATGAGGCCCAGCGAGCGCAGCATGAGCTTGTGCGAGTTGAGGGGGCCGGCGTTCTCGGGCGCCTTGTGCAGCGCCTGCGTGACCTGCTGCTCGGCGGAAATCTTGGACCAGACCTCGCTGAACTGGCGCACGCTCTTCATCTCCGACATGCTTGCGCTTTCGCTGGTGCGCACGTGGTCCGCCTCGGCCCGGGCGCGCGCAGCGAGGTCGCCGTTGAGCTGGGCGAGCGGCGATGGCGCGGCAGGAGGGGGGGGAGCGGCTGGCGGGGCGACCGACGCGCGCGCGCGCTCGGCATACTCGGCCACGCCGGCCTGCAGCCTGCGCGCCAGCAACTCCTGCACAGCGGGCGGCTGCGTCTGCATGCGCCTTGCCAGGGCCTCCATGTACCGAAAGCGCGCGGGGTCATGGCGCTCGGCACCCTCGGCCTTGAGCGATTCGAGTGTCGGGTCGCTCATTGCGGGGCTGGGGGCTTGGGCTTGGCGGCCCGGGGCACGGGTGCCATCTCCACGCGGCGGTTCTGCGCACGGCCCTTTTCGTCGGCGTTGTCGGCCACCGGCTGCTCGGCACCGAAGGCAGCGGCGAACACCTGGGACGAGGGCATGCCCTCTTCGGCCAGGGCGCGTGTCACGGTCAGCGCGCGCTGGGCCGAGAGCTCCAGGTTGTCGGCAAAGCGCTGGTTGCCGCCGCTGCGCAGCAGGGTGTTGTCGGTGAAGCCGCTCACCATCAGCATCTCGTCGCGCTCGCGCAGGTACACCAGCAGGGGCTGCACCAGGGTCGTCAGCAACTGGCGCCCCTCGGGGCGCAGCTCGGCCGAGCCCGCGCCGAACAGCACGCTGCCGCTGATGCCGATGCGACCGTTGCTCACCGTCACCCGGCCGCTGGCCAGGGGGATGGCCAGGGCTTTCTCCAGGGCCATGCGGCGCTGTTCTTCCATCTGGCGCTTTTCCACCTCCTGCTTGAGGCTGGCCACCAGGTCTATCTGCACCACCAGCACGCCCACCAGGATCAGCACGAAGGCGCCCAGCAGGCCGGCCATCAGGTCGCCGAACACGGCCCAGACGGGGGCGGTCTGCTCGGTGGCGTCGTCCAGGGTGTCGTCGTAGCCGGTCACGCAGCCACTCCCTGGGCCGATGCGGCAGCGGCGGCCTGGCCGTGCAGGCGGCGCAGGTCTTCGACGATGCCCTGCTGCGAGGAGATGCTCAAATCGATCACCTCGCGTGCCTGGGCCACGTAGTAGGCCAGTTGCTCATCGCTGCGGCCCAGGGACTGGCTGATGGCACTCTCGATGCCCTGCAGACCCTGCACCAGCTTGTCGTTGCTGGCGGTGAACAGGCCCACGCCATGGCTGAACGATTCGCCCAGGCTGGCCAGCTCCACGGCGCTGGCGGCCACGTGCACGGCCACCTCGTCCACCTTGCCAGCCTGCGTGCCCAGCGCTTCGCTGAACTGCTGGCCTGCCTGCGTGAGCACCTGGGCGGCCGAGCCGACCAGCGATTCGATGGCCGCGCGCTGCAGCCCTGCCGCGTCGTTCACCGAATGCAGCAGGGTGGGCAACTGCTCCATCATGGCTGTGCGTTCTTCCAGTGCGATGTTGTCGCGCTCGCCCAGGCGCGTCATCTCCTGGCGCAGCTGGGTGATCACTTCGGCCGCGGCCTGCGGCACGTCGGACGCGGTCTGCAGCAGGCGCGTGAGCGGGGCCTCGAGCGCCGAGCCCAGCGTGGCCAGGTGCCCGGCCACGGCGGCCTGCAGCGTGTCCAGGCGGTCCACCGCAGCCTGGCCGCGTGCGGCTTCGCCGTCGCGCAAGGCCGCCAGCTCGGTGCGCCACACGCTGGTGAGCGCCTCCATGCGCTCGCCCTGGGCCTGTTCCCAACGGGCTTCGGCGTCCACGCGGGTGCGCAGCAGCGCGTCGGACTGTTCCATGAGGCGGGTGGTGCTGCCCAGGGTCTGCTGCACCTGGCCGGTCATGCGTTCGGTCAGCTGGGCGGCCGTTTCCTCCAGGGTGCGGTACAGGCCTTGCTGCTGTTCTGCGGCCTGGGTGCCCGCGCGTTCCAATTGCGCGGTGACTGAACCCGCCATGCCTTCCATGGAGCGGCTCCAGGTCTCCAGGCGCTGCTGGTCCGCTTGTACCTGGGCCGTGTGCGAATGTGCCACCGTGTCCTGCAGCGATGCCAGCAGGGCGTTGGCGCGTTGTTCAAAGGACTGCGTGGCCGCGTGCAGTGCGCGGTCGAGCTGCGTCGCCGCGCCCTCCAGGGCCTGGCCCACGGCGCGCTGCTGTTCCACTGTCTGGGTGCTCGCGCGCTGCCATTCGGTAGCCAGCGTGCCGGCCATGCCTTCCATGGATCGGTTCCAGCCCTCCAGTCGCTGCTGGTCGGCCTGCACCTGCGCCGTATGCGACTGGGCCACGGTGTCCTGCAGCGAAACGAGCAGGGTGCCGGCCCGTTGGTCAAAGGCCTGGCTGGCGGCCTGCAGGGCCTGGTCGAGTTGCGTGGCGGCGCCGGCCAGTGCCTGGCCCGCCTCGCGCTGCTGTGCCGCCGCCTGGGCGCCTGCCCGCTGCCATTCGGCGGTGAGCGCGCTGGCCGAGCTCTCCATGGAGCGGTTCCAGCCTTCCAGTCGCAATAGGTCGGCGGCGGCCTGGGCGGCGTGGGACTGGTCCACGGTGTCCTTGAGCGATGCCACCAGGGCTTCGGTGCGCTGATCGAAGCCCTGCGCCACGGTCTGCAGCGCGCCATCCAGCTGCGCCACCAGGTGCCCCTGGGTGTTCTTGTGGCTGTGCAGTGCATCGGTCCAGGTGGCGGCCACCTGGCGCGCCGTACCTTCCCACTGCCTGGTCAAGGCCTGCATCTGGGCATCGGTGGTTTCGCGCAGGCGCTGGTGCGAGCGCTCGGCCTCTTGTGCCAGGGCGGCCATGGCCTGCTCGACCACGGGGCGGATGGTGTCGCCAGCCTGGCGGGCGCTGGTGGTCAGGCTGTCCTGCAGGGAGGTGCCCACGGTGCTGGCCAGCTGGGTGTAGGCCGTGGCGGCCTCGCGGTGAAAGCCCTGCTGTTGGGCGACCAGTTGCTCATTGAGCTGCCCGTGGCGGCGCTCCAGGCCCTCCATCAGGTGCTGCAGGCGCTCGGCAATCAGGGGCATGGCCTGGGCCTGGGCCTGCAGGGCCGCAAACATCGCTTCGCGCCTGTGGGCCGCCGAGAAGGGCCGCAGCACCGTGGCGATGCGGCTGTCGAGCAGGCGCAGTGACTGCAGGCGCTCGCGGCGGGCGATGGCGGACATCAGGCCCAGCATGGCCGAGGTGGCCACGCCGGCCACCGAGGTGCCGAACGCCAGGCCCAGGCCCTTGATGGGCGCGGCCAGTGCCGCGCGGATGGCTTCCAGGTTGGACGATGCCTCCAGTGCGAACACCGCGCCATTGAAGGTCACCACCATGCCCAGGAAGGTACCCAGCATGCCCAGCATGACCAGCAGGCCCACCAGGTAGGGGGTGAGGGCGGGGCCGGGCAGCGCCACGCGCTCGCCTTCGATGCGTTGGCGCACGGGCGTGCGCAAGGCCGGGTGCAGGCGTTCCAGCCAGGCATCCAGGTCTGTCTGCGGCTGTGCCGGGTCGTCGGCCAGCGCAGCGTCAAGCGAGTTGCTCGCCGAGCAGAACTGCCGCAACTCATATGCGCCCAGCAGGTACACGCCAGCGATCACTGCCGTCATCGCCAGCGCCAGCGGACTGGTTCCCACGAAGCCCCAGGCCACCCATCCCACCACCGCCAGGCCGGCAGCAAACACGCCGGCCATCACACTCTTGTTCATTCCTGAAACCCTGTTCTTCTGTTCTCATTGCGGGCTGCTTCCAGCAGCCCTGTGATCGGTTGCAGGCGCACCTGCATCTCTGCCAGCAGCAGGGCCTGCAGGTCCTGCTCGAAGCTGGCCAGCCAGCCGCCGACCCTGCGCCAGCGCAGTGGGTCATCGGCCTGGCCCGACTCCTGAAGTCGTGTCTGGTGGCCTTTGCGCAATTGCACGAAGCGCCGCTCCAGGTGGCCGGGAAGGGAGGCCCACAGCCGCTGCTCGCGTGCGCCCAGCATCTGCTCCATCACCCCGTCCAGCGCCGCCAGTTGCCTGAGCGCGGCCGATCCCTTGAGCAGGCCGGCACGCACCTGGGCACGCAGTGCCAGCAGGCGCGTATCCATCTGCTTTTGCAAATCCAGGTAGCGTGGCCCGTGGGCCGCGAAATCGGCCTGGACCGACGGGTCGGGTTGCTCGACGGGCGTGTTGTCGGCACGCTCGCGCACGGGCCGTGCCGGTTTGGCAGGCGCCGTGGCCAGGCGCATGAGATCGGCCTTGGCCTTCTGGAAGAGCTCCTCCAGTGCCAGGGGATCCAGGGCCTGCTCCTGGGGAGCGGGGGCCTGGGCGGAATGGGTCTCGATGGAGCGCAGCGAGGCGTTGAGCTCGACCGCATCCATCACGCTCAGCCATTGGCCCAGTTGCTCTGCCACGCCGTTGCCCGCCTGGGCACGCTCCGCCTGCGTCCATTGCGCGAGCAGGACGACGAGGCGTGAACTATCGAGTCGATGGGGCAGAGACATCCGGGGGAAAAAGACCAATCCACTGCGCCGCACCTCCTTGGAGGAGGCTGGCATCGGGGGCAGTCCCCGGTGGGCAAAACCGCGTATTTTCGTTCATATGGGCCAGGATCCCGAAAAGCGCATCCCTGGCGTTGCAGGTGTTACATGCAAGGCGGCCGTGAAAAGGGGAGTTGAACCTGGAAATTTGGCAAATTGCTGAAAAACGCGCCATTGCGATCGCATGTGTCGTCAAATTTTTTTAAATGTCGGCAGCTTGTGCGGGGCAATGTCCCGGTGCGAGGAGGAGGCCGGTTACTGCTGTATAAGCAATCAGTAATGCAATCCCAAAAATACACCCCTGCGAATTCCTGTGGCTTCTGCGGCGCGACCAGCTACCGCCGCGTCGTGGCACGTGACACCCTCGGCGTTCTGCGTGCCACCGAGCGGCTGCTGTGCACCGGTTGCACGCGCGAGTTTCCAGACGTGAAGACCTGGCGCCAGGGCATGCAGGATACGCCCTCGGTCTTTTCTCCTGCGGGGTAGGGGGCCGCGTCTGCGCGCCAGCGGTTACACAAACCGGGCCCTGAGACCCACCATGATGCGCCGGCCGGCGGCTGGCTCGAAGAAGCGGCCGTTGCCATCGTTCACGATCAGCGAGCCGGCATAGCGCCGGTCCAGGAGGTTGTCCAGGCGCGCCCACGCCTGCCAGCGCGGGCTGGAGGCGGCAGTGCCGAAGGTGTAGCCGGCGCGCAGGCCCACGACCCCAAAGCCGGGTGCGGCCTCGCTGTTCACATCGTTGGCGAACACCTTGCCAGACACATCCAGCGTGGCACCCAGCTGCCAGGCGGCCGTGGGCGCATAGTCCAGCGCCAGTTGCGCCACGTGGCGCGCCGTGCCGGGCAGGCGGTTGCCGGCGGCCACGCGGGTGCCCCCCGCGCCGGTATAGGCATCGCCAAAAAAGGCGTCGAGATGGGTGTAGGCCGCGCGCGGCTTCCAGCTGCCGGCCTGCGCACTCCAGGCAAGCTCCAGGCCGCGCCGGCGCACGTTGTCGGCATTCTGGAAGACGGTGCGGCCATTCACCGTGGCGGCGGGCACGATCTCGCTGCGGCTGCGCGCATCGAACCAGGCTGCTTCCAGCCGGTGCACTGTGCCTTGCCACTTGGCGCCGATCTCCATCTGCCGGCTGCGCGAGGCGGCGAGGCCGAAGTTGGGCCCGGTGTTGTCCTGGCTGTAGGCCATCTCGGCCAGGGTAGGGGTCTCGAAGCCGCGGCCCAGGTTGGCATACAGGTTGAGCTGGTCGCTGGCGCTCCAAACCACACCCAGCACCGGGCTGGTCTGGCGCCAGGTGCGGGTGCCGCTGTCGTCCGGGTTGGTCGGGGTGATGAATTGGTCCTGCACGCGCGCGCTCACGCGGCTGGCGCGCAGCCCGGCAATGGCGCGCCAGGTGGGGGTGATCCATGCATCCACCTGCGCGAACAGGTCGGTGTTGCCCGCCCGGTCGCGCTCGTTGCGGCGCAGCGCGCCGGGCTCGCCGTTCTGGTTGACCAGCCCCTGGCGCTGCTCGGCCAGCCGATCGGCGTCCACACCCAGGGTCCAGGTGAGCGGCAGGCCCGACGGCATCTTTGCGGTGTGCGTCCAGGCCAGGCCCAGGCCGTGGTAGTCGCGGTCGAGGTCGACCACGCCGCCGGCGCTGTTCTCGGCCGCGCCGCTGAAGGAGAGGTACTGGGTGAGCTGGCGCGTGCCGCCATAGGCACGTGCGCGCACGCTGTCGGCCACGCCCAGTTGCCGTTCCAGCACCAGGCCCCACTGGTTCTGCGCCACCGACTTGCGCGTGCCGAAGGTGCTGGCCACCTCGGGTGCCTGGCGCGGATTGGCGTTGAACTGCGCGCGCGTCAGGCCCAGCGGGTCCTGCGCACCGGGCTGGTCGTAGAGGTTGAGCAGGGCGGTGATCTTCGTGTCCGCATCGGGGCGTGCCACCAGCTTGCCGTTGAGGTGGGTGCGCCGTGCTGCGCTGTGCTCGCGCCAGCCATCGGTCTCGAAGCGGGAGACGTCCAGCAAGCCCCCCAGCGTGCGGTTGCCGAAGTCGAAGGACGCATCGGCCAGCCGCTGGCCGAACGAGCCTGCCGCGACGGAGGCCTGCGCCCCGCCGCCCGCGCGTGGTTCGCGCGTGTTCACCTGCAGCACGCCGCCAGCGGCATTGCCATAGAGCTGGGCCAGCGGGCCGCGCAGCACGTCCACCTGCGCAGCGGATTGAAGCTGCGCTGTGGCCGCCTGGCCCTGGCCATCGGGCATGGTGGCGGGGATGCCGTCCACCAGGATGCGCACGCCGCGCACACCGAAGGTGGAGCGCGCACCGAAGCCGCGCACGGCAATCTGCAAATCCTGCGCGTAGTTCTGCCGCTCCAGCGCCACCACGCCGGCCTGGCCTGCGAGCAGCTCTGACAGGTTCACGAGCGGCGTGGCTGCGGTGAAGCCATCCACCTGCACGCTGGTGTGGCTGGCCGCGCTGTCAAAGCGCCGCTGGGCCTGTGCGCTGCCCTGCACTTCGACAGGGGCCAGGGTGCCGCCCTCGCGGGTCTGTGCCATGGCTGCGCAAGGTGCCAGGCTGGCCAGCGCCGCAAATGCCGCGGAGAGTGCCTGGGCGCGGCGGCCTGCAGGACGGAGGTGGGTGAGGGCAGGGGGCATGGGCTGCATGGAAGGAGTGGCGCGGCCAGGGTAGCGCAGGATGCCTGCGCGGCCTGTCAGCCAATGTCCCTTTGATCGCTCCGGACCCGCCCTCAGCCGATGCCCGCCAGGAAGTCCGGCTGCTGGAACTTCATCTCCAGGAACTTGCCGTTGGCCAGCAGGGCCTGCGCATCGGCCCCTGCGACGTTGGCCACGATCTCGCGCATCTTGCCGTCGAGCAGGGCCAACTGATCAGCCAGGATCTGGCGCGCGGTCTTGCCGTCCGTGAGCACGTGGGTGGTGCGAAACGCCGGAGGCAGGGCGACGTAGTTGGCCAGTGTCTCGGGCAGGTAGCGCAGCACCGTCTCGCGCACGGTGAACAGGTTCGCGTCGTGGTGGCTGCTGCGCTCGCCCAGCAGCCGCGGCAGCACCTCGGCAACGCAGGAGCGCACACTGCGCAGGTGGCCGTTCATGTCCGCCGTGAGATGCGGCGCAACGCCTGCGGCCAGGGTGTCCAGCCGGGTCAGGGTTTCTTCGATCGTGAGCGTGTCCTCGATGCGGCGCTCGATATGCGGCGCCTGGCGGCTGCCCCAGCCCAGCAGCCAGCCGGCCGCATAGAGCGCTGCGGTGATGGGCAGCCAGCCCGGCCCTATGGCGCCCGCGAACAGCAGCACCGGCCCGAGCAGCGCCAGTGCGCAGCCTGCGATGTTGCCGTTGCTGTACAGGGTCAACAGCAACCGCAGCTTGAGCGGGCGGCGGCCCTGCACTGCCTTGTCGATGGAGGATGCGGCAGGTGTCACTGGTAGCCCCGGATCTCCTTGAAGACGAGCGCCAGCGCCGCCTTGCGCCCGTCGAACACGCGGCCGCCCGTGAGCTGGGCCAGGGCCCCCATGTCTGCATTGCTGGCCTCGCCGAACAGGATGGGGAAGACGCGCGTTGGCTGCCCGCCGCCGGCCATGCGGTTGCGGAAGGCCGCGAGGTCCGGGCCGTCGGTGTTCACGCCGTCGGTGAGCAGCACGATGCTCACGTAGCGCTCGGGGTCGCTGGCGCGCTCCCTGGCGGCCAGGGCCTGGGCCTGCAGCAGGGCGGCATAGATGCCGGTACCGCCCGATGCGCGCAATGCATCGGCATAGGCGGTGACCTGGGCCTGGCTGCCCGCCAGCGAGGCGCGCTCGAAATTGATCTGCACCGGGTCGCCCACGGTGTCGGAGAACGACAGCAGCACCACCCGCTCACGGCTCTGGAAGCGCGCGTAGCGCGCGCTGGCCGTGCTCGCCTGGCCGCCGGCCAGTACCTTCAGGGCCTCGCGCATGGCGTCGATGCGCGCCCCCTGCATCGATCCGCTGGTGTCCAGCACGAAGATCGAGGTGGCGGGCCGGCGCCACTCGCCCTGGTAGGCCGAGAGCACCGCGTCGATCACTTCCAGACGGTTGGGAAAGCTCAGCTCCGCCACCGTGTCACTGGGCAGGCTGGCGGGCAGCGCGATGTCCGGCGCCGTGGGGCGCAGGAAGGCGTCTGCTGCGAGCCGGTGCTGCAGCGCAGGCGCCTTGAGGGCGGCCACCAGTCGGTCATAGGCCTCGCGCTGTTCGGCGCGCAGCAGCATCAGCGGGTAGTCGGCGGAGATCACCCCATCCTTGGGGTAGACCAGTGCGAGCCTGTCCGCCGCGGCCAGCTTCTCGTTGGCGCGCAGGATCACGGCTTCGTAGTTGACCATGCCGTCCAGCGCCGACGGGTCCTTCACGAAGGCCTCGGACAACCAGCCCGAACTGCCGGCCGTGAGCTTCTGGCCCGACAGGAAGGCGGTCAGCACCTTGGTGTTGACCTCGGCGATGTCCAGGTCCTCGGTCTTGCCGGCCACGGCCGAGGCCACGGCGAACAGGGCGCTCATGCCGGTGTTGGAGCTCGTGGGGTTGGTCATGGCGTAGCGCAGGCGCCCGGCCCCCGCGGCCTTGGCGATGTCGGCCCAGGTCGGGGCCTGTTGGTCCCAGCCCAATGCACTGGCCTTGGCGGCCTTCACTCCCAGGGCCACGCGTGAATAGAACAGCTTCTCGCGCGCCAGCGGCTTGGCCGCGAGGGCCAGGGCCGGGTAGGCGCCGTTGGGCGGCAGGATGGCGTCGAATTGCTCGCCCGCGTTGATGCGCTCAACGATGTCCAGCGTGCCTGCGTAGGACAGCTGCAGGCGCACGTTGGCGTCGGCCGCCGCCTTGAGCAGCGCGGGTTCAATGTCCTTGATCTCCGAGCCAGCGAGCACACTGAACGTCGCCTGCTGCCCTGCGGCCGGGCTGGCCGGCGCGGCCTCGTCGCGCTGGCCGCAGGCGACCAGGGCCATGCACAGCGCCAGGCCGATGGCTCTCGCCAACTGCCGCCAGGCGCGGCGCAGGCTGCTCACAGGCGGACCTCGGTGGCGGCGCTGGCCGCCTCGGCCGTGCCGCGTGCACGCTCCAGGTAGGCGCGCGACTTGTCGACCTCGCTGGTCAGCGTGTTCACCGTGGTCTGCATCGAGTCCAGCGCCTTGAGCTTGAAGTCGGCGATCGTGTCCATGGTCTGGTAGATGTTCTGGAAGGCCTGCTGCAGCTTGGCGATGTCGATGGTGCCCGAGGCCGCCTGCTGGTGGATGGCCGCGCTCTGGTCGCGCAGCATCTCGCTGGTGGAGGCGATCAGGTTGCCGGTGGTGGTGTTGAGAGCGCTGATCTGGTCGAGCACCAGCTTCTGGTTGGCCAGGGCCTGGGCCACGATCACCGCCGTGCGCAGTGCCGAGATGGTGATCGTGGTCGCGCGGTCCACGCCCTTCATCAGCTCCAGGTTGTTCTTGCGGACCATGTCCAGCGCCAGGTAGCCCTGGATGTTCACGCTCATCTGCGTGAGCAGGTCGGTGACCTTCTGGCGCGTGTAGAACAGCATCTCCTCGCGCACCACGCGCGCCTTCTCGGGGTCGGCCGCGTCCAGGGCGTAGGCCTTGGCTGTGAGCTCGGTATCGAGCTTCTTGCCGATGTGGATGTACTTTTCGAGCCGCTCCATCAGCGACCACAGGTTCTGCTTTTCCTGGTCGACGGCGGCATTGTCGCGCATCAGCTCGTCCTTGCCGCGCTTGAGGGTCTCGATGATCGCGTTCAGGTGCGCCTGCGAGGACTGGTAGCGGTCGAAGTAGGCCACCAGCTTGTTGCCCATGGGGATGATGCCCAGCAGCTTGCGCACCGAGAACAGGTCGCCCTGGCGCGAGGGGTCGAGCTCCTCGATCTGGTGGCGCAGGTCGATCAGGCCCTGGCCGATCTCCGAGCCCTTGCCGAACAGGCCGTTCTGCATGGACTGCACGGGCCTGTCCAGCATGCGGTTGGACACGCTGGCCGAGGCCTCGATGTCCTTGTTGCCCATGGAGTGGATGCGCTCCACGGCCTCCTTGAACTTTGGGTGCTGGCTGTCGTTGAGCGTGATGTCGTCGATGAACTGGCGTACCTGCGTGTCCAGGGCCTGCACGTCCTCGGGTTTCAGGCGCACGCGCCCGCTGGCCGATTCGATGGGCACGGCCGCCACCGGCGCCGGCGGTTCCAGCACGAAGGCCTGCGCTGCTGCGGTCACTGTGGGCGGCTGCAGGGGATCGGGCCGGGAGGTGTCGGTCATGGGGCAGTCCTTACTTGAAACGGGTTTCGATGGCCTCGATCATTCGCTCCAGCCATTCATGGCTGGGTGGATCGATCACGTCGACGAGCACCTCGGGCACCGCGATGCCGCGCTGGGCCCAGGTCTCGGGCCCGCGCGTATCGCCGCCGGTGCGAAATCCGTACTCGTTGGCCAGGGTGCGCAGGGCGGGGTCGTTCTCCAGCGCCTCGCCCACGCGCACGCCGGCAGGCGTATAGGGCACCAGCACGTGCTTGGAAAACACCGTGGGCTTGGGGTACATGACCACCATGTCGCTCTTGATCCTGTTTGGATGCTTGAGCCAGAACTCCACCATCTGCGATTCATAGGCCATCAGCAGCGGGGCCTTGCCCATGCCCAGCGCCAGGTAGTCTTCGAACGGTCCGGACGAGGACTGCTCCTGGAAACCCTGGCGCAGGAACAGCGGGGCCACCGTGGGCAGCACCCGGTCCACGTCGGCCTGGCCCTGCACGATCTGCTGGTGGTTGGCCAGGTAGCTGGCCAGCGCCAGGTACATGGCGGCGCTGTTGGAGGTGCGCACGTCGGTGGAACTGATCAGGAGCGACTTGTTGGTCGAGAACGCCTGGCTGCCCTTGAGATCGCGCCAGCGCTTGCCCTTCTCGACCAGGTCCATCAGGGCCGGCAGGTCCACCACGTAGTAGATCTCGCCCTGGCGCTCGGCGATGCCGTTGGCCACCAGGATCTCGGCGATGGGGCGCCAGCTGGCCAGCACCATGGGGGTGTAGAAGGGGGTGAACACGGCGCTGGCCTTGGCCTGCGCCTTGAGTTGGGCGGCGGCGGGTGCACCGGAGGGGAAGCCGAAGTCATAGGCCTTGGCGTCGTAGCGCCCGGCAATGGCGCGAGATCCGGCTTTCTCGGTCACCACGGTGATGCCGCGCGCGGCCAGGGCCTGCTGCACGCGCGGGTCAGCGAAGAAGGCCTCCTTCTCAGAACCGATGAGGCCGCGTGCCTGGACCTGGCGGGCCTGCTCGATGCGTGCCGCGTCCTGTGCATTGCGTTCGCCGGTCAAGCTGGTGTGGGAGAACCAGATACCCCCCGCGACACCGGCCAGCAACAGGGCCGCGAGCAGCGAGGCGACGAACTTGCGGATTTCCACCGGGGGATGCCTCTTGTTTCGTGTGTTTGTGACAACCATGCTAGGGAGGATTTGTGTCAATTTCATTGCATTGCTGTGGCAGGAGCGGCGCATGGATCGTGTGAAAGTGCCCGGCTTTGCCGCACTGCTGTCACATTGGTGTGCGAAGGTGGGGAGGTCCGCCGTGTGACCGGGCAACTTGCAGGTTGCTCCTTCCTGCAAACCCCCGTATGCCTTTGCAACCCCTTCCCGCAACCTCCCATTCCCTGGCTTTCGACACCAAGCGCGGCCTGGCGGGCGCACTGCTGTGGATGCTCGTCGCCGAGGCCTCGCAGGCCTATGCGTTTGGCAGCATGGACATGAGCCTCATCTGGCCTGCCGACGGCATCGCCATCGGGCTGGTGCTGGCCTATGGGCCGCGCATGCTGTGGGCCCTGGCTCCGGCCGTGGCCCTGTGGCATGCGCTGCACGCCATCGGGTTGCTGCAGTCACTCATCGGTGTGGGGGCCCTGGTGCTTGCGGCGCGGCTGGTCTGGCACCTCATGCAGCGCGATCGGCGCCGCGAGGCGGGCCGCAACCCGGTGGTCACGGCCATCCGCTTCCATGCCCTGACGGTGCTGCCCGGGGCTGCGGTCCTCACGGCGCTGGGCAGCTGGCAATTCCTTCTTTCGCCAGCCGAGCAGCCCGGCGGCATTCTGCGTGTGGCGGGGGTCATGGGCATGTCCGAGGTGTTCGGGATTTTGCTGTTCTGCCGGCTGACCGAACTGGCCGCCCACGCGCTCGATGGCGGCTGGAGGGCCGGCCCGCTGCATTGGGCGCGGTGGCAGACCTTCTGGGTGGCCGGGCTGGTGGCGGTAATGGCGATCGCGCACTGGGGCTCTGCCTTGGCCGGTACCGGGGTGGGGCCGTCGGCGCGCTACATCGTCTTCCTGCTCGTGGCCTGGGCGGCCTACCGGGGCAGTCCCGTGTTCGTGCACCTGACCACGGCGCTTTCGGCACTGACCCTGCTGGCGTTCACGCCTCCTTTGATGGTCGGCCACAGCGCCTCCCTGGTGGTGCTGGACCAGGCCGTGCTCATGGTCTGCCTGGCGGCGCTGAGCTTTTTCGCATCGGCGACCATGGAGCACCGTCGCCAGATGGAGCGCAGCCTGCACGAGGCTGCAAGCAACGATGGCCTGACCGGGTTTCTCAACGAGCGTGGCCTGCTCAAGACCCTCAAGGCGGCCGGGCCGGGCTCCATCCACCTGATCGGCATGAGCCTGCACAACCTGGAGCACGTGGTGGGCCTGATCGGACTGGGCCGCACGCGCGAGATAGAGCAGGACGTGTCGATCTACCTGCGCAACCAGTTGGGCCGCAACTGTCTGTACGCTCGGCCACGCGATGGATTCTTCGTGGTGGCAGTGCCGTTGGCAGGAGGGGCCGACGTGAACACGCGGCTGCAGCAGCTGCGCACCGCCCTCGACGGGCGCCGCTATGTCTTTGCGGAGCACAGCGTGCGCATCCAGGCCGCATTCGGGCTGCTGACGCTGGAAGAGGGGCAAGCCCTGGGCGATGACGTTCTGGCTGCACTGATGCTGTTGTGCGAGGTGGATGGCGACCCCGCGCTGGGCGACCGCCATGCACAGGGCATGGACCTGGCCCCGGGCCATCTGATGCGCATCCGCCGTGGCCAGCTGTCCCAGATCGAGGCGCTCAAGGACGCGCTGCGCCTTCCCGCCGGCCGGCCCGAGACCAGCGGCCTGTGGCTGGCCTGCCAGCCCATCCGCTCGGCGCACGGCGACCAGGACGGCGATCTGGGCGTGGAGGTGCTGCTGCGCTGGGCTTCGGGCAGTGGCGTGCCTGGCATGCCCGGAGAATTCCTGCCGCTCGCCGAGCGCTATGGCCTCATGCCGCAGGTGGACCGCTGGGTCATCACCCAGGTGTTCGGCGCACTGGTGGCCCACGGCATCACCGCGAGGACCTTGGGCAAGGTGGCGATCAACCTGTCGGGTTCGTCGGTGTCGGACCCGCGGTTGCTGGCACACATCGACCAGTGCCTAGCTGCCAGTGGGCTCGACCCGGCGATGTTCTGCTTCGAGGTCACCGAGACAGCCGGCATCGTGCAGCGCAGCCGGGCGGTGGACCTGCTGGCCAGTCTGCGCGCCATGGGGGCGCGCACCTCGCTGGACGACTTCGGCACCGGCCTGGCCAGCTTCGACTACCTCAAATCGCTGCCCCTCGACTACGTGAAGATCGACGGCAGCTTTGTGCGTGACATCCTGTCGTCGCGGGTGGACCAGCGCATCGTGCTGGCCATCTGCGACGTGGCCCGCACCATGGGGCTCACGACCATTGCCGAGTTCGTCGAGACGCCGGCCCAGCGCTCCCTGCTGGCCGCCTACGGCGTGGACTATGTCCAGGGCTTTGGCATTGCCAAGCCCATGCCGCTGACAGAATACCTGCAGCAATTGGCGCAGCGCGAACCGCGCTCAGCCGCGCAGGCAGCCTCGGCACCTGCCACGCCCGGGCGATGGCAGCCGGGGCAGGGCCGGCTGGTGCCGGGCATGGCGCAAGGTGAATGACATGGCCATCCGCGTCGGGGCTTTTTGTCACGCAATCGCAATATGCAACTTGTAAGCTTCGGTGTCATTTCCCGCCGCATGGGCCACCTCCTTCATGTCTGAACTCCCCGCCTATCTGCACGACTGCCGTCCGCGTTTTCGCCAGCCCAGCGCTGGGGACATGTGCACCGAGGTGCCCTGGATGGCCGTGGAGGAAACCAATGAAAAGGTCATGGAGATCTTCAGCGAGCACAAGGACCTGATCAGCCTGCCGGTCGTGGAAGGCGGTCGCCCCATCGGCCTGATCAACCGCGACATCTTCATGTCCGAGATGAGCAAGCCCTACCGCTGGGAGATCTACGGGCGCAAGAACTGCATCGCCTTCATGGACAAGGCGCCACTGATCGTCGATGCCGAGATGGGCATCGAGGAGCTGACCTTCAAGACGGTGGAATACGGTGAGAAGGCGCTTTCGGATGGCTTCATCGTCGCCCGTGAAGGTGCTTTCGTGGGCGTGGGCCATGGCCTGCAGCTGATGCGCGTGGTGGCCGAGCTGCAGGCAGCGCGCAACCGCCAGGTGATGCACAGCATCGAGTACGCCAGCGTGATCCAGCGCTCCATGCTGCGCGCATCGCGCGATGCCCTGCTGCAGGCGCAGGCCGATGCCGACCTGGTGTGGGAGCCGCGCGATGTGGTGGGGGGCGACTTCTACCAGTTCACCGCCATGCCCGACGGCTGGTTCGCCATGGTGGCCGACTGCACCGGCCATGGCGTGCCGGGCGCCTTCATGACGCTGATCGCATCGAGCACCCTGGGCAAGGCCATCGAGCAGTACGGGCCGCGCGATCCCGCGCAACTGCTCTCCAGCGTCAACCGCAGCATCAAGCAGATGCTGGGCCAGATGGATGGCCAGGACGACACGCCAGGTTCCGACGATGGCATGGATGCGGCCTGCTTCTGGTACGAGCCCGCCACGCGCGAGCTGCGTTTTTCCGGGGCCAACCTCTCGCTATTCGTGCTGGACCCCGGGGCGGATGCCGTGCGGGTGGTGGCCGGCGAGCGCAAGGGCGTGGGCTACGTGGACAGTGATTTCGACCACAGCTGGACCACCCAGGCGGTGGCCCTTGCGCCCGGCAGCCTGGTGTTCGTGACCACCGACGGCCTCATCGACCAGGTGGGCGGCCCCAAGGCCATCACCTTCGGCAAGCGCCGCATCCAGGAGGTGATCGTGGCCCAGCGGGAGCAGACCCCCGCGCAGCTCAATGCCGCCATGCAGCAGGCGCTGCAGGACTGGCAAGGCAGCCACCAGCGCCGCGATGACCTGACCTTTTTCTGTTTCCGGGCCTGAGGCCATGGGCCGCCCCGCACTGTGAAATCACGGATGGACAATCTCTACATACCCCCCACACCCAGCTCGCCGGAAGTGGACTTCAAGTTCGACGAGAACACGCTCAGCCTGCGTGGCGAGTCGTACCCCGAGAACGCCGCCGCGTTCTACGGCGATATCCTGCGCCAGCTCGAGGCCTACCTGGGCTCGCGCGACGGCCAGAAGATCAGCGTCAGCATTGCCCTGGCGTACTTCAACAGCTCCAGCACCAAGATGCTGTTCAACCTGGTAGGCCTGCTCAGCGATGCCGCCGAGGCGGGCAACGAGGTGGTGCTCAACTGGTTCCACGACGAAGAGGACGACACGATCTTCGAGTTCGGCCAGGAACTCAAGGATGACTTCACGGCCATCCAGTTCGTCAACCACGCAGTGAAATCGGCGTGACGGGTCCCGATGTCCGACGCACCTGACCTGTTCGACGCTGAAAGCCGCGCCTTGCTCGCGGCCCGCCGGGCTTTCGATGACGCCACTTGCCCCCCGGAGCTGCATCGCCATGCCCTGGGCGAACTCCTGACTTCCTACGAGCGCCTGCTGCGCGAGACACGCCGCATGGTGCGGCGCAGCGACCGGGCCGAGCTGGAGATGAACCAGCTCAACCAGCGGCTGCAGGACCTGACCGGCCAGCTGGAGTACCGCGCCACGCACGACCCGCTCACGGGCGTGCTCAATCGTGCGGCCATCATCGAGCGCTCCAACCGCTACCTCGCCAGCGACAGCCTGGCGCTGATCGTGCTCGACATCGACCACTTCAAGCGTGTCAACGATTCGTTCGGCCACCCGGTGGGTGACACCGTGATCTGCGGGGTGGTGGACTGCCTCAAGGGCGTGGCGCCCTCCATCGCCCAGATCGGGCGCGTGGGCGGCGAAGAGTTCACGGCGCTGCTGCCCGGCCTCTCCCTGGAGTCCGCGGCCCATGCGGCCGAGGGCATGCGCAAGGCCATTGCAGCCCATGATTTTCAGTTGCCCGACCGCAGCCGCGTGACCGCCAGCTTTGGCGTGAGCTGGCAGGAGCGGGGCAGCTCTTTCGACACCGCCTATGGCAGCGCGGACGAAGCCCTGTACCAGGCCAAGCGGGCCGGGCGCAACCAGGTGGCACGCGCGGCGCTGGCCGAAGCCTGATAAGGATTTGCCTTCAACCGTAGAACGTCGTTGATGCGCCTTGCCGTGCTGTCGCACTGTCTGAGGCGTCCCGCCTGGTGTTCTGTCCCGTAAATAGATGCCACCAATAAAGCCGATGGATTTCGTGCCAGAGCGAGGCGCAAACCGCAGTGATAGCTGTAGCTATCGCGAGGTTGGCAACGCGGTTCTGGCGTGAAAGACGCGGTTTTATGTGCATTTATTGGCGGGACAGGACACTGGTCATCCGATTGAATGCAAATCCGCACGAACCCAGGCATGGCGCAGATGCAGCGCCATTGCCACACCAGGGCGAACAGGAGGTGCTTTTGAGTTTGAAATACTGTATATTTTCACAGTATCTCAAAGGAGCCTTCCATGGAAGCCATCGAAACGACCTGCACCGTAGCCCTGCGCGATTATCCTGAACTGCCCCCCAAGGAGCGCATGGCCGCCGAGGCGAGGTACCTGCGGGTGCTGGAGCGCAAGCTGGGCAGTGCCGATGTGGTGGCCGATGCACTGCGCGCAGTTATGCAGCTGGAAGAATCCGACGGCAGCGAAGCCAGCGCCGAGGACCTGGCGCTGGCCAGCCAATGGGCCAAGGCCGCCAACGCCGCCCGCGAGGCAGGTTACCAGGGGCTGGGCGAGGTCGATGGCGCCTACTTCGAAGTGCGCCTGGCCTGATCGATTGCCCGCATGACCCTCGACCAGATCGCCATCGGGCTGTGCGGCGCCGCTGCCGTATGGCTGTCCCAGTCCACCCAGGAGTCGGTGCGGCGCTGCGCCTGCCTGGCCGGGCTGATGGCGCAGCCGTTTGCCTTCTACACCGCCTGGCAGTTGCAGCATTGGGGTGTGCTGGTGTTGGCGCTGGTGCTCACCCTGGCCTGGCTCAAGGGCCTGTGGGTGCATTGGCTGGCGCCGCGCCGCCAGGCAGGGGTGGCCACCATCCAGATGGTGCCCGGGCACAAGGGCTGAAGCTCAGGCTCCTCTTTGGAGGGGCCGGTGCGATGGTCGTTATTGTCTTGACCTCGGCGCCTGCGCCTGCCACCGTCTCCGGTCTACAGGAGATGCCCCATGTTCACAGAGAAGATGCCTGCCAACAGCCAGACAGCCCTGCGCAGGGCGCGCGACTGCCATGAAATCCGGCAGGCGTACACGGGGTTTCTGGCTTCGCTCAAGCAGGCCAGTGGCCTGCCTGATGTGGGCTTCTTCGTGGCGGACGTGGGGCAGGATGTGGTGATCACCACGCCCTCGGGTGAGTCCTCTCCCTACCTGCTGATCTGCAGCGATGGCGCCGAGCTGGTGTGGGGCCGGGTCATGTTTCTCACGCTCAATCCCCTCACCGGCACCCGGCTGCCGATCTTTGCCGTGCGCCTGCGCCCGGATGCGGTGGTGCTCAACGACGAGGGGACGCGGGAGTGGGACGTGAGCTTCAAGGAAGGCGATCCGTTCAACCAGATCGAGATCAAGCAACTGGTCTATGAACTGATGTACGGCCAGATCGCGTTCAACAGCAAGGGGCTCATTCCCGAAGACGCCTGAGCGTCGGGGCGCGTTCCGGGGGGGGGGCCAGCCGTCAGGCCCCCTGTTGCAGCTGCGCCCGGTACTGCCCGGGCGGCATGCCGAACCAGCGCTTGCAGGCACGGAACATGTTGCTCTGGTCGGCAAAGCCCAGCAGGTCGGCCACTTCGGTCAGGTTGCGCCGGGGGTCGGCCAGGTACTGGCGCGCCAGCTCGCAGCGCGTGTCGTCCAACAGTTGCTGGTAGGTGGCCGATTCAGCCTGCAGCCGGCGCTGCAGGGTGCGGTCCGTCATGTTCAGGCGCGCGGCGATGTCGTCGCGGCGCGGCTCGCCCTTGTGCAGGATGCGCGCCACTTCGGTGCGCACGCGTGTGCTCGCCAGCGAGTGGCCCAGGTGGTCGAGTTCGTTCTCCACCAGCCGCTCGTGCATGGCCCACAGGCTCGGGTTGTGCGTGGGGATGTCGGCCAGCATATCGGCCTCGGCCAGCAGGATGCGGCTGGCCGGCTGGGCGAAGCGTGGCAACAGGCTGAAGGCCTTTTCGTAGCGTGCCTCGCTGCCAGAGGGTGGCTGCGGCGTGGTCAGTTCCACGCCCAGGGGCGTGAGTTCACGGCGTGTGAGCCAGCCGCACAGCGTGAACAGGGTAAGCAGCGCGTACTCCACCCGCTGGCGCGGCACGGGGCGCGAACCGCCGATGTGCGTGATGGAAAACCAGTAGCCGCGCGCATCGCGCGTGAGCTCGAAGGCGGTGCAGTCGGAGATCACCGCCATGTGGCGCGTGAGGTGCTGAAACCCCACCAGCAGGTTCGGGCCCGATGCGAGCGCATAGCCCACGACGTCCACGTTGCCGTAGCGCGCGGTGAGCTGCGGGCACAGCCCCAGGTCCAGCTTGCCGGAGCGCGCCACGGCCAGCTCCCACAACTGGCTGATCCGGTCCACGTCCACGCGTGCATGGGGCTGCTGCAGCGCCGCCAGGTCGATGCCGGCCTCGCTGCACAGCTCGGCCACGGGCAGGCCTTCGGCGGCCATCATGTCGGTGGTGCCGCGCACCCAGGCGGCGGAACTTGTGCGGGGAGTCATGGGCTTGCGGTCACGGTCGTGGGGTGGCTCAGGGTTTACGCGAGGTGGTGTCTGAAGTCAGTGTTTTGGCAAGGTTGCGATAGTAGCCAAAGGCCTGCTCCTTTCCACAATCGGCGTCGAGGTTGTGCCCTGGCGTCACGTTACTGTACACAGAGGCCCGACCCTAAACCCCAAAGGAGACAAGACATGGTCGATTCGCGCTGGCGTGTGCAATGCCTGGGAGCAGTCCTTTCCGTGCTGGCGGTGGCCGGCTGCGGCGGTGGTTCGGGCAACCCGCCCGAGGTGCGCGAAACCGCGTACGGCAGCGTGCGTGGCGTGGATGCCAGCGCCACCACGGGCACCTATGCGTGGAAGGGCATTCCCTTTGCCAAGGCCCCCGTGGGCGACCTGCGCTGGCAGCCGCCGGTGGCCCCTGCGGCCTGGAGCGGCGAGCGCGATGCCACACGCTTTGGCAATGCCTGCCTGCAGATGGGGCGCCTGTACGGCCCCGGGGCCAACAACCGCTTTGACGACAGCATCGGCCAGACCCTGGGCACGCCCGTGGGCAACGAGGATTGCCTGACGCTGAACATCTGGCGCCCGGCGAACACGCAGGACAACCTGCCGGTGCTGCTGTTTCTGCACGGCGGCAGCGCCATCTCGGGCTACACGGCCGACCCGGTCTATGACGGCGCGGCGCTGGCCCGCTCGGCCAACGCCGTGGTGGTCACGGCCAACTACCGGCTCGACGTGCTGGGCTTCTTCCAGATGCCGCAACTGCACACCGGCACGCAGGCCTATACCGGCAACTACGCGCTGCTGGACAACGTGCAGGCCCTGTCCTTCATCCAGCGCAACATCGCCAGCTTTGGCGGAAACGCGGGCAACGTCACCCTGATGGGGCAGTCGGCCGGTGCCGGCAACGTGCTGGCGCTGCTCACTTCGCCCCAGGCAGCGGGCCTGTTCCACAAGGCCTTGCCGATCAGCGGCGGCACCTCGCTGGCGAGCCAGTTGCCCGCGGGCTCCATCCCCACGCTCAATCCCGCGTCCAGGTATGCAGCGCAGTCGGCTGCCTTGCTCGCCGCCCTGGTGCAGGCCGATGGCCTGGCCGCCGATGCAACCGCCGCAGCGGCGCTGGTGGCGGGCTGGACACCCGCACAGACCGCCAGCTACCTGCGCGGCAAGGACGGCCGTGTGGTGCTGCAGACGGTGCTGCGGGCTGGCCTCACAGGCTCCGGCCCCATCCCTGACGGCGTGGTGCTGCCGGTGGACCCGATCTCCGAGATGGCTGCCGGGCGCTACCACAAGGTCCCCGTGCTCTCGGGCTACACGGCTGACGAGGCCAAGCTGTTCGCCCCCTTCCTGGCGCTGCTGGGTGGCAAGCCCGGCATGAAGATCAGCGATGCCGAACGCTTCGCGATGACGCAGTCCTTCAACCCTGATGCACCCACC
This sequence comes from Pseudomonadota bacterium, assembly GCA_040387235.1. Taxonomy (GTDB): domain Bacteria; phylum Pseudomonadota; class Gammaproteobacteria; order Burkholderiales; family Burkholderiaceae_C; genus Acidovorax. The sequence goes on from JAZKEE010000206.1 coordinate 25,527, forward strand.
ACGCTCACGGTGGCGGACATCATCGATCCGTCCTACCTGCCGGTCACGGCGCCGAGCACGGGCTACAACGCGCGCATGAAACTGCTGGGCAGCGTGTTCATCGAGCCGAGCCGCGACAGCCTGCTCAATACGCTGCGCACCCAACAGTCCAACGTCTGGAGCTACCAGTTCAACTGGGCCCAGCAACCAATGCCCTGGAACGACGTGTACGGTGCGGCCCACGGCTTCGATCTGCCTTTCGTGTTCGGCAACTTCGGCCCGTCGCTGCTGGCCAAGGCGACCAACAGCACGGCCAACCAGCCAGGTCGTCAGGCGCTCTCGGGCGTGATGATGGACAGCGTGCGCGCCTTCGTGCACACCGGCAACCCCAACCATGCCGGCCTGGGGCAGGAATGGCAGCCCTGGCCGCGCAAGTTCATCTTCGATGCCGACCAGAAGGCCGCGCGCCTGAGCCTCCAGTAAAGCCCAAGTCCTTGATGTCCGTTCCCATGTCCTTTCATGCTGCTGCGGTGGCGGCGAGGTATGCGCCCAGCGCATCGTCGTCCACGATGGCCACCTTGCCGAAATCCAGCGACACGATGCCCATGCCTTCGAGCGAGCGCAGCACGCGGTTGACCGTCTGGCGCGACAGGCCCACAAGCTGGCCCAGCTCGTCCTGCGTGAGGTTCAGGCGGCGCGTGCTGGGCCAGAACAGGCGGCTCAGGTACAGCGCCACGCGGTGCTCGGTGGACTGCGTGCGCCCGGCCTCGATGATGGTCATGGCCTGGCCCAGGCGCATGTTCAGGTGCAGCACCAGGAACTGGTTGAAGGCCAGGCTGCTCTCGCGCAGCGCGGCAAAGACCGGCAGCGGCAGGCACATGAGCCGGGTAGGGCGCAGGGCGACCACGTGGTACCTGCGGGGCTCGGGCTTCATGGCCGAGCCCTCGCCGAACCATTCGCCGTCGGGCACGCCGATGAAGGCCGAGGAGCGGCCGCGGCTGGCCGGGCTCTGCAGCATGACCAGGCCCGAGAGCACCGCGTGCCAGCCCTGCACGGCGCTGCCCGCAGGCTTCATCACCTCGCCCTTGTCGCCGCTCTCTTCGAACACCTCGGCGCGCACGCGCTCCTGCATGGCGGCCGGCAGCCCGGCAAACCAGGGCTGGGCGGTGATGAAGCGCTGGGCGTGCGGGGCGAGGCAGAGCATGGTGCCAATTCTCGCAGCGCGCGGCGGCATGCAGGGTATTCCCTTGGCCTTTGTCGGGCGGGCGACAGGTGTTGGCGCCAGGCGGGCTACGCCGCACACTGTGCAGCCAGGAAACCCGCGTGGCACGCAGCCGAAAGGGGCGCTTCGGAGACCCCGCAGCAGGCCAGCGCGCGTTACGATGATTGCCCACTTCACCACAACATCCAAGGAGCACACATGCTGGGCCTGATGCAGAGCCAACCCCTGTTGATCTCGTCGCTGATCGAGTTCGCCGAACGCCACCATGGCGACGCCGAAATCGTGTCGCGGCGGGTGGAGGGCGACATCCACCGCTACACCTACAAGGACCTGGGCCAACGCGCGCGCCGCCTGGCCAATGCGCTCGACGGGTTGGGCCTGCAGTTCAGCGACCGCGTGGCCACGCTGGCCTGGAACGGCTACCGCCACATGGAGATGTATTTCGGCGTCTCCGGCTCGGGCCGCGTGCTGCACACCATCAACCCGCGCCTGCACCCCGAGCAGATCGCCTGGATCGCCAACCACGCCGAAGACCAGGTGCTGTGCTTCGACCTGACCTTCCTGCCCCTGGTGCAGGCCGTGCATGCCAAGTGCCCGACCGTCAAGAAGTGGGTGGCCCTGTGCGACGCGGACAAGCTGCCCGCGGATTCCGGCATCCCCGGCCTCACGAGCTACGAGGCCTGGATCGGTGCCCACTCGCCCGACTACGCCTGGCCCGAGTTCGACGAGAACTCCGCATCGAGCATGTGCTACACCAGCGGAACCACGGGCAATCCCAAGGCCGCGCTCTACAGCCACCGCTCGACCACGCTGCATGCCTACGCGGCTGCGCTGCCCGACGTGATGTGCCTGTCGGCCCGCGACTCCGTGCTGCCCGTGGTACCCATGTTCCACGTCAATGCCTGGGGCATTCCTTACTCGGCCGCGCTCACGGGCTGCAAGCTGGTGTTCCCCGGTCCGGCCATGGACGGCAAGTCGATCTACGAACTCATCGAGTCCGAGAAGGTCACCTACGCCGCCGGCGTGCCCACGGTGTGGCAGATGATGCTGGGCCACATGAAGCCCGCGGGCCTCAAATTCTCCACCCTCAAGCGCACCGTCATCGGCGGCTCGGCCTGCCCGCCCGCGATGATCCATGCCTTCAAGGAAGACTTCGGCGTCGAAGTCCTGCACGCCTGGGGCATGACCGAAATGAGCCCGCTGGGCACGCTGTGCACCCTGAAGAACAAGCACCTGGCGATGCCCAAGGAAGAGCAGATGAAGATCCTGCTCAAGCAGGGCCGTGCCATCTACGGTGTGGACATGAAGATCGTCGGCGCCGATGGCGAGGAACTGCCCTGGGACGGCAAGACCTATGGCGACCTGCTGGTCAAGGGGCCGTGGATCGTGGACAGCTATTTCAAGGGCGAGGGCGGCCATCCGCTGGTCAAGGACGCGCAGGGCCGGGGCTGGTTCCCGACCGGCGACGTGGCCACCATCGATGCCGATGGCTTCATGCAGATCACCGACCGCAGCAAGGACGTGATCAAGTCCGGCGGCGAGTGGATCAGCTCCATCGACATCGAGAACATCGCCATGGCCCACCCGGCCATCGCCATGGCCGCCTGCGTGGGCATGCCGCACCCCAAGTGGGACGAGCGCCCCATCGTGGCCGTGGTCAAGCGCCCGGGCGCCGAGGTCACGCGCGAGGAACTGCTGGCCTTCTTCGAGGGCAAGACCGCCAAGTGGCAGATCCCCGATGACGTGGTGTTCGTGGAGGCGATTCCGATCGGTGCCACCGGCAAGATGCTGAAGACGAAGTTGCGTGAGCAACTCAAGGACTACAGGCTTCCGGGTCTGTGATTCGGGGGCAGTGCCGAGCAGGTCCTCGCCATCCGCGCGGGAGACTTCTTCGGCCTTGCCCCAGGCTGGTGCGGTGCTCGGGGGAGCACCTTCCAGTCACGTGTGCGACGCCGGTAGGGGCAATCCCTGAGGGGCGTCGTGTTGCAACGCGGTACGCTGCGTCGTGTCGATTTACAAGGAGACAGAACCATGAAATTCGCTATGAAGGCTGTAGCAGCCACCGTCCTGCTGGCGAGCGCTGGCGCCGCATTCGCTCAAAAGGGTGAGACCGTCAAGATCGCCTGGCTCGACCCGCTTTCGGGTCTGATGGCGGCCGTGGGAACCAACCAGCTCAAGAGCTTCCAGTTCGTCTCCGAAGAGTTCAACAAGAAGAACGCTGCCGGAGTGAAGTTCGAGATCATCGGCATCGACAACAAGCTCAGCCCGCAGGAAACCACCAGCGCGCTGCGCTCGGCCATGGACCAGGGCGCCCGCTACGTGGTGCAGGGCAACGGCTCCGGCCCCGCACTGGCGATCATGGATGCGCTGGAAAAGCACAACGCACGCAATCCCGGCAAGGAAGTCCTGTTCCTGAACTATGCCGCCGTGGACCCGGACCTGACCAACAGCAAGTGCAGCTATTGGCACTTCCGCCTGGATGCAGACACCTCCATGAAGATGGAAGCGCTGACCACGTTCATGAAGGACCTGCCCGAAGTCAAGAAGGTCTACCTGATCAACCAGAACTACTCGCACGGCCACCAGGTCTCCAAGTTCGCCAAGGAAATCATGGCGCGCAAGCGCCCTGACGTGCAATTCGTCGGCGACGACCTGCACCCCCTGGCCCAGGTGCGTGACTTCTCGCCCTACATCGCCAAGATCAAGCAGTCGGGCGCCGACAGCGTGATCACCGGCAACTGGGGTTCGGACCTGGCCCTCCTGATCAAGGCCGCCAACGACGCCGGCCTGAACAACGTCAACTTCTACACCTACTACGGCTCCGTCACCGGCAGCCCCACGGCCATGGGCGCCGCAGCCGCAGGCCGCGTGTACATGGTGGCCTACGCGCACATCAACCTGCCGGGCGAGCTCAACAAGATCGTGGTGGACTACAAGAAGAAGTTCAACGACGACATGTACACCGGCTCCGTGTACCACGCCTTCTCCATGCTCACCGATGCCTTCGTGAAGACCAAGTCCACCGACCCCGTGAAGGTGGCGGCGGCCCTGGAAGGCATGAAGTTCAAGAGCTTCAATGGCGAAGTCGAGATGCGCAAGACCGACCACCAGCTGCA
>JAZKEE010000207.1:0-23808 GCA_040387235.1 Pseudomonadota bacterium
ATGTTGGTCGGGGTGGCGGGGCGCAGGCCGGTCCAGTACTGCGGGTTGCCGCCCTGCTCGGGCGTGCGCGTGTCGCACACGCCGGGCAGAATTTCCTCGATGCGGCGCGACAGCATGTGGCAGCGCGCCTTGGCCACCGGGGTGTCGAGCGATAGGTCGTAGCCGCCCAGCTCGATGGTGCCCGCCACGCGCAGCACGTTGCCCAGGCGGCTCATGGCGATCTTGCGGCCGTCGTCGATGGTCGAGACCGAGGGCGCTGCCTCGGGGCGCAGCAGCGGGAAGGTGGCGCTGTAGCCCTTGCCGGGGTAGATCGGCAGGTCCACACCCACCGTGCGCAGCAGCGGCGCGCTGTAGGAGCCGCAGGCCACCACGACCGCATCGGCCTGGAGCAGGAAGTCCTTCTTGAGGCCGTTGGCGCCACTGCGCGCCATGACGGCTACTGAATCAATGGTGTCGCCGATCTTGTTCAGCCGCAGCACGTCGTGGCCATACAGGAACTGCACGCCGCGCTCCGCGCAGCGGCGCGCCAGGGCCTGCGTGAATACGCGCGCATCGCCGCTCTCGTCGGTGCTGGTGTAGGTGCCGCCGGTGATGTGATCGCCATAGGCCTTGAATGCCGGCTCGATCTGCAGCAACTCGTCTTTGCTCACCAGGCGGCGCTGCACGCCGTGCTTGCGCATCAACTCCACGGCGTGGCCGGCATCGTCGAAGGCCTTCTGGTCGGTGTAGAAATGGGCAATGCCGCGCTCGAGCCGGTTGTAGTCGATGCCGGTCGTGGCCACCAGGTCCTTGAGTGCGGCATGGCTGTACGCGCCCAGTGCCACGATCTGCTGCACGTTGCGCTCGAAAGCCGTGTCGTTGCACTGCGCCAGGAATTTGAGGCCCCAGCGCCATTGCTCCCAGTCGAGCTGGGGACGGAACAGCAGCGGCGCTTCCTTGTCGAACATCCACTTGAGCGCCTTGAGCGGTGCTTCCCGGTTGGCCCAGGGCTCGCAGTAGCTCACGGAGATCTGCGCCGCATTGGCAAAACTGGTCTCCAGCGCCGCATCGGGCTGGCGGTCGACCACGACGACCTCGTGGCCGCGCTCCAGCAGGTGCCACGCGGTGCTGATGCCGATGATGCCGGCGCCCAGGATGATGGTTTTCATGGATGGCAGTGTGATCCACATTGCGTTCTACTAAAAGCAAAATTAAACTCAATCCAAACGCATCAGTCTGTCTAATGCAGCAGCCGCCCACGAGGCGTCCGCCGCCCGAGTTTTCTTGCACGCACCGAAGCCATGAGCACCTACGACCCCGCCGCCCTGGAATGCCTTGCCGCCATCGTCGAGGAGGGCGGATTCGAGCGCGCCGCCCAGCGCCTGAACGTCACGCAGTCGGCGGTTTCCCAGCGCCTGCGCGCGCTGGAGGCGCAGGTGGGTTCGGTCCTCATCGTGCGCAGCCGGCCGCTGCGGCCCACTTCGGCGGGACAGTTGCTGCTCAAGCACACCAAGCAGATGCGCCTGCTGCGCGCCGACCTGGAGCGTGACCTGCAGGAACTGGCCCCCAGCGCCCCTGGCGCCACGCGCGAGGACGAGCGCATCTCCATCGCCATCAATGCCGACAGCATCGCCACCTGGGCCATGGGCGCGCTGCACGAACTGGTGGGCCAGCGCCTGCCACTGGAAATCATCGTCGACGACCAGGACTTCACGCAGGAGTGGCTGCGCTCGGGCCAGGTGCTGGGCTGCGTCACCACGCTCAAGCAGGCGCTGCGCGGCTGCAAGATGGTGCCGCTCGGCGCCATGCGCTACGTGGCGGTGGCGTCGGCCGAATTCGCCGCGAAGCACCTGCCCCATGGGCTCACGCCGCACAACTTCCGCGAGGTGTCGTTCCTGTCGTTCAACCGCAAGGACGACATGGCGGCCGAGTTCGTGGCGCGCACCTTCGGGCTCAAGCGCGTGGCGCTCAACCACCTGTTCGTGCCCAGTACCGAGGGCCAGATGCGTGCCGTGGCGGCTGGCTGGGCCGTGGGCGTGGTGCCCGAACTGCTCGCGCGCGGGCCCATCGCCGACGGAAGCATGGTCGACCTGGCTCCAGGCCATGCACTGCCCATCCAGCTGTACTGGCATTGCTGGAACCTGGAGTCGGTGGTGCTGGACGCCCTGACCGCCGCCCTCACGGCCACCGCTGCAAAGACCCTGACCCAGCCCTGAATTGCAGCTGCGGGGCTGCAAATGCAGTCAACAGGGGGTAACCCGCACGAAATCGCAGTCCCCGCTGTGGGGCGGCACGATTCCTGCAGACTAAAACGTGAACGACGTAGTAGCAAAGCAACTTTGTCATTTATTTTTTTACTGCAATGTATAAGATGGGGTCCATGTCCACCACGCTACAACCCAAAGTGTCCTTCAAGGAGCAGATGCACCAGGCTCGGGAGGGCGCGATCCTCCAGTCGGCCTGCCGCCTGCTGGGTGAGAAGGCCTTCGATGCCATGACCATGGACGATGTCGCCAATGCGGTGGGCATCGCCAAGGCCAGCCTGTACAAGCACTTTTGCAGCAAGGAAGAGCTGTGCAGTGCCGCCATGGTGCAGATCCTCGCACGGGTGCGCGCCTACCTGGCTGCGCTTCCAGCGGAGCTGCCGGCGCACGAGAAGCTGCGCGCCCTGGTGCGCTGGTCACTCGAGCGGCTGCTGACCAATGAGATGCCGTTGCTGCCCAGCCGCAACTCCTCGCTGCGCGCGGTGCTCATGGCCGACAAGGACTACCTCGACGGCCTGGTCACGGTGAGCGACCAGATCGGCGAGTGGATCGTCGAAGCCCAGGCGCAAGGCGTGATCAACCCCACGCTGCCTCCCCTGGTGGTGCTGTACACCTTGTATGCGCGCGCTTGCGACCCGGTCGTGACCTTCCTCAAGGAAGGCGGCCAGTACTCCGACGCAGAGATCGTCGACCTGGTGCTGCGCACCTGCTTCGACGGGATCGTTTCGCGCTGAACCGGGGCGCCTGGCGTCCTCTCCAGCGCCTCAGTGCACGATGGCCAGCTTGCCGAAGTGCTGCCCGCCCGCGGCCAGTTGTGCATAGGCCTCGCGGGCATCGCCGAGGCCAAAGACACGGTCGATGACCGGCACGATGCGGTGCGCCGCGATGGCCCGCGCGGCCTCGGCCAGGTCGGCCACCGAACCGGTGTTGTTGCCCACCACGCGCAGCGCCTTGACGATGATGGGCAGCAGGTCCACGGGCGCCGAAGTCCCGCCCACGAAACCCACGGTGAACACCGTGCCGCCCATGGCCGCCGCACGCAGCGAGCGCGCGATGGTGGCGGCGCCCACCGTCTCTACGACCAAATCGGCACCGTGTCCCGCGGTGAGTCTGAGCACCTCTTCGTCCCAGGCCGGGGTCTCGCGGTAGTTGATCAGGTGGTCGGCGCCGAGCTGGCGCGCACGCTCGAGCTTCTCTGCCGAGGAGGAGGCGAGGACCACGGTGGCCCCAGCCGCCTTGGCGAACTGCAGCGCGAAGATGCTCACCCCGCCCGTGCCCAGCAGCAGCACCACCGAACCAGGGCGCACCGCGGCGGAGCGCAGCGCATTCCAGGCCGTGGTCGCCGCAACGGGCAGCGTCGCCCCCTGGGCAAAATCCAGGTGCACCGGCAGTGGCACCAGGCTGGTGGCGGGCACGGCCACGTATTCGGCGAGCGAGCCTGGCAGCGTGAGTCCACGCATGGCCGCCACGTGGCGTGGCGTGATGGCGCCACCCTGCCAGAGGGGCATGAAATGCGGCACCACGCGGTCGCCCAGGGCCAGCCCGTCCACCCCATCGCCCAGCGCGGCCACTTCTCCGGCGCCATCCGCCACGGGAATCATCGGGAATGCGGGCACCGGAAAGCCACCGGTGGCGACGGCCACGTCCAGGTAGTTGAGTGCGGCGGCGCGCAGGCGCACCAGCACCTCCCCGGGGCCGGCCACGGGGTCGGGCCACTCGGTGGAGCGCAGCGCGTTCAGGGAAGGGGCGGTCAGTTCAATGGCTTTCATGGCGTCCTTTCAAGTCCAGCAGTTGGGAGTGAAGCCAGTGTCATTTCCAATGAGCAAGAGATAAACTGCCAATGGATTGATTGATTGCATAGTAGGAGTGTTGAATGGACTTGCTCGACAGCATGAAGGTCTATGTGCTGGCGGTCGAAAAGGGCAGTCTCAGCGCCGCCGCTGCGGCCAATGGGATCTCCGCGACGATGGCGGGCAACCACATGCGCAGGCTGGAGGAGCGCCTGGGCATGCAATTGCTCCAGCGCACGACCCGGCGCCAGCACCTCACGCCCTTCGGCGAGGACTACTACGCGCGCTGCAAGGAAATACTGCGGCTGGTGGCCGAGACCGATGCACAGGCGCAGAACCAGCAACTTGCGCCAGCCGGCAGGTTGCGCATCTCGGTCCCCGCCACCTTCGGCACGGAAGCCCTGATGCCGGCGCTGTCGTCCTACCTGGAGCGCTACCCCGAGGTCAGTATGGACGTCTCGCTCTCGGACCGCGTGGTGGACCTGGTGGAGGAAGGCTTCGAGGCGGCAGTCCGCATCGGCCCGTTGCCCGACTCCGGGATGATCGCCCGGCCGCTGGCGCCCTACCGGCTGATGGTCTGCGCGTCGCCGGACTACCTGGCGCGGCGTGGCACGCCCCAGCGGCCCGAAGAGCTGAGCCAGCACGAGTGCCTGTGTTTCGCGCCTTCGGCTCTTGCGCACTGGCGCCTGGCAGACGGGGAGGGCGCAAGCTCCGTTCCGGTTTCCGGGCGGCTGCAGGTCAACCAGGGGCAGGCGCTGCGCGTGGCGGCCGTCCACGGGCTGGGCATCGTGCTGCAGCCTGCCATGCTGCTGCAGGCCGACGTGCAGGCCGGGCGCCTGGTCCAGCTGTTCCCCAGCCACGAATTGCCCAGCCGGCCGATGCACGTGGTCTACCTGCCGGACCGCTACCGCTCGGCCAAGCTGCGCAGCTTCGTGGACTTCCTGGTGGAGCGCTTTCGCTGACGGTGGGCACACGCAAGAACGCCCGGCATGCCGGGCGTTCTGAGGGAGTGCAGGGGCTCAGCGCACCAGCAACACCGGCACCTTGCAGTGCGCCAGCACCTGCGTCGTGACGGAGCCCATGACCAGGGTAGCGAGCGCACCATGGCCGTGCGAGCCCATCACCAGCAGGTCGTAGCGACCGGAGTCCGCCACCTTGGCAATGGTTTCACCGACCTGGCCGACCTTGACGATGGTCTTGGCCTGCACGCCCTGGCGGGAGATGAACTTGAGCACCGGGGCCAGGATCTTGTCGGCTTCCTCGGCGTGGTAGGTGTCCACGGCTTCCTTGCCCAGGGCCGAACGGGCGCGGGCGGGCAGGGGCGCCTGCACGGTGAGCACCGTGTAGTCGTGCTTGGGGCCCAGCAGTTCTTCGTGCGCAGCCAGGTAGGCGAGCATTTTCTTGGTAAAGGCGCTGCCGTCGACAGCGAGCAGGATGTTCATGCGAGTTCTCCTTGTTGGAATGGTCAGACCTGAGTGGCCAGGGTAAGGGGCGCCGGCGGTTGTTGTCTTGACCTGTGTCAGGTTTTCTTCCTGCGCTGCACGGGTGGGTAGCCCGTGCAGGCCATCATACGGTTACACAGTAACGGGGCCGGAAGGTTTCCTGTTCTCCATTGCGGGCATAACCCAGCGGGTTGGCCACCACCCGGCATGCGAAGGGGCTGCCATCGGCCCGCGTGCCCTGCACCGTGTAGTCGCTCGGCGCATGCAGGTGACCGTGGATCCATACCTGCGCATGGGGCAGCAGCTCATCGAGCACATTGCAAAAGCCGGCCGTACCGGGCACCACGCCGTAGCGCGGGTCGGCGCTGCGCAGGCTCGGCGCAAAGTGGGTGATGGCCACCGTGGTGCCGTCGAAAGGGCTCGCCAGGGCGTCGCGCAACCACTGGGTGCACACCAGCGCCAGCTCGCGCATGGGCTCGGCCAGGAAGGGCTCGCCGTCCTTCGTGCCTCCGGTCTTGCGCAGGTAGTGGTTGGCCGCGCGAAAGGCCTTCTCGCGCAGCTTCAGGCGCCGGGCCAGGTCGGTCACCTGCGCATCGTCCGCCAGCGCGTCGTAGTCGGCCCACAGGGTGGTGCCCACGAAGCGCACGCTGCCCATCACCAGCGTCTCGCGCTCCAGCATGCGGATGCCCAGGCGCTCACAGGTGGCGCGCAGGCGTTCGTGGGCGGTATCGAAGTCGAGCGCGTCGTACTCGTGGTTGCCCGGCACGAACAGCACCGGCGTAGGCCAGCCCGCGAACTGCGGCAGGGGTGAAAACCGCGCCAGGCCAAAGTCCTCGTCCTGCATGCGCCCCCCTTCCTGGTAGGAGCCGATGTCGCCCGCCAGCACCAACAGGTCGGCGCCCGGCGCAGGCTCGGGCATGAAATCGGGGTTGGCTTCGAGGTGCAGGTCGGACAGGATCTGGATTTTCATGGACCCCGCAGTCTAAGGTGTCACGCCGAACGGCGTGCCCGCCGCATGGCCCGGCTCCCCCTGCGGAAACGCCCGCCGTGCCGAACGCGCCAGCGCCGACAGCAGCCAGCCCATGGCCGCCTCCTGCGTGCTGTTGCGGCGCCACAGCGCATCCACGTGCACGGGCGGCACGTCGAAGGGCAGGCTGCGCTGCACCAGCGCGTCGGCGATCCCGGTCACCGGCACGAAGTGGCGGGGGAGCACGGTGAGCATGTCCGAGCCCGAGACCACCCGGCCGGCGGTGAAGAACTGGTTCACGGTGAGTACCACGCGCCGCCGGCGCCCGAGCGAGGCCAGCGCCTCGTCGATGAAGCCGAAGGGCCGGCCCGAGAAACTCACCAGCATGTGGCGCGCCTCGCAGTAGGCATTCAGCGTCAGCGGCGCGTCGGCCAGCGGGTGGCCCTGGCGCATCACGCACATGTACTCGCTGTCGTACAGCCGCCGGCTTTCGAACGACACCATGCCGCCTGACTGTTCGCGCGCTGTGAGGTCGGCCAGCACGGCCGGAAAATAGCCCACGGCCATGTCGGCCGCCTCCTCCTCGAGCAGGCGGCGCGGGTCGCGGGTGGTCAGGGGCACCACGCGCACGGCGATGCCGGGCGCCTCGCTCTCCAGGATCTCCACCAGGCCGGGCACCAGGGTCGCCCCCGTGGCATCGGCCATGGCCAGCACGAAGGTGGATTCGGCCGTGGCTGGATCGAAGCGGCCGGGCGACAGCGATTCCTGCAACTGCGTGAGCGCGTCGCGGATGGGGGGCCACAGGGCCAGCGCCCGGGGTGTGGGCTCCACGCCCTGGCCGCTGCGCACCACCAGGTCGTCGCCCAGCACTTCGCGCAGGCGGCGCATGGCATTGCTCACCGCCGGCTGGGTCAGCGAGAGCTTGTGCGCTGCCTTGGTCAGGCTGCGCTCGGCCATCACTTCGTCAAAGACCCTGAGCAGGTTCAGGTCGAGCGAGCGGAAGTTGAGGCGGTTGGACATGGCTTCAAATCATCACCGATGTGAATACCAATGATTCAACATATAAATTTGAAATACCAAAGGGTAAACCCTAGTATTTCGACATCGCCCGGGCAATGTCGCCAAAAGCGCTGAATAGGGGAACCGAAATGACCAATTTTGTACACGTGGACTATCCTACCGAACACCCCGGTGTGATCCGTGCCGAAAAGGCTGCCGCAGCCCTCAAGGGCATTGCCGCAGGCTTCGACAGCGCCCGCGGAGCCTCGTCCCTGATGCTGGCTGCGGTGGTCTCCGCCCTGCTGGTGCTGGCCAACCAGGTGGTCGATGCCTGGACCGACGGTCACCTCGTGTCCGCCTGGGTCGTGCTGTGGCTGGTCGCCTTCGCCGCCCTGGCCTTGTTGTCCGCTCCCGCCCGCCGTGCGGGCCTGGTGCTTCGTGCCGGCCTCTCCACCTGGGCTGAAAGCCGCCGCCGTGCCGCTGAAGACCAGCGCACCTGGCAGGTCGCGGAGCGCGACCCCCGCATCATGGCCGAACTGACCCGCGCCATGTCGGTCCCTGCAGCGACCGACATCCGCAAGTACTACTGAGCACCCCCGGCATCCCGTCCGCCGCGAGGCGATGGGCCGACCGACCCAGGCATTCAAGCCGTGGCCCTGCCACGGCTTTTTTGCTGCTGCGCTGAACGCCAGGCCGGGCCCTTGTCGCCCCAGGCCGGCCGACACAGGTGGTGCCCGCCCGGCCTCGGGATCCCTTTTGGGGAGCTGCAGCAGTGCAGCAGCCTGCGTGGATGCGAGGGTGCGTGCGCTCATCACTGGTATGAATAGCACTAATTCAAGATATAAACTTGATAACACATGGGGTAAACCCTAAGATTCAGTCACTCGCCCGGCAATGTCGCCACAAGCGCTAGAAAAGGGGAAACCAAATGACCAATTTTGCACACGTTGACTATCCAACCGAACACTCGGGCGTGATCCGCGCCCAGAACGCCGCTGCGGCCCTCAAGGGCATCGCAACCGGCTTTGACAGCGCCCGTGGCGCCGCCTCCCTCCTGCTCGCCGCCATCGTTTCCGCCCTGCTGGTGGTGGCCAACCAGGTGATCGACACCTGGAGCGAAGGCCACCTGCTGGCCGCCTGGATGGTGCTGTGGCTGGTGGCGTTCGCTGCCCTGGCCCTGCTCTCGGCTCCCGCACGCCGCGCCGCTGCCGCCCTGCGCGCCGGTTTCGCTGGCTGGGCCGAAAGCCGCCGCCGCGCCGCCGAAGACGAACACACCTGGCAGGTCGCCATCCGCGACCCGCGCATCATGGCCGAACTGAGCCACGCCATGGGCGTGCGCACGGTGAACGACCTGCGCGCCTACTACTGAGCGGGCTTGCCACCTGCCTGCCGCATGGCGGGCCGGTGGGCTCCACCCAAAAAAGCCGTGGCTGTGCCACGGCTTTTTTCATGGGCGCTCGCCTGTCGGGCCTGCTTTTGACTTGCGGGAATGCGCACAATCACGAAGCACCCGGGGGCATCCGGGGAGGAGCGATGGCATGGTGAAAGAAAAAAATAACCGGGGGACATGTCGAAATGGGAGGTGTGACGGCGTCCTTGTGGCACCAGAACATCAAAGGAGACCGCCGACCACCGTGACCTCTGTATCGACAACTGCAGCCACCGGCTGCGCCCACCCCGCGTGCCGCATGGCGGCGGGTTTCCGGATTGTTTGCCACTGATCCCCTTCTCAAGGAATCACCATGAAATACATGCTCCTGATCTACAGCGACCTCCAACGTGAGCCTGTTTATGGCACGCCCGAATTCCAGACCATGATGGCCGGCTACTTCGCTCTCAGCGCGAAGATGCGGGACGATGGCGTACTGGTCGCGGGCGATGGGCTCAAAGGCATCGAAACCGCCACCTCGCTGCGCATCCGTGGCGGCAAGGTGGAAACCATGGATGGCCCGTTTGCCGAAACCAAGGAGCACCTGGGCGGCTTCTACGTGGTCGAGGTGCCCGACCTGGATGCGGCCCTGAGGTACGCGCAGGCCGTTCCAACCGCCAGCTACGGCACGGTCGAAGTGCGGCCGCTGATGGACTACCCCCCGGCGGGCTGACCGGGCCACCCCTGCCGGGCTGTCGACGATGGACTCCCCCGCCTCCAGCGCTGTCGCCGTGACCCAGGCCCTCAACCGCCTGGCGCGCGAGGACCGGGGGCGACTGATGTCGGCGCTGATCGCCCGGCTCCGGGATTTCCAGCTGGCCGAGGATGCCCTGCAGGACGCCATGGAATCGGCGGTGTCCCACTGGGGCCGTTCGGGCATCCCGTCGTCGCCGCTGGGCTGGCTGCTGCGCGTGGCCTACCGCAAGGCGCTGGACCGCATCCGCAGCCACAGGACGGCTGACCGCGTGGGCGACAGCCTGCTGGTGCTGGCGGGCGGTGAGGCCTATGAGGGCGAGACCGACGAGATTCCCGACGAGCGCCTGCGCCTGATCTTTACCTGCTGCCATCCGGCGCTGGAGCAGAAGTCGCAGGTGGCGCTGACGCTGCGCGTGGTTGCCGGCCTGTCCACGGCCCGGATCGCGCAGGCCTTTCTCGACCAGGAGGCCACGATGGGGCAGCGCCTGTCGCGTGCCAAGGCCAAGATCGCCGCGGCGCGCATCCGCTACGCGGTGCCGGAGCCGGCGGAGTGGCCCGAGCGCCTGGCGGCCGTGCTGGCGGTCATTTACCTGGTCTTCAACGCGGGCTACTCGGCGGGGCCGCGGGCAGGCAGCGACCTGGCGCAGGAGGCCCTGTACCTGTGCGCACTGCTGGACCGGCTGCGCCCTGGTGAAGCGGAGATCGAAGGCTGCCTGGCCGCCCTGGTGATCAGCCATGCACGCCGGGGCGCCCGCACGGATGCCAGCGGCCAGATGACGGTGCCGCTGGGCCAGCAGCAGCGGACGCTGTGGCAAAGGGACGAGATTGCCGCGGGCGTTGCGGTCCTGGAACGGGCGCTCGCTCGGCACGCCCCGGGGCCCTACCAGATCAAGGCTGCCATCGCCGCCTGCCACTGCGAGGGCGAGCACTCGGACTGGCCCCAGATTGCCCTGCTCTACGACCGCTTGCTGGCCTTCGAGCCCACCCCGGTGGTCCGCCTGAACCGCGCCGTGGCCCATGCCGAGGCGGGGGCACTCGATGCCGCCCTGGCCGAGCTGGCCAGCATCGGGCCCGGCATGCAGGACTACCAGCCCTTTTTCGCGGCGCAGGCGGAGCTGCTGGCACGCAAGGGGCTGCATGCCCAGGCCCGATTGGCCTACCAAAGGGCCATGACGCTCTCACCCTCTGCCGCCGGTACGGCATTTCTGGCCCAGCGCATGGACGGCCTGGCCGGGTAGCAGCCCAGGCGCGCCCAGTGCCGAGCAGGCCATGAAAAAACCGCCCGGACCTGCAGTCGGGGCGGTTCTCTTTCGTGGTACCCGGCGCGCCGGGCACCCGCTACGGGCTGTCAGGCAGCCAGGCGCCTTTCGATGGCGGCCTTGGTGTCCAGCAGTGCCTGGGGCAGGTGGTAGGCCAGCTGTTCGAAATGGGTGGTGTGCAGCTTGAGTTCCTCGGCCCAGGCGGCCTTGTCGATGCTGGTCACGGTGTTGAACTGGGCGGCGCTGAAATCGAGGCCCGACCAGTTGATCTCGGTGTAGGCCGGTGCCACGCCGAACATGGTCTCCTCGCCGGTGGCCTTGCCTTCCAGGCGGTCGATCATCCACTTGAGCACGCGCATGTTCTCGCCGTAGCCGGGCCAGACGAACTTGCCGGCCTCGTCCTTGCGGAACCAGTTGGTGGTGTAGATGCGTGGCAGCGTGGCGCCCGAGGCGGCCAGCTTCTCGCCCAGCGTCAGCCAGTGCTGGAAGTAGTCGCTCATGTTGTAGCCCATGAAGGGCAGCATGGCGAACGGGTCGCGGCGCACCACACCCTGCTGGCCGAAGGCGGCTGCGGTGGTCTCCGAACCCATGGTGGCGGCCATGTAGACGCCTTCGGTCCAGTTCTTCGCCTCGGTCACCAGCGGCACGGTAGTCGAGCGGCGACCACCGAAGATGAAGGCATCGATCTTCACGCCCTTGGGGTCATCCCAGGCGGCGTCGAGCGCGGGGTTGTTGGTCGCGGCCACGGTGAAGCGGGCATTCGGGTGGGCCGCCTTGGCGCCGGTCTGCTTGGCGATCTCGGGCGTCCAGTCCTTGCCCTGCCAGTCGATCAGGTGGGCGGGCTGGCCGCCGGTGTCCTTCTCCATGCCTTCCCACCAGACGTCGCCGTCGTCGGTCAGGGCCACGTTGGTGAAGATCACGTCCTTGTCCAGGCTGGCCATGCAGTTGGGGTTGGTCAACGTGTTGGTGCCGGGGGCCACGCCGAAGTAGCCAGCCTCGGGGTTGATGGCGCGCAGGCTGCCATCGGCCTGGGGCTTGATCCAGGCGATGTCGTCGCCAATGGTGGTGACCTTCCAGCCGCTGAAGGCTTCGGGCGGCACCAGCATCGAGAAATTGGTCTTGCCGCAGGCGCTCGGGAAGGCGGCTGCCACGTGGTACTTCTTGCCTTCGGGGTTGCTCACGCCCAGGATCAGCATGTGCTCTGCCAGCCAGCCCTGGTCGCGGCCCATGGTGGAGGCGATGCGCAATGCGAAGCACTTCTTGCCCAGGAGCGCGTTGCCGCCGTAGCCCGAACCGTAGCTCCAGATCTCGCGCGTCTCGGGGTAATGCACGATGTACTTGGTCTTGTTGCAGGGCCAGGACACGTCCTGCTCGCCGGCGGCGAGGGGGGCGCCCACAGTGTGCACGCAGGGCACGAACTCGCCGTCCACGCCGAGCACGTCGTACACGGCCTTGCCCATGCGGGTCATGATCTTCATGTTCACGGCCACGTAGGGGCTGTCGGACAGCTCGATGCCGACGTGGGCGATGGGCGAGCCCAGCGGGCCCATGCTGAAGGGCACCACGTACATGGTGCGGCCCTTCATGCAGCCGTCGAACAGCGGCTGCAGCGTGGCACGCATCTCGGCCGGGGCCATCCAGTTGTTGGTCGGGCCGGCATCTTCCTTGGCGGCCGAGCAGATGTAGGTGCGATCTTCCACGCGGGCCACGTCCGATGGGTCGGACCAGGCCAGGAAGCTGCCGGGGCGCTTGGCGGGGTTGAGTTTCTTGAAGGTGCCGGCGTCCACCAGCTGCTGGCACAGGCGGTCGTACTCTTCCTGGCTGCCATCGCACCAGTAGATGCTGTCGGGCTTGCACAGGGCGGCCATGTCGGCCACCCAGGCGATCAGCCGGGCATTCTTGACGTGCGAGGGGGCGTTGAGATTCAGGCCCTGCATGGTGGGTGCGTTCATCGGGAGCTTCCTAAGTTGAAAAACAGTCTTTTCAAAGGAAGCGACCCGTGGCGGGGCGAGGGGCCTGGCGCAGGTGCGGATGCTGAGCGCTGCCTTTGAAAAAACGGCTTTCTGGCTCAGTCGGCGGGCGGGGCGCGGGTCATCCCCACGGGGTGGAGGACGGCTTCCACGGATTCCGCGGGTCGGCTGGGATGTCGATTTTATGAATCTACCGCCCGCTTGTCTGTCAGACAGGGTCTAAATCCATGCAAAAGATGCATGGGGTTATGTGTTTGAGAGGAGTTCCTCAGGCAGGTGCCGAGCCGACCCAGCGCTCGTAGCCGGCCTTGCGCAGGGCGCAGGCGGGGCAGGTGCCGCAGCCATAGCCCCAGGCATGGCGCTCACCGCGCACGCCGTGGTAGCAGGTGTGCGACTCCTCCAGGACCACGTCCACCAGCGCCTGGCCGCCCAGGCCCTTCGCCAGTTGCCAGGTGTCGGCCTTGTCCAGCCACATCAGCGGCGTCTCGAAGGTGAAGCGCTGGCCCATGCCCAGCGACACCGCCACCTGCAGCGCCTTCAGGGTGTCGTCGCGGCAATCGGGGTAGCCCGAGAAATCCGTCTCGCACATGCCGCCCACCAGGGTGTGCAGCCCGCGCCGGTAGCCCACGGCGGCCGCCAGGTTGAAGAACAGCAGGTTGCGCCCGGGCACGAAGGTGTTGGGCAGGCCGGCGGCCGTCATCTGGATCTCGGTCTCGCTGGTCAGCGCCGTGTCGCTGATGCGACCCAGCACCGCCAGGTCGAGCATGTGGTCCTCGCCCAGGCGGCCAGCCCACTCGGGAAAACGCTCGCGCATGGCCGCCAGCACGGTCTGGCGGGCGGTGAGCTCGATGTGGTGGCGCTGGCCATAGTCGAAGCCGACGGTCTCGACATGGGCGAAATGCGTGAGCGCCCATGCCAGGCAGGTGGTGGAATCCTGTCCACCGGAGAAAAGAACCAATGCGCTTCCGGGTCTCATGGCGAACTCCTGGCTGTGGATGAAAAAAAGGGCAAAAAAAAGCCCCGCTGCGCGGGGCTTGCCATGGGGCGTGTGGGGCGCTCCGTGGCGTTCAGGCCATGTTCACGGCGATGAACGCCAGCAAAAACATCATGATGCCGCCCACGACAGGCAGCACGATGGGCATCAGCGGCACCACGTTTTCCACGGCGTCGGCCGGATGCTCTTCAGGGGCGTGCGGGGTGGTGTGGTCGGACATGCGGGGCTCCAGATGCTTAAAACTTGCCCAATTCTAGCCGGTGTGCGGGACAAGGACCAACTTGCGTCAGATCAGCACCGCTTCCATGCCTCCGTCGTGCAGGTGTTCCAGTACTTCGTCGATGTGGGCCTTGCCACGCGTCTGCAGCACCAGTTCGATCTCCACATTCTGCGCGGCCAGCATGGTGAAGGCGCGCTGGTGGTGCACTTCCTCGATGTTGGCGCCCGTGTCGGCCACCATGGTCGTGATGCGGGCCAGCACCCCGGGCACGTCGCGTGCGCTGACCTTGACGCGCGCCAGCCGGCCCGAGCGCACCATGCCGCGCTCGATGATGGCCGCCAGCAGCAGCGGGTCGATGTTGCCGCCGGACAGCACCAGCCCGACCTTCTTGCCCTGGAAGCGCTCGGGGTGGCGCACCAGCGCGGCCAGGCCGGCGGCGCCCGCGCCCTCGACCAGCGTCTTCTCGATCTCCAGCAGCATCAGCACGGCCTGCTCGATGTCGCCTTCGTCCACCAGCACCAGGTCGTCCACCAGGCGCTGGATGATTTCCTGTGTGATCTTGCCGGGCGTGCCCACGGCAATGCCTTCGGCGATGGTCGATGTGCCTTGCGGGTGCTGTGTGCCCTGGATGGCATTGACCATGGCCGGAAAGCGCATGGTCTGCACGCCCACGATCTCGATGTCCGGGCGGATCGCCTTGGCCGCCGTGGCCACGCCTGCGATCATGCCCCCGCCACCCACGGCGACCACCAGGGTGTCGAGGTCGGGCACGGCGGCCAGCATCTCCAGGGCCAGCGTGCCCTGACCGGCGGCCACGGCCTCGTCGTCGTAGGGGTGCACGAAAGTCAGCCCGCGCTGCTCGGCCAACTGGTAGGCATGGGACCGCGCCTCTTCAAGGGTGTCGCCGTGCAGCACCACCTCGGCACCGAAGCCGCGCGTGCGCTGCACCTTCACGCCCGGGGTGAAGCGCGGCATCACGATCACCGCGTGCAGGCCCAGGCGCTGCGCATGGTAGGCCACGCCCTGGGCATGGTTGCCGGCGCTCATGGCGACCACGCCGCTGGCCTGCTCCTGCGCGCTCAGCTGCACCAGCTTGTTGCAGGCGCCGCGCTCCTTGAACGAGGCGGTGAACTGCAGGTTCTCGAACTTGAGAAACACCTGCGCCCCCACGATCTGCGAGAGGGTCTTGGATTCGACACAGGGCGTGTCGAGCACATGGCCCTGGACGCGGGCAGCGGCGGCGTGGATGTCTTGGAGGGTCAGCATGGCCGCCATTGTGGCGCGCCGGGGGCCCTTTGTGGGATGGCGGCGCCTTTTCATGCACGCCATTGCCCGCCAGCAAGCGCCCTCAGCGCGTGAAGAAGCGCAGCGGCACCATCACCAGTTGCGGGAACAGCGTGAGCAGCAGAAGCACCGCCGTCTGCGCCAGCAGGTAGGGGATGACGGCGCGGATCACCGGCTCCATGCGCTCGCGGGCCACCCCGCAGACGACATTGAGCACTGTGCCCACTGGTGGCGTGATCAGGCCGATGGCGTTGTTCATGATGAACAGCACGCCGAAGTACACCGGATCGATGCCGGCCATGCGCACCACCGGCATCAGCACGGGTACCAGGATCAGGATGGTGGGCGCGAAATCGAGCGCCGTGCCCACCGCGAAGATCAGCGCCATGATCACCAGCATCAGCAGCACCGGGCTGCCCGCCAGGGGCTGCAGCATGTCGGCCACCACCATCGGAATGTTGGCGGCCGCGATGAGCCAGGCCGAGACCTGCGCCGCCGCCACCAGGAACATCACCACGGCAGAGGTCTTGGCGCTGGCCAGCAGCAGCCCGTAGAGCTGCGACCAGCGCAGCTCGCGGTACACCACGAAGCCCACGAACAGCGCGTAGAAAACCGCCACCACGGCCGCCTCGGTGGGGGTGAAGTAGCCCGCCTTGAGCCCGCCCACGATGAGCAGCGGCAGCAGCAGTGCCCAGAAGCCCGCCACGGTGGCCGAGATTCGCTGGCGCAGGGGCATGCGCTCGCCACGCGGCATGTCGTCGCGGTGGGACTGGTAGATCCAGGTGACCACCAGTGCCAGCGCCATCATCAGGCCCGGCACGATGCCGGCGATGAACAGCTGGGTGATAGAGATGTTGCCCACCACGCCCAGCATCACGAAGCCGATGGAGGGCGGTATCACCGGCGCGATGATGCCGCCCGAGGCGATCAGCCCCGAGGCGCGCGGAATGTCGTAGCCAGCCTTGCGCATCATCGGGATCAGCAGTGCGGCGACAGCGGCCGTGTCGGCGATGGCCGAGCCCGACAGCGAGGCCATGACCACACAGGCGAAGATGGCCACGTAGCCCAGGCCGCCCTTGAAGTGCCCCACCCAGGCACCGGCCACGTCGACGATGCGCCGCGAGATGCCGCCGGCATTCATGAGCTCGCCCGCGAGCACGAAGAAGGGAATCGCCATCAGCGGAAAGCTGTCGGCCCCGGAGAGCATGTTCTGCGCGATGATCTGCGCGTCGAACATGTCCATGTAGAACATCATGGCCATGCCGCAGGCCATGAGCGAGAAGGCGATGGGCACGCCCAGGGCCATGGCGGCCAGCAGCGAGAGCACGAAGACGGCGACGACCATGGTGTCAGGCCCCTTCTTCGCTGACGGCGACCAGCGACGCGGGGCTCACCCGCCCGCTCAGCAGCCGCGCGATGTTGACCACCGTCATCACCCCGATGGACGCCGCACACAGGTAGGCCACCGAATACACCACGCCCAGCGAAATGCCGGTCACCAGGCCGGTGTTGGCCATGTTGAGTGCGTGCTGGCGCAGCAGGCCCCACAGCAGCACCGCGCAGCAGGCCAGCGTGGTGCACTGCGCCAGCAGCACGGCCGCGAACAGCGCCTTGCCCGAGAGGCGGTGCACCAGCATGTCCATGCCCAGGTGGCCGCCCTCGCGCATGGCGAGGATCGCGCCCAGGAAGATCAGCCAGATGAACATGAAGCGCGACAGCTCTTCGGAGATGTTGATGCCCGAGTCGAACAGGTGGCGCAGCACCACGTTGCCGAACACCATGACGCACATGGCGGCCAGGCACAGCACGACGACCCCCTCCAGCGCCTTGAAATACCAGTGGATGAGTTGCTTCATGGAAAGTGGGGGGAAAGGGTGGACAGGCCGCGTCAGAACGCGAAGATCTTGCCGGGGTTCATGAGGTTGTGCGGGTCCATGGCGTGCTTGATCTGGCGCATCAGCTCCACCGGGGCTGCGCCCAATTCGTCGAGAAGGAAGCCCTGCTTGTGCAGGCCCACGCCGTGCTCGCCGGTGCAGGTGCCATCCATGGCGAGCGCGCGCCGCACCAGGCGCGCATTGAGCGCCTCGGCCTGCTCCACCTCGGCATGGTTGTCTGCATCCACCAGCATCTGCACATGGAAGTTGCCGTCGCCCACGTGGCCGACGATGGGCGCGAGCATGCCCGACTGCCGCAGGTCCTGCGCGGTCTGGCCCACGCACTCGGCCAGGCGCGAGATCGGTACGCAGACATCGGTGACCACCGAGCGGCAGCCCGGGCGCAGCTGCAGTGCAGCGAAGTAGACGTTGTGGCGCGCCTCCCACAGGCGCGTGCGCTCCTCGGGGCTGCTGGCCCACTGGAACTGAGCGCCCCCGCCGTCCAGCGCCAGGGCCTGCACGCTCGCCACCTGCTCCTGCACGCCGGCCGTGCTGCCGTGGAATTCGAAGAACAGGTGCGGCTGCTCGGGCAGGCCGGTGCGGCTGTGGCCGTTGAGCGCACGGATGGCCGTGGCGTCGACGAACTCGCAGCGCGCGATCGGCACACCGAGCTGGATGGTCTGTACCACCACCTGCACGGCCGCGTCGATGTCGGGAAAGGCGCACACGGCGGCCATCACGCTCTCGGGCAGCGGGTACAGGCGCACGGTGGCTTCCACCACCACGCCCAGCGTGCCCTCGGAGCCCACGAACAGGCGCGTGAGGTCGTAGCCCGCGGCCGACTTGCGCGCACGCTGGCCGGTCTTCACCACCTCGCCATCGGCCGTGACCACGGTGAGGTTGAGCACGTTCTCGCGCATGGTGCCGTAGCGCACGGCGTTGGTGCCGCTGGCGCGCGTGGCGCACATGCCCCCGATGGTGGCGTCGGCCCCCGGGTCGATGGGAAAGAACAGGCCCGTGCCGCGCAGCTGTGCGTTGAGCGCCTTGCGCGTCACGCCTGGTTGCACGGTGGCGGTCTGGTCCTCGGGGTGGACGGCGATCACCTGGTCCATGGGCTGCAGGTTCAGCGTCAGTCCGCCGCGTGTGGCCAGGGTGTGGCCTTCGAGCGACGAGCCCGCGCCATAGGGGACCAGCGGCACGCGGTGCTCGCGGCACAGGCGCACGATGGCCACCACCTCCTCGCGTGTGCGCGCATGGGCCACGGCGTCGGGCGGCATGGCGGCAAAGATCGACTCGTCGCGCCCGTGGTGCTCGCGCACCGCCAGGCTGGTGGACAGGCGCGGGCCGAGCAACTGGCCCAGCGCATCGAGGAAGGCGGGCGGCAGGGGCGGGCGGTCGGGCATGTCCATCACTGCGGCTTGGCCGTGGCACGCGCCTTGGCGATCTCGCCGCGCACCAGGGCCATGAACTCGGGGCCGATCTTCTCCAGGTGCGGCGCAATCGCCGGTGGCACCTTGTCACGGATGGCCTGCAGGTCGGCTTCGGAGAACTGCGTGACCTGCACGCCCTTGTCCTTCATGCCCTGCAGCGCGGTGCCCGCCTCGGCGGCGGTGGCCTTGCGCTGGTAGGCGGTGGCGCTGCGGGCGGCCGTGGTCATCATCTGCTTTTCGTCGGCCGAGAGGCTGTCCCAGTACTTCTTGGACACCGCGAAGATCAGCGGCGAGTAGACGTGGCCCGAGAGCGTCATGTACTTCTGCACCTCATAGAAGCGCTGGGTGTACATCAGCACGATGGGGTTCTCCTGGCCGTCGAAGGCCTTGGTCTCCAGCGCCACGAACAGCTCGGACCAGGGCAGCGGCGAGGCATTGGCGCCGATGGCCTTGAACGCATCGAGCGTGAGCGGGTTGGGCTGGGTGCGCAGCTTCAGGCCCTTGAGGTCCTCGAGCTTGTTGACCGGGCGGCGCGAGTTGGTGATGTGCCTGAAGCCGTTCTCCCACCAGCCCAGCACGTGGATGCCCACGCCGGCGAGCCTGGTGTTCAGGTATTGGCCCACGGGCCCGTCGAACACCGCGTGCGCCTCGGCTTCGGTGTTGAACAGGAAGGGCACGTCCTGGAACCCGAGTTCCTTGACCTGGCCCAGCAGCGCCAGCGCGCTGCCGGTGTAGAACTCCTGCACGCCGCCCTGCAGGGCGCCCAGCATCTGCGGATCGGGCCCCAGGGCCTGGTTGGCGATCACGGTGATCTTCATCTTGCCGCCGGTGGCCTTGTCCATGTCGGCGGCGAACTGCTTGGCGGCAAGCCCGGCGGGGTGGCTGTCGGCCAGGCCATGGCCGAAGCGGGCGGTGCGGGGCTTGGCGTCCTGGGCCTGCACGCAAACGGCGGCCAGGGCGGTGAGGGTGCCGATGAGGGCGGTGCGCAGCAATCGGTTCAATGGCATGGCGGTCTCCTTGGATTTGGGCGTTATGCGGTGGCGGGCTCGAAGGGGCGGGGCGCCGTGGCGGCCACGGCGTGCACGGGGTTGCGCAGCAGGCCGACGCGCTCGATCTCTACCTCGCAGACGTCGCCGGGCTTCATGTACAGGCGTGGCTCGCGGGCGTGGCCGATGCCCGCCGGGGTGCCGGCCACGATGAGGTCGCCCGCTTCGAGCGTGATGGCCTCGCTGATGGTGACGATCAACGACTCGATGTCGAACACCATGTCGGCGGTGTTGGCCGACTGCACGGTCTGGCCGTTCAGCCGCGTCTGCAGCAGCAGGCCGCGCGCGCCGGGGGGCAGCTCGTCGGCGGTCACCAGGCAGGGGCCGAAGGCGCCGGTGCCGTCGAAGTTCTTGCCCATGGTCCACTGCGGCGTCTTGAACTGGTACTCGCGCACGCTGGCGTCGTTGAACACCGAATAGCCCAGCACGTGGGAGAGCGCGTCCTCCCGCGCGATGCGGCTGCCGCCAGTGCCGATCACCGCGACCAGTTCGCCTTCGAAATCGAGCGAATCCGACAGCGGCGAGTGCTGCAGGGGTGCGCCGTGCGCGATCACGCTGGAGTTGAAGCGCGCGAACAGCGTGGGGTAGGCGGGCTGCACGAAGCCGCTTTCGGCCGTGTGGTC
This sequence comes from Pseudomonadota bacterium, assembly GCA_040387235.1. GTDB lineage: Bacteria > Pseudomonadota > Gammaproteobacteria > Burkholderiales > Burkholderiaceae_C > Acidovorax. Next base: position 20,267 of record JAZKEE010000207.1, read on the forward strand.
GCGGTAGTTCAGGCCCACGCAGATGATCTTGGCCGGCCGCGCCACGGGGGGCAGCAGTTGCACGGCTGTCAAATCCACGGTGCCCTGGCGGGCCATGGTGGCTGCCGCGGCGTCCAGCGCAGTGCGACCCTGGCGCAGCAAGTCGTCCACATCGCCGGGGTAGGCGCCATGGCCCTCGGTGGTGCCATGCCAGGCCCCGGTGGACGGGTGGCACACGGCCCAGCCCTCTCGGCCGGCCGATTGGAAGCGAAGCAATTTCATGGGTTCTCCTGGTGGGCGGCCACGGGGCGTGGTGCCCCGGCTGCATGGATATATATTTGATCAAATAATCTATTATTCTCTTGCTGGTAGATTCCCGGATAAAATGACGATGCCATGCTGACCATCCCTCCCAAGCGCACCCAGGCCGAGACCGCCTGTGACCTCATCCGTGCCGAAATCCTGGACGGGCGCCTGCCGCCGGGCGCCAAGCTGAACATCAAGGCCGTCGAAGAGCGGCTGGAGCTGAGCCTGGGCGCCGTGCGCGAGGCGTTGTCGCGCCTGGGGGCCGAGGGCATGGTGGTGGGCGAGTCGCACCGCGGCTACCGCGTGAGCCCCGTGAGCAAGGACGAGCTGCTGGACCTGACCCGCGCCCGCGTGGAGATGGAATCCCTGTGTTTGGGCCAGGCCATGGAGCACGGCGAGGTCGAGTGGGAGACGCGCATCGTCGCAGCGGCCCACCGCATGGAGCGGCTGCAGTCCCTGCCGTCCGAGGTCGAGGCGCGGTCCACCATCGCGTGGAACGATGCGCATGGCGAGTTCCACGAGGCGCTGGTCAGCGCCTGCCCGAACCAGTGGCTGCTGCGCATGCGGCACATGCTCTACCGCCAGAGCGAGCGCTACCGCCGCCTTTCGGTGCCGCTGAGCACCGACCACCGCGACGTGCGCGGCGAGCACCGCCAGATCATGGAGGCGGCCTTGGCGCGCGACAAGGCCCGTGCGTTCGCGGCCATCGACACCCACCTGTTCGCCACGGCGCAGATCATCCTGCGCTCGCCGCTGCTGCAGGAAGGCTGAGGCCGCTGCGCTCGCTGTAACCCTCTGGATCACAGAGTGTTACCGGCCTGTGGCAGCACGGGGTGTACCGTGGCGTGTTTACGGAGGCGTCGCCATCGCCCGTTTGCACAGCCTGTTTCTCTCGCTGACCTTGATCGCCGCCGCGCTGGGGGCAGGTTCCGCCTGCGCGCAGGGAGCGGCCGCGGCCCGTCCTGCCTGGCCTGAGCTGCTGCAGGATCAGCTCAACCAGGTGGCGGCGCAGAACACGGCGGGCATCGGCGTCTATGTACGCGACCTGGAGAGCGGCATCGCCGTGTCCCATCGCGGCCAGGAGCGCTGGTACCTGGCCTCGACGGTGAAGATCCCCGTGGCGCTGGCGGTGCTGCAGGCCGTGGAGCGGGGCGACTTCACGCTGGATACTAAGCTGCGCCTGCGTGCTTCCGACTACGTGGACGGTGCAGGCCATACCAACGCCAAGCCCGTGGGCACGGCGCTGAGCATCCGCTACCTCATCGAGCAGATGGTCATCTACAGCGACAACACCGCCAGCGACATGCTGATCGGCCTGGTCGGCATCCGCGCCGTGAATGCCCTGGTCGAGCAGCTCGTGCCCCGGGGCTTCGAACGCATCACCAGCCTGGCCGATGTGCGCCGCCACGCCTATGGCCACCTCACGCCGCAGGCATCGCACCTGTCCGGCCATGACTTCCTGGTGATCAAGCAGCAGCGCAGCGATGCGGACCGGGTGCAGGCGCTGTCGCGCCTGCTGCACGTGCCGGCCGTGTCCTTCCTGTTGCCCAGCGTGGGCGATGCCTTCGAGGCCTACTACGCCAGCGGCTTGAACTCGGGCCGGCTCGATGCGTACGCCGACCTGCTGGAGCTGCTGGTCAACGGCAAGGTACTGCATGCCGCGCACACGCGCTACCTGCTGGGGGTGATGGGGCGGGTGCAGACGGGGGTCCACCGCGTGCAGGCCGGCCTGCCCAGGACGGCGCGCTTTGCGCACAAGACCGGCACGCAAAGGGCGCGCACATGCGACTCCGGATTGGTCACTGTCCCACGCCTGGGCCGCGACCAGCGGGTTATCGTAGTTGCCTGTACGCGTGGAGAGCTGTCCAGCGCGCGTTCAGACCGTGCCCTGCGCGACGTGGGGGCGGCCCTGTGCAACTCTGGCCTGCTGACCGACGGACGAACCCATGACCCAGAGTGCCCTCCCGTTGCGCGCGTGTTGCACCGCGCTGATCCTGGCGAGCGCTAGCCTGGCTGCGCATGCCGCCGCCTGGAGCGACGCGCTGCGCCAGCAGATCGAACGCATCGACCAGGCCACGCCCGGCCAGCTGGGCGTGTACGTCAAGCGGCTGGACAATGGCGAAGTGCTGTCCTACCAGGCGGACCGGCCCTGGTACCTGGGCTCCTCGGCCAAACTGCCGGTGGCCATTGCCATGCTGCAGGAGGTGGAGCAGGGAAAACACAGTCTCGTCGAACAGGTCACCTTGCAGGATACGGACAAGGTCGACGGTTCGGGCAATGTGGTCTGGAACAAGGCCGGCACCCGCTACCGGGTGGACGCACTGCTCAAACGCATGCTCATGGAGAGCGACAACACGGCCGCCAACATGTTGATCCGCACCATCGGCGACGACGCGCTCAACCGCCGCGCGCGCGACCTGCTCGGTGCCAAGGGCTTCGAGCGCATCACCAACTTCGCGCAGGTGCGCTATGACGTCTATGCCGAGCTGCACCCCGATGCGCTCACCATGACCAACATGGACCTGGTGCGCCTGGCGGCCGCACCGATGGGGCCCCAGCGTGTGGACGCGCTGGCACGCACCATCGAGGTGGACAAGGCGGATTTCCGCGTGAAGACCATGGACGAGGCCTACCAGCGCTACTACGCGCGCGGACTCAATTCCGCGCCGCTGTCAGCCTACGGCGGCATGCTGGAGAAGCTGGTCAGCGGCAAGCTGCTCTCCCCCGCGCACCAGCAGCGCCTGTTCACCGACCTCAAGTACGCCAGCTACGATGCCTACCGGCTCGAAGCCGGCCTGCCGCGCAGCGAGCGCTTCATCCACAAGACGGGCACCCAGCTGCACCGCGCCTGCCACATGGGCGTGGTCAACCCGCAGGACGGCGGCCGCGCGGCCATCGTGGTGGCCACCTGCGCCGAAGACCTGGACGAGCATGGCGAGGCGGGCAAGGCCTTCGAGCAGATCGGCCGGGCCATCACCGCGACCCTGCTGCTGGGCAAGAAGCCCGGCCGATAAGCAACCGAGGCTACTGCGCGCTGACGCGCAGCACCTCGTTGCCGTAGGCTTCGAGCTTCTTGGCACCCATGCCGCTGATGCCCTGCAGGTCCTCCAGGGTGGCCGGGTTGCGCTCGGCAATCGCGGCCAGCGTGGCGTCGTGGAAGATCACATAGGCCGGCAGGTTGTGCTCCTTGGCCACCTCGGCACGCCAGGCCTTGAGGTTGATGAAGCGCACCTGCGCATCGGGCCCCAGGTTGGCGG
>JAZKEE010000208.1:0-21107 GCA_040387235.1 Pseudomonadota bacterium
TGGCCACGCCGGCGCCCATGTCCTTGTAGATGCGGCTCTTGGTCGGGTCGCCCTCGAGCATCTCGCGCCAGCGGCTGCGGAACTTGGCGCGCGCCTCGTCGTCCATGGGGAACTCGCGGCCGGGCAGCAGGCGCACCTCGGGCACGGGGTACAGGCTGCGCTGGCTGTCCGGGTCGAAGGTGCGGATGCTGTCGATCTCGTTGTCGAACAGGTCCACCCGAAAGGGCACCAGCGAGCCCATCGGGAACAGGTCGATCAGCCCGCCGCGCACGGCGTACTCGCCCGGGCTCACCACCTGGGAGACATGGCTGTAGCCGGCCAGCGTGAGCTGGGCCTTGAACTTCGCCTCGTCGAGCTTTTGCTTGACCTTGAAGTGGAAGGTGTAGCCCGCCAGGAAGGACGGCGGCGCCAGCCGGTACAGCGCCGTGGTGGCGGGTACCAGCACCACGTCGGCGCCGGTGTCCTTGTCCTTCTGGCTGATGCGCCACAGCGTGGCCAGGCGCTCGCTGATCAAATCCTGGTGCGGCGAGAAGGTGTCGTAGGGCAGCGTCTCCCAGTCCGGGAACAGCGCGCAGCGCAGCGTGGGCGCGAAGAACGCCATTTCCTCGATGAGGCGCTGCGCATCGGTGGCGTCGGCCGTGACGATGGCGGTGGTGCGGCCTGCGGCCTTGTCGCGCTCGGCCAGGCGGGCCAGCAGCAGCGAATCGGCGCTGCCCACGGGGCGGGGCAGGGTGAAACGTTTTCCGGGGGAGAGTTTGGGCAGTTCCATGCGGACGGGTCGGGTCGTCTGGCCCGCCGCATCCCCTGGGGCGCGAGGCGCGCACGGGCTGGATGGGGGGCAACGGGGCATTTTAGGTGGTGCAAGCCATCTTTGCTTGGGGCGTACAGGCTGTGACACATGTCCGCCTTACACTCCCGCGCCAGAAGGAGCCATCGCCTTGACCTTGCTGACCACCCGATACGTGCACGACCGCCGCCTGGACAACGCGCTCGACGAACTGCTTGCCAGTGCCCGGCTGGCCGCCGTGGCCGGCCATGCGCCCGGGGCCCTGGCCGCGCTGGCCCTGCTGCAAAGGCCCCAGGGGGCCTGGCGCCTGCCGGCGCACGGCGCGCTGGTCACGCAGGTGCAGCGCCTGCTGCCGGCCGTGGCGCTGCTGGCGGGGCAGGGCTGCCCTGCCGTGGGTGAGCAGGAGGCGATGGATTGCGACCAATTGGCCGACTGGGCCGGGCAGCAGGCAGGGCAACTGCTGCAGTCGCTGGCCCTGCCGGGCCGCCTGCAGCTGGCGCCTGCCGGCGAAGGCTGGTCGCCTGCTTTCCTCGCCACCCTGGCGCAGCGCCAGGGCGCGGCCGGCGACCCGCGGCCGCACCTGGCCTTTGGCGCCTTCTGCATGGATGCCGAGCTGGTGCTCAAGGCCCGCATTGCGCAGCATTTCGGCGTGTCGAATGCCCTGTCTGCCGATGTGCCGACTGCCGACGACCTGGCCGCGCTGGGCCTGCCCGAAGACGAGGTGACCACCATGCTGGCGCAGCTGCAGTCGGCCGCCCGCATCGACGTCGCACCGGCAGCCGAGGCCACGGACACCCTGGCCATTGCGCGCGCCATGGCGGATTACCTGCGCGCCACGGGCTTTGCCGGTGGCTACGTGGTGCACGGCATCTGGCAGGCCAGTTGCTTGCTGCTGGCGGAGCAGGGCCGCGGCGGCGATGCCACCGAAGTTGCTGCCACCTGGCTGGCCCACGACGCACCGGCTGCCGCCTCGGCGCTGCTCGACCTGGCCGTGGTGCCCGCCGCCGCCGGCCTGTTGCGGGCGGGCCGCCTGGCACCCGCGCTGGGTGTGGATGCGCAGGCGGTGGCCGACTGGCTCGCGGCGCTGGACACGCGCACCGTTGCCGCGGCTGCACCGCCGGCGTTGGTGGCAGGCACCCCCACGGAATCGCACGATGCCTGGCTGGCCCGGTTGGAGGGCACGGCCCTGGCGGCGCTCGACTGGCTGGCGCTGCCAGTGCCTGGGCATGGAGGCGCGGCCAGCGGCGAGATCGCCTGGGCCGCGCAGGTGCCCACCGCGCAGCGCCAGGCGCTGTGGCAGGCGGCACGGGCGCTGGTGGAGCCACACACCGGCCGCTGGCCCGTGGTGACCACCCTGTGGTCCGGCGCCGCCGAGGCGCCGGGGCCCGAGGCGCTGGCCGATGACCTGTTCATGCGCTTCCCCTACGAGCAGGGTGCCGCGCGCGACGACGTGTCGCCCCGGTCCTTCATCGCCACTGCGCACGGCATCGGCGCCGACGAGGTGCTGGCCGAGCTGGCCGAAAGCTTCTACCCTCTGGACGAGGATGACCAGGTGGACGTATGGCGCGGCGAACTCGCTGCGGCCGGCGTGGCCGGGGAGGCCTGCGCAGGCTTCGACGCCGCATGGGCCGAATGCGCCGGGGACCGGCTGCGCTTCGAGCACTGGCTGACTGCACTCGAAAAGATCCAGGGTGCCAGCGACCCCGAGCGCGGCCGCCAGGAGCGCTTCGATCCCGACAACGCCTGGCTGGTGCTGCTGCCCACACCGCGCAGCGAAGAAGCCCTGGCCTACCTGCACTGGTACGGCATGGAGCGTGGCCGTGCCGACGGCTTCATTGCGCTGCTGCGCCGCTGGCGTGAGCGCTACGGTGCCGAGCTGTGGGCCCACTACGGCACCATGCTCGAATTCGCGGTGCACCAGCCGCCGCAGGATTTCGACAGCGCCCTGGCGCTGGCCCGCGAGCACGACCTGGCCGCGCCTTGCACCCTGGCCCTGCCTGGCATCGCGCTGCGCCACCATGCGCTGGGGCTGGTGGGGCATGGCACCTGGTTCCTGCACGAAAGGCCTTAGAAAAAGCGCCCCCTGAGTCGCTGCGCGCCTTTGTCCCTCTCTCGTCTCGCTGCGCGAGCCGGGAGGGGGACGCCCCCCAGCGCAAGGGCTGGGTACGCCGCCTTCGCGGCGGGGCGGCCCTTGCGCGGGGGCACTGGCCTCGGCCGCGCCAGCTTTTGAGGGAGTGGAATGTCACGAACGGGTCGAACTGAGGAGTCCTTTCCAGTCCCTCCTAAAATGGCCCCCTCATGACCATCGACCCGCTGCTGCAACCCTCGCTCACCGCTTCGCATGCCCCCACGTCTGCGCAGGGGCGTTTCTGGGCGCTCGTGCCCTGCGCGGGCACGGGTTCGCGCGCGGTGGCGGTGCCCCCTGCGGCACCGGCGGGCTCCACCATCTCGGCGTTCGGCGCGCTGGCCGGGGCAGCGGGCGAGGCCCTGGCACCCGCGCCGCCGCCGTTGCCCAAGCAGTACCACCTGGTGGCGGGCCACCCCATGGTCATGCACACCCTGGCCGCATTTGCGGGGGTGGGGCGCCTGGCGGGCACGCTGGTGGCCGTGGCCCCGGGCGACCGGTACCTGGACGCGCACGACCACCCCTCGTACTTCGTGGTGGAATGCGGCGGCCCCACGCGCGCGGCCACGGTGCAGGGCGGGATCAAGGCCTTGCAGGAGCGCGGCGCCCAGCGCGATGACTGGGTGCTGGTGCACGACGCGGCGCGCTGCCTGGTCACCGCCGAGCAGATCGACCGCCTCATCGACGTGTGCGCGCAGGACAGCGTGGGCGGCCTGTTGGCCCACCAGCTGGCCGACACGCTCAAGACCTCCATCGACGGACCGGGCGGCGTGCGCGTGGCTTCCACCGTGGACCGCAGCAACAAATGGCTGGCGCAGACGCCGCAGATGTTCCGCATCGGCCCGCTGCTGGACGCGCTGGCCCGGGTAGGCACCAACGTGACCGACGAGGCCAGCGCCATGGAGGCCATGGGCCTGCACCCACGCCTGGTGCCCGGCGGCGCGCAGAACTTCAAGGTGACCTACCCCGACGACTTCGCCCTGGCCGAGGCCGTGCTGGCCCAGCGCGGCTACGGCACCACGCTGGCCCGTTTTGGCGGCGAGCGCGGCCAGGGCGCTACCGAAACGGGGCGCAAGACCATTTTTTGAGTAGCAAAGCACCCACGCACTTGTGCGCGCGGGCAGTATGAACAATCCATTCAGAGCGGCTGAGAAAACTCAGCGAAGCGGTTCTGGCCAGGCGCTGTGTCGCAGGCAGCACGTTGGTACGACAAGGCACAGCAACCACGCCAGAAGAGTTTTGGCAGCCGCTCAACGGAAGGCGAAAATGAATTTCAGGATTGGGGAGGGGTGGGATACGCATGCTCTGGTGCCGGGGCGCGCACTGGTGATTGGCGGCGTGACCATCCCGCACACCATGGGCCTGCTGGGCCATTCGGATGCCGACGTGCTGCTGCACGCCATCACCGACGCCATTCTGGGCGCGGCGGGCCTGGGCGATATCGGCCGGCATTTCCCGGACACCGACGCCCAGTTCCGCGGTGCCGACTCGGCCGTGTTGCTGGCCGAAGCCGCGCGCCGCGTGCGCGCTGCGGGCTACGCCATCGGCAACGTGGACAGCACCGTGGTGGCCCAGGCCCCGCGCCTGGCTGCCCACATCCCCGGCATGTGCGAATGCATCGCCAAAGCCCTTGGGGTGGAGCCCGACCAGGTCAACGTGAAGGCCAAGACGGCCGAGCGCCTGGGGCCCGTGGGGCAGGGGCTCGCGATGGAGGCGCGGGCGGCCGCGCTGATCTACAAGGCCGGCTGACGGACGGCTTGCGCCGCATGGCCTGGTTGGGGTCGAGCGGCAGCGCGTGTCAGGGTGGGGGCGTCTGCACCTCGATGTCGACGAGGTTCATGACGCCGCGGGTGACGAAATACCGCTCGGGAACCACCAGCCTTGCCATTCCATCGGCGCCCAGGGGTCGCCCATTGACGGCATACGCGACCAGGACGTTCAGCTTGTCATGGGCAGGGTCGATTTCACCCAGCGTGATCAGTTCCTTGTGGCCGCTGCTGCCGGTGACCACGGCCACCATGGCCAAGGTGGGGTCGCGCAGCGCAGGGTCCGTCTTCAGCCCCGCAGTGCCGTGGAGCAGCGTCCACAGGCTGACCCCTGTGTAGGTGTCGCTGTCGAACACGACCGTCGATGCAGGCAGCGCCTGCAGCGCAGCGAGGTCGAACCTCGCCGGCTTGTTCACGGCACCCGACACGGTCAAGGCGCCGGACACGCCGCCGCCAACGGCCACCGCTGCCGACCGGAAGGGGTGCACCTCCAGTTGTCGGAGGTTGGGTACGTCCCGCTGGAAGCTTTTGTCAGACCCGGTCAGGCGAAAAGGACCCTCGGCACCCGCGATGGGAATCCAGGTCGTGCCATCCACCCATTCATGGACATCCACAAAAATATACCTGCCGCTGGAGTCGAAAAGAAGTTCAGCCATGGCATATGCCACGCGTCGGCCGCTGCTGCCGGTGGCGATCACGAAAGTGTCGTCCACCGAACCCGTGCCACCCGCGTTGCGCAGCAGGGAGATCAGCGGCGGGCCCTGCAGATCATGCTTGGAGCCATCGGCATAGTTGCCTGTGTGGGTGAAAGCCCATTTGCCGAAGGCGGCAACCAGGTCGCGCTCGCCATAGGCGCCCGGCTTCTCGACCGCGCCGACGATGCGCACTGCCGCAGTGCTGCCATCGCCGCCATCGCCAGTGCCACCAGTGCCCTCTGAGCTGCCCCCGCCGCAGGCGGCCAGGGCGAGCAGTGCGGTTGCCGCGATGCAGGCCTTCAGCGTGCGGGGGCGTGTTGTGAATGCCATCCGATCTTCTCCTTGTGCAGTCTTCCTGCATGTGGCGCCCATGGCCGCAAGAGGTAAAAAATACGGATTGTGTAAGAGCGCAGCGCAGCGGGACACCCTACCGAAGGAGGGTGCCGGGGCTCGGCTGGAGCATGGTGGTGCCTGCAAAGGCGCTTGCTATGCGGGGCGCGGGGCCCACGCCTGCACATAGCCTGGCAGGTCCATGGTATTCAAAGGGTCCTCCACGGGCACGCCGCGCACCTGCACCAGCGGCAGCACACCGGTCCACACCGGGTGCTGCATATCTTCTGCATCGTCCACCGGCGGCCCGCTGCGCACCTTGCAGGCAGCTTCATCCAGCGCGATGCGCATCACCGTGGTGGCCGCGAATTCCTTGTCGTTGCCGGGCCGTATCTCTGCCTGGCGGCCCACGGCAAGGTGGTCCATGAGCGCGGCCAGCGATGCGTGCTTGTCGGCCACGGGCTCAAAGCAGCCATACACCATGGCCGAGCGGTAGTTCATCGAATGGTTGAAGGCCGAGCGTGCGAGCACCAGGCCGTCGAGGTGGGTGATGGTGACGCAGGCCTGTATGCCCTTGCCCAGCCACTTGATCAGGCGCCCGCCGTTGGAGCCATGGATGTACAGGTGCTCGCCCTCGCGCCAGCAGGCCGTGGGGATGCAGTGCGTGCCCTTGTCGTCGGCAAAGGCCACATGGCACAGGTAGGCCGCGTCGATGATGGCGTGCAGCGTGGTGCGGTCGTAGCGGGCGTTCTCGGCCACGCGGCGGATGCGGGTGCGGTCGGTGGGGGGCAGGGGGGCGGCGGTGTCGTTCACGGGTCGTGGTTCCGATTGGGAAGTTGCTGAGGGAGCGAAATGTAGGGCCTGCGTGGTGCCAGAATAAGACCCACGGAACCACTATTTTTTAGAGCCACAGAAACACCATGGAATTCCAGTTGCTGTTCACGGCCTTCCAGGCGCAACCGGCGCACGCCCGCTGGCCGCAGCAGCGCCAGTTGCACGAGTGCCTGCGCCAGGGCATACGCATGGGCACCCTGGCCAGCGGCGCACGCCTGCCCGCCAGCCGCGCGCTGGCCGCCGAGCTGGGCGTGGCGCGCAACAGCGTGCTCTACGCCTACGAGCAACTGGCGAGCGAGGGCTTCATCCTCGCCAGCCGGCGCGGCAGCGTGGTGGCACCGCTGGCCGGGCGGCTGGCGGCCGCAGAGCCCCGGCAGGATGCACCCGCACCGCGTGCCAGCCTGTCGCGGCGCGCGCAGAACATGCCGGCGTTGCCGGGCTCCGAAACCTCGGCCGCGTTCGCCCCGGGCGTGCCGGCGCTTGGCGATTTCCCGGTGCTGCGCTGGCGGCGCACGCTGGACAAGGCCTGGGCCTCGCTCAAGCCCGCAGAACTCAACTATGCCGACCCGGCGGGCGATCCCGCGCTGCGCGAGGCCATCGCCGGCCACCTGCGCGTGGCGCGGGGCGCGCTGGTGGAGGCCGCGCAAGTCTTCATCACCGACGGCACGCAAGGCAGCCTGGACCTGGTCGCCCGCGCGTTCGCCGATGCCGGCGACAAGGTGTGGATGGAGAACCCCGGCTACCAGGGGGCGGTGGCGGCCTTCCGGGCGGCGCAGCTCAAGGCCGTGGGCATCGTGGTCGACGGCGAGGGCATGGCCCCCACCGCCAGCGACTGGCTGCGCCAGCGCCCACGGCTCATCTACACCACGCCCTCGCACCAGTACCCGGTGGGCAGCGTGCTGAGCCTGGCGCGGCGCCTGGCGCTGATCGACGGCGCACGCCAGGCCGGCGCCCTGGTGGTCGAAGACGACTACGACAGCGAGTTCCGCCACGACGGCCCGCCCATGGCCTGCATGCAGGGCCTGGCCCCCGATGCACCCGTGGTCTACCTGGGCACTTTCAGCAAGACGTTTTTCCCGGGCCTGCGCATCGGTTTCATGGTGGTGCCCACGGCCCTGGCGCCCGCGCTGGCCCTGCTGCTGGACCGCGCCGCGCCGCGCGGGCGCACGGCCGAGCAGCGTGCGCTGGCCGAGTTCATCGTGAGCGGCCAGTTTGCCCTGCACCTGCGGCGCATGCGCCGGCTGTACCGCCAGCGCCGTGATGCGCTGGTGGCCGCCCTGGCGCTGCACCTGGGCGGCGTGGCCAGCGTGCACGGCGGCACGGCCGGCATGCACCTGGCCCTGCGCCTGCACGACGGCGCGGCCGACGACGTGGCGCTGAGCGCGCGCCTCATGGCGCAGCACGGCATCATGGCCCCGGCGCTCAGCCTGCATGCGGTGGGTCTGCGCGCCCAGCCCTGGCGCGGCTTTCTGCTCGGCTATGCGCAGGTGCCGGTGGACGCCATGGAACCGCTGGTGAAAAAACTGGCGGGCGTGGTGCGGGGATGAGCCGCCGCCACCACGGAGAAATTCAGCGTTGCTTGATCAAAGGAGACATCGGCAGGAGCCGAAACGCCAGTGAAGCCAGCGCCAACCAGGCCGCAATGGCCAGGCACACCGTCTGGTAAGGCTCGACGCCCCATCGCCCGGCCCAGGCGGCCACCACGCCGGTCACCGATTGCATCAAGGCCACGCCCAGGAACATGGACATGGTGTACAGCGACAGGGCGCGCCCGGTCATCTCGGCCGGATAGGACGCGCGTGCGTCGCTGTACTGCAGCACGCCATAGCCGGACAACAGCCCCATGAGAAAGATGAGCGCCACGGTGGCGGCACCGTGGTGCAAAAAGGCCAGCACCGCGAACAGGCTGGCCATCAGCAGCGAGGCGTTGCCGATCCAGGTGCGGCGCCGGTGGATGCCCGGGTCCATGCGCCCGAACGCAGCGGGGGTGAAGACCGCGATCAAGGAAAGGACCAGCGCCACGTTGCCGCTGTCCAGCAGCGAGAAACCAAAGCGTTCGGTCAGCAGGGGCCCCAGCCACAGGCCGCGCAGCGTCAGGAACGCGGCATAGCAAGACATGCCCAGCACCACGATGCCCCAGGTGTGCGGCACGGTGAGCAGCTCGGCAAAGCGCGCCAGCGACTGGCCCCAGCTTTCCTGGGGGGTAGGCGGTGCATCAGGGACCGCGGGCTCATGCACCAGCACGAAGATCAGCAGCCACGACAGCGCGCTCAGCACGGCGAGCAGGCCGAAGCCCGTGCGCCACCCCCAATGCTGCACCACCCAGGCCAGGGGCGTGCCGGTGAATATCAGGCCCAGGCTGCCGACGCCCATGCTCACGCCCGAGTAGAAGGCAAAGCGCTCGACCGAAAAATACCGTGCAATGAACAGGGTGCACGCCACGAATGCCGGTGAGTAGCCGACCCCGATCAGCACCTGCCCGGCCATCAGCCAGCCATGGCTGGGCGCCAGCGCCGACAGGGCGGCCCCGGCAATGCCCAGCGGCGCCGCCGCGAGCACCGTGCGGCGCAGGCCATAGCGGTCCAGGGCGATGCCCATGAGCAACTGCGCCACGCCGAACGACAGGCCGAACAGCCCGGCAAACGCGCCCAGCGACGAGGCCCCCAGGCCAAAGTCCACCTGCAGCCCCTGGGCCACGATGGAAGCGGTGGTGCGGTAGGCCTGGCTGAGTGCGAAGCCCGACAGCAGGACCAGGAGCATCAGCCAGAGGGGGTGTGTGCGTGGTGAGGGGTGGGTCGTGGGAGAGGAGGGCTGCGGTGGCATGCGGGGGATTGTGCAGTGCGCGGGCTTGGCGTGCAGGGAACTGGTTGGTGATCCCTGGGGCGGCTTCGCTGATTCATTCTGCGCTTCCCGCTCTGGCAAGTGGTACCACCATGAACCTCCTTGAATCCCATTCAGATCGGGTCATTCGGCAAATGAAAGTCGAAGGCCGCCTCGCGCGTGTGAAAGCAAAGCGATAGGGTTGCCTGAGCGGCCAGTCTGTCCAGCAAGATCGCGTCTGCCTCATCTTCGGATCGCTGCGAGAGAGACAGCAAAGAACAGCTGGGTCGCTCAGCAACAAGCGGCTGTGGGCACACAGGACATCGCGGTCGAATGGGGCTGCGCTTTTGCTGGCGCCTGTCAACACTAATTTCGCGACACCCGAAATGGGTGTCAACAGGCCCTAGTCGTCTTCGCTCACCCGGTACTGCCCCGTCAGCGTCTGCTGGACTGCCGGCGGCACGGCCTCGTAGTGCGACAACGCGATGGTGTAGCGGCCCTGGCCGCTGGTCATCGCATTGAGCCGCGACTGGTAGTTGGCCATCTCGGCCTCGGGTACCTGCCCGCCGATGGCCACCGTGCCGGCCCCCAGGCCCGATGATGTGCCGGTGACCAGCCCGCGCCGCAACGACAGGTCCCCTGTGACGTCTCCAACGGAATGCTCGGGCACGGAGATCTCGATCTGGACGATAGGCTCGAGCACGGCCGGCCGGGCTTCGTGAATCGCCGCCATGAAGGCTCTGCGGCCGGCGGTCGCAAAGGCGATGTCCTTGCTGTCCACGCTGTGGTGCTTGCCGTCGTACACCACAACGCGCACATCGACCACGGGGTAGCCGGCGATCGCGCCGCACGCCAGCACCTCGCGCACGCCTTTCTCGATGGCGGGGATGAACTGGCCCGGGATCGTGCCGCCCCTGACTTCATCGGCGAACTCGAAGCCCGCGCCGCGCGCTAGCGGCTCGATGCGCAGGAAGACTTCGGCGAACTGGCCGGCGCCGCCGCTCTGCTTCTTGTGGCGGTGGTGGCCCTTGGCTGGCGCGGTCACGGTCTCGCGGTAGGCGATGCGCGGTGGCCGCGTCTGGACCTCGAAGCGGTACACCTCGCGCAGTCGTTCGAGCACGATGCGCAGGTGCAGCTCGCCCAGCCCGTAAAGAACCGTCTCATTGGTCGCGGCCACGTGCTCGATGCGCAAGCACGGGTCTTCGGCCGCGAGCTTGCCGAGGATCTCCCAGGCGCGCTGCTCGTCACCATGGCGCTTGGGCTCCACGGCCAGGCCGTACACCGGCACCGGAAACGCCAGTGGCGCGAGATGCACATGGCTGTCTTCCTGCGCATCGTGCAGCACGGCATCGAAATGGATCTCGTCGACCTTGGCCACCGCCACGATGTCGCCCGGCACCGCGTGCGACACCTCGACATGGTCCTTGCCCTGGAGCATGAACAAATGCCCCACCTTGAAGGGCTTGCGGCCGTCGCCGATGTAGAGCTGGCTGTCGCGCGTGACCGTGCCCTGGTGCACGCGGAAGATGCCCATCTTGCCGACAAAGGGGTCGATCGTGACCTTGAACACATGCGCCAGCACGTGCAGCGTCGGGTCAGGCTTGGCCTCCATGGGCATGGCCTCTGCGCCCTCGCCAGCGATGAAGCTCGGCGGGTTGGCTTCGGTCGGATCGGGCAGGAGCTTGACGATCACATCCAGCAGCTCGGCCACGCCGGCGCCGCTGCGCGACGAGACGAAGCACACCGGGATCAGGTGGCCTTCGCGCAGCGCCTGCTCGAGCGGCGCGTGCAACTCGGACGGGTCCACGTCGCCTTCCTCAAGGTAGCGGTCGACAAAGGCCGCATCGACCTCGACCACCTGCTCGACCAGCGCGCGGTGCGACGCCTCGACGGGGCCGAAGTCGGAGCGCCCGAAGCGGTTGAAGAAGCAGTCGATCACCTGTCGGTTGACTCCGTCGGGCAGGTTCAGCGGCAGGCACTCGCGGCCGAAGGTCGCCTGGATGTCGGCCAAGAGGCCCGCCAGCGAGACGCCCTGCGAGTCGATCTTGTTGACGATGATCATGCGGGTGAGGTGGCGCGAGGCCGCGTACGCCATCATGCGCACCGCCATCGGCTCGATGCCGGTGGCGGCATTGATGACCACCGCCACCGTCTCGACCGCCTCCAGCGCCGGCAGGCTCTGGCCGAGGAAGTCGGGGCCGCCGGGCGTGTCGATCAAGTGGATGCGCGTGCCGCCATGCGTGAGGTGCATCACCGATGCGTTGAGCGAGTGCTGCAGGCGGCGCTCCAGCGGGTCGTGGTCGCTGACGGTGCTGCCACGCTCGATGCTGCCGCACGCTCCGATGGCCCCCGTCTTGTACAACAGGGCCTCGGCGAGCGAGCTCTTGCCCGCGGCTGCAGCGCCCACGAGCGCCAGTGTTCGCACGGATTGCATTTCGGCCGCGAGGCCGTTCGAGCGGTTTGGCATGGCTGGACTCCTTTGCGCGCCCGTAAGACCGACCCGGCGGCCCGAAAGGGCTCAAGCGTTGCGTGCGGATGTCGAGCCAGCGTACGGGATTGACCGCGCTGGTGCAAGTGGATTGCGCCGCCGACTTCCACTACCTGACCGGCACGCATGCCGCGTTGACCGCCCCCTTGTTGCCAGCCTGCAGACCAAAGCCCGGCTGCTATGGCCAGCCGCTAAAAAAAACTGGCGGGCATGATGGAAGGGCCCCATCGGAACCTGGCACAGCCCTCCACAGCGACCAAGGCACCACCAAAGCCACCAGGAGAGTGCAGTGCCTTGCGCAAACGAAACGGTCCGCGGCCTTGCCGCGCCGCGGTCACTCCATCGTGATCTTCGATGTGGTCACGATGTCCCGGTACAGCGCCGCCTGCGGCTTGATGAAAGCCTTGAACTCGGTCCCGCCCATCGGCGCCACGGTGATGCCCGCGTCCGCCAGCTTCTGGCGCAGCTCGGGCTGGGCCAGCGTCTCCTTCAGGGCCTTGTCGTAGGCAGACACGGTGGCGGCGGGCGTGCCGGCTTTCAGGAACAGGCCCTGCCACAGCGGCAGGGCCATGCCGGTGAAGCCGTCTTCCTCGCCGATGCGCTTGACGTCGGGCAACTGGGGTACGCGCACGGTGTCGGACACCGACAGGGCCCGGATCTTGCCTTCCTTGAGGAAGGGCATGGCGGTGGAGAGCACCAGCATGGCGCTGTCCACCTGCCCACCCACCAGGTCGTTGGTGATGTGCGTGCCGCCACGGTAGGGCACGTGCAGCATCGACACCCTGGCCTGCTTGTTGATCAACGCGCCGTACAGGTGCTGCATGGTGCCGATGCCGGGCGTGGCGTAGTTGATGCTGTCCTTGCCGCCCTTGCGCAGCGCGTTGATCAGGTCCTGCAGGCTGGTGTGGGTGGATGCCTTGGGTACGGCAAAAATCATGGGCACCGTGCTCATGCGGCCCACGGGCACCAGGTCGTTTTCCCAGTCGAGCTTGACCTTGGGGTTGACCATGGGCACCACCACGGTGTCGGTGCCGCCCATGTAGATCAAGCTGCCGTCGGTGGGGCCGTTGAGCACGCGCTGCGCGGCCAGCATGCCGCTGGCGCCCGCCACGTTCTCGACGATGACGGTGCGTGACAGGCGTTTGCCCAGCTCTGCCCCCACGATGCGCGCCACCAGGTCGGCGCTGCCGCCGGCCGAGTAGCCGACGATCAGGGATATCGGCTTGTCGGCCTGCGCGTGTGCCAGGCAGGGGGCCGCCGCGCATGCCGCGGCTGCGGTCATCTGGCCCAGGAGTTGTCTGCGTTGCATGGCATGCCTCCTGTTCAGAATGTGTGCTTCACGCCGAAATCGATCGCCGTGGTGCGGGTGAGCCCGTCGCGTTTGGCGCTGCCCAGGTTGGTGTAGAGCAGGGTGCGCTTGCTCAGGTCGTACTGCAGGCCCAGGCCGATCATCTGCGAATCGAGGTGGGTGGCGGGCTTGAGGCTGCCGAACATGATGTAGGTGCGGCCGAAGCTCAGCGGCACCAGGGCCGACACGCTGTAGGCCGTGGCATCGCCGTTGAGCCCGCCCTTGGCGCGGCTGATGCTGGCCTTGGCCTGCACGATACCGAAGTCGTAGCCGCCGGCCACCAGCTCCATGTGGGTGCTGGAGTCGAGCCGGTCGAACGCGGCACCCACCCATACGGGCCCATGCTTGTACTGCAGGTTGCCCGAGGTGGCGTTGCTGCGCGTGCCTTCGCCCAGGGCGGCGGCGATCTCTGCGCTCACGCCGGCGATGGTGGGGGACTTGTAGCCGACGGTGTTGGCCCAGCGGATGTTGGAGGCCTCCACCGTGGTGGCCACCGGTGTGTAGTTGGCATAGGTGTAGGCCGAGCCCAACTGGCTCACATAACTCCAGTAGGTCGGGTCGGCGTTCAGGGCCACGGTGTAGGCCGCCGAGTATTCGCGGCCCGCGTAGACCTCACCCCAATCCTTGCTGCCCACGGCCACCACCGAGCGGCCCAGCCAGTACACGCTGGCGTTGCTGGGCGCGCCCGTATCGGCGGCGAAGCGGTGCTCGAGTTGAAAGCGCGAGTACAGGCCGCCGCCCATGTCCTCACGCGCCGCGAAGCCCAGGCGCGAGGTGTTGCCGGCCTTCATCGTCCATACCAGCGGCGTGACACCGCGCCCAGGCAGCAGCGCGCCTGGCGTGGTGCCGCCGTTGGCGCGCGCCAGGCCCTGGTCCACGATGCCGTAGATGGTGAGCGAGGACTGCGCCTGCGCTGCGCCGCAGGCGCAAAGGCCTGCCGCCAGTGCCAGCAGCAGCGAACAGGGGGCGGTGCGTGCCGTGGGCAATGGGGATGGGCGGGCTGTGCCTGTGTGGAAATGCCGTCTCATGTGTCTGTCTCCGATTGGATGGGGTTTGTGGCTGACAGGCAAATTGTATGTATTGAATTTGAATTGTGCAATACAATGCAATTCAGTCGATGCGACACCAGAGCTGCTTGAATCCCTGAAAATCGCATTTTCCATAGGCAAATAAATACAATACAAAGCAATCCAGGGACATACCCTAGGTTGTATGAACGGAGCACACATGGCGGTCGGAATGTTCGAATCCTTCATCACGGGCCACTGGTTCAGCACCGAGGCCAAGGCGCTCTGGAGCGATGCCGCCACCCTGCAGGCCTGGCTGGACGTGGAGGCCGCGCTGGCCCGCGCCCAGGCCGGGCTGGGCGTGATCCCGCCCGAGGCGGCGCCGGTGATTGCCGCCCACGCACGCGCCGAGCTGTTCGACCTGCCGCAGCTGGCCGCAGAGATAGCCTTTGCCCAGCACCCGCTGGTGCCGGTGCTGCACCGCTTCGAGCAGCTGTGTGGTGAGCCGGCGGCCGGGTACATCCACTGGGGTGCCACCACGCAGAACATCTTCGACACGGCCAACGCGCTGCAGATGCTGCGCACGCACCGGTTGCTGGCGGGGCACCTGGACGCGGCCATCGATGCGCTGGCAGCCATGGCGCTCACGCACCAGGCCACACCCATGGCTGGGCGCACGCATGGCCAGCACGCGTTGCCGATGACGCTGGGCTTCAAGCTGGCAGGCTGGGTGGACGAGCTCGACCGCAGCCGCCAGCGCCTGGTCGAGCGGCTGGCCGGCTCCTTCCCGGCCAGCATGGGTGGCGCCATCGGCACCTTCGCCGCCACGGGTCCGCTGGGGCCCGCGGTGCAGTCGCGCCTGGCCGCGCAGCTGGGCCTGCTGCCGGCGGCCCTGCCGCTGCGCTCGTCCTACGACCGGGTGGGCGACTACCTGGCGGCGCTGGGCCTGCTGGCCGGCACGGCGCAGAAGATCGCGCAGGACGTGGTCTTCATGCAGCGCACCGAGGTCGGCGAGGTGGCCGAGGCCTTCCACCTGGGCAAGGTGGGCAGCTCCACCATGGCGCAAAAACGCAACCCCTCCACCGCGCTGCTGCTGGTGAGCCTGGCGCGCATGCTGCGCACGCGCACCGAGGCTGCGATGCAGACCATGGTGCGCATGGACGAGGGCGACTCATCGGCCACCAACGTGGCCGACACCTTGCTGCCCGAGATCGCCATCATCGCCACCTCGGTGGCCGAGACGCTGGCGCGCCTGGCCCGCGGCCTGGTGGTGGATGAACAGGCCATGGGCCGCAACCTGGCGCTGACGCAGGGCCTGATCGCGTCCGAGGCGGTGATGATGCGGCTGACCCGCACCATGGGCCGCCACGAGGCACACCGCCTGCTCTACGCGGCAGCGCAGCGCGCCCAGTCCGAGGGCGTGCCTTTCGTCGACGCGATCCGCGCGCTGCCCCCTTTCGACGGCGCTGAACTGCCGCCTGACCTGATGCAGGCGCTGGATGCTGCGGCCTATGTGGGCGAATCGGCCGCGCTCACGGTGCAGACCGTGGCGCGCGTGGCACCTAGGGCGCCAGCGGCGCCACCGATGCCCCCACACGCCGCACCACCGGCGTGAGGTGCACACCATAGGGCGTGCCGGCATCGGCCCAGCGTGCGGTGATGGCACTGTGCAGCGCCTCCACCTGGTCGGCCACGCTGCAGCCCACCACGTCGAAGAAATCCGCGTGCTCGTTGGCCAGGTCGGTGCGGCCCAGCAGCACCACGCTCAGTTGCGCGGGCACGGCGATGCCGCCTTGGGCCAGCAGGCGCTGGAACAGGGCGCCGTCCTCGATGCCCCAGGCCACCAGGGCGGTGAAGGGCAGGGTGCCGTCGCTGCCCGCGCTGGCCTGCAATTGCGCCACCAACCGGGTGGTGTAGTCCTCGTGCGGCAGCATGCCGAGGGTGATGGCCTGCAACTCCACGCCAGGCAAGGTGCCCTGCAGGTAGTCGAAGCGCCGCTGCCCGAGCTGCGTGGCCAGAAAGGGGTGCGAGGTGCTGGCATAGGCAATGCGCCGGTGGCCCTGCTGCACCAGTTGCGCGATGGCCGCGGCCAGCGGCTCGCCCCACTCGGTGCCCACGGCCTCGACGTCGGCGCCCACCAGCGCCGCGCCGTCGACGGCCAGCACATCGCACTTGTCGCGCAGCGCGGCCAGCAGCGCGATGGGGATGGCCTTGAAGGTGGACTGCACCACGCAGGCATCGAAACGCGGCAGGCCCTTGAGCACCGTGAGCGCATGGTCCGGGTCGGTGTATGACAGCTCCAGCACCCGGTGCCCCTCGTCCGCCAGGCGGCGCTGCAGGCCCTCCACCAGCACCCGCCCGCGCGCGATGCTGATGGAGCGGCGCAGCAGCAGCACGGATTTGACGGCCGGGGGTGTGGCGGCACTGGTCGCCGGGGGCTTGGTTCGCTCGGCAGCGCCGCTGACCTGCGCCATCGGTGGACGTGCGCCCGCACCTCGGAAGTAGGTGCCCCGGCCCACCTGCGAGTCGATCAGCCCCTTGTCCTTGAGGCCCTGGAAGGCCCGCTGCACCAGCATCTGCGATGCGCCAAAGCGCTTCATGAGTTCGCGGATGGTGGGCAGCCGGTCACCGGGAAGGGCTTCGTGGGCGAGCTGGTCGAGGAACTGGTCAAGGTCGGGCGGGGAGCTGCTGCGCATGGTCTCAATACAATACACCACAAATTGCATCGCGCTGGCCCGCGGCGCGGCCACGCCACGGTTGGTGTTGTCAGTACAGGATCCTCAATCCACCGGGTGTCCGTATCTCCGCACGGTAACGAAAGGCGTTCGCCTTGCGCGCCTGTGGGGGCTTGTCGATCGCCAGCGCCGCGTACTGCGCCTCGATCCGGTCGGGCTCAGGGTGCTCGATGGTGAAGCAGTGCAACCGCGCGCCCAGGTCCGGCATCGACGCGATCGGCGGTGGGCGCTGACCCCTGTCGATCACCGAAGGCGCGAGGCCGGCGAGCGGCAACGCGCCTTCAGGGGGGATCGCAAAGAAGTAGGGCGGCGCGGCCCCGGCGGACAACTGCGTCTTGCGGCCCAGCAGGTGGCCGTGCTGCGCCAGCACTGCATCCATCTGCTGCGTGCGCGCCACCCAGCCGCGCAGGCGCAGGCCGGCATCCCACGCCGCCTGCACGGCATGCCGGTCATCCAGCCCGAACCAGCGGGAATGCGCCGGGGGTGGGGCAGCGGGATCGATCGCGATGACCTCCAGGTACACATCCTCGCCCAGCCTGAGCAGGTGGTTGTGGGTGCCCATGTCCGGGTGGGCGCGGCCAAAGGGCATGTCGATGCCCAGGCAGTCGCGCACATGGACCACTCCCTCCTGCAGCGAGGGGGCGATGATGGACAGGTGGTCGAGTTGCAGCATGGTCTGTCGGTACAGAGGGGTCAGCGGCGCTTCCAGTCGATGCCCGGAATGCAGATGCGCTGGTTGAACGTGCCGTTCCACTGCACCGGCAGCCCGGCGCGCTGCAGTTCGCTGGCGATGAGGGCGCCGATGCGCGGGCCCTCGGTCTCCTCGGTGTCGGCATCCATGGGGCCGAAAGCGAGGAACAGGCCGCCGCCATGCACCGCGCGTGCCAGGTCCTGGCCATGGTAGAAGCAATAGCCCACGATGTCGGCCCGGTCCGGCGCGTTGTGGTACGCCTCGGTCACGTCCTCGTAGCCATCGCTCTGCGTGGTGCCCGCGTTCTGCAGCGCAATCACACCATGCTGCGCCAGCGCTGCGAAGGCGGCGTCGAGCCGGTCGCAGTCGGTCGTGGCGGGCCAGTCCCTTTTTGCCTGCCCGTGCGTCCGCACGGCAGCGTCTACGGCCCGCTCGACCTCGGCGGCATCGAGCTCGCCGGGCTCGTACATCTCCTCGGTCAGGATCTCGATGATGCGGTCACGGTCTTCGAATCCGCCGCGCACGAATCCGTCGATCTCGTTCAGTACGTCCTGGAGCAGGGGCATGCAATGTCTCCGTTGGTAAATGGGGTTCCAGTCAGGGCGCTCGGGCTTTGTGGGCTGGGGCATCTCCGGGCCCGTGGAGGGACGAGGGGCCGACCCTCCATTATCGCGATGCGCCCCGCCACACCTCCGCAACCCTCGTTGCGAATGCTGCTTGAAAAAGCGTTTTCATGGAGTCTGCAACCAGGCCGAATGCACTAAATACCTTGACAGCTAGTTATTTGAAATTAGTATCTAATTGTTTCTTTGATGCTGATGGTTGCTCATCAGGGAGCAGCGAACAGGGCCTTCTGAAAATTCCGAAGCCGTCGATGGCGCGAAATGCGAAAGCCCTCGGCAGTATTTTCATTGCCAATAGCTGGGCTATTCGCTAGAAAAATGCCTGGTGGACATTCTGGTCCGCGCTTTTGCTGGTTGGCAAGGTGTGCGCAGAAGGGTCAGGGTCCGTGCAGATTTATTTTCCTCGTCGGTTGATCGTGCGGTGATTCTTCAAGTGCAAATTGACGGCTTCAGGCAAAGAGCAGAAAGGACTCGAATAGGCCGAGGTCACATCGGGTTTTCCCGCATTTCGCTGAAATATCGGATTTCACGGGTTGCAATCGAAATGCAGCGGCTCATTTTTTTATTCCCCTTTTTTAGGTAAACATCCATGCCCCAGCTCGTATTTGGTGCCAACGCAGTCGTCAGTTCATTGAACCGCGCGCTTGCCGATTCCTCACCGACTTCCTCTCTTTTTGCCAGCCAGGTAGCCCAGGCAGGTACCACCAACGACTCGCAGCTGGCATTCGCCAATGCCTTCGGGGCCACCTACGCTGCGGGCAAAACCCCTGCCCAACTGGCCGTCGCACTGCTGACCAACCTGGGGTTGGACAAGGCCCCGCTCTCGCTGTTCGCTGCACTCACCGACTACATCGGAGCTGTGGGCACTGCAAATATCGGCATCGTTGCCTTGCAACTGGGCAACATCCTGGCGGGCCGGGAGTCCGACGCCACCTACGGCACTGCTGCCCTGGCCTGGAACGCTGAGGTGAACCAGTCGTACGAAAAATCCACCGGGCTGTCGCTCACGCCCCCACCTGCCCCGGCTCCGCCGGACAACGGGCCTGCCCCCGCACCCGCGCCTGTCCCCGCACCCGCGCCTGTGGTGACCCTGGGCACTGCAGGCCCGGACGCCCTCGTACTGGCTGCCAACGCAGAAAACGTGGATCTTCTGGCTGGTATTGACTCCTTGACCATCAATGCGGCCACCAACGCGCCCACGGGCTCGCTGAGCGGGGGCGCGGACGCCGATACCCTGGTGCTGGCCGCCGGCACCAATCTGTCGGGCGCCACGGTCAGCGGTTTTGAAAATGTTACCCTCTCTGCGACCGGCATTTACACCATGACGGCCGCGCAGTACAACGGCTTCACCGGCACGGTTACCGCAGGCAATATCGACACCGTCGTCTTCACCACGGCGGGCACCATCGTCGCGAATGCTGCCATCGAGCGCTTTCACCTGGCCAACGGTACGAATACGTTCACGGCTGGCACCAACACCGTCTCCGTGGTGGGCGGCACCGGGAACGATACCTTGAACTACACCGCCACCCAGATTGCAGGGGCCACTACGGTGGCTAGCGGCCTGGGCGTGGACACGTTGAACATTGGTGCCATCGGCGCCAACCTGAACATCTCTGCGCTGGTGACCGGGGTCGAAACTGTCAACGTCACCGGCTCCGCAGCGACGGGCTATACCTTCACCAATGAAAACGGTGGTGGTATCACGCTCAATTTCGCCAAGGGCGCGGCGGGCGACGTGGTGGTCCTGGGGAATGGCGGGCAGACATTGAACTTGGTCGGAACGGCCAGCACGGCGGTAACTGTCCAGGGCGGGACGGGAGCGGACATCATCAACCTTTCCATCACGGCAACGGGGGCCGAGACGATCACCACCGGGTCTGTGATCGGCAACATCGATACGGTCGCCTATTTCAAGAATGTTGGCGCCGATGTCTTCAAGACGGGCGTCGCCGCGACGACCCTGAACGCACTGACGATTGCCAGCGCGGACACCGCCTCGCTGGCCGCCTCGATCGCCACGGCGGCCACGGGCGCGGGCGCCACGCTGGCGGCCAATACCCAAGCCTACATCATTACCGTATCGGCGGGCACGGCGGCAGGTACCTACGCCTTCCAGAACATTGGCGGCACAGTGGGCACGGTGGATGCCACCGATTTCATCGTCAAGCTGACCGGTGCGGGCAGCATCGTCGCGAGCGATTTCATTGCCTGATGCGCATCACATGATGGCTCCGGTCAGCGGGCCTGGATGGCCCCTTGACGGGGCGGCCAACGCAAAAAAAGGAGCGCTTGCGCTCCTTTTTTCATGGTCTTGCGCAGGGGGGCGTGTGCCCGGGGAGGCGGTCACGGTGTTGCACCTGGCCCGGCTCAGCCCACCTCCCGCAGATCTACCACATGCACCGCGCAGGCATTGCGCCCGCCGTGCTTGGCTGCGTAGAGGGCGCGGTCGGCGGCCAAAAGAAGGTCGGTGGGGCGCACCGACGGGTCGCCCGGGGCGAGGTAGGCCACGCCCACGCTGGTGGTCATCTGCCAGGGCATGTTGTGCTGCTGCAGCGGCAGGGGTTCGCGGATGGCGCGCAGCACCTTGTCGGCCACGGTCTGCGCTTCATCGCACGACGACAGGTGGGGCAGCACCACGGCGAACTCGTCGCCGGCGATGCGCGCCGGGAAGTCCGTGCTGCGCACGGCGCCCTGCAGCCGCTCGGCCATGGCGATCAGGGCCGCATCCCCGGCGGCGTGGCCCCAGGTGTCGTTGATGGCCTTGAAGTGGTCGATGTCCAGGAACATCAGCGCCATGCCCGTGCCCGAGACCTGGCTGGCCCGCAGGGCGGCGGCCAGGTGGATGTCGAACTGGC
>JAZKEE010000209.1:0-9360 GCA_040387235.1 Pseudomonadota bacterium
ATGATGAAGCCGGGCATCGGCAGCTATGACAAGTTCAAGCAGATGTTCGAGAAGTTCAGCGAAGAGGCGGGCAAGAAGCAGTTCCTGATCCCGTACTTCATTGCCGCGCACCCGGGCACCAGCGACGAGGACATGATGAACCTCGCCATCTGGCTCAAGAAGAACGGTTTTCGCGCCGACCAGGTGCAGACCTTCTACCCGAGCCCCATGGCCACGGCCACGGCCATGTACCACAGCAACAAGAACCCGCTGCGCAAGATCACGCGCGACAGCGAGGGCGTGGACATCGTGCGCGGCGAAAAGCGCCGCCGCCTGCACAAGGCCTTCTTGCGCTACCACGACCCGAACAACTGGCCGCTGCTGCGCGACGCGCTCAAGTCCATGGGCCGGGCCGACCTGATCGGCAATGGCAAGCACCACCTGATCCCGACCTTCCAGCCGCTCACGGATGGCGGCTACCAGAGCGCGCGGCGCAAGAACTCCACGCCAGGGGGCGGCAAGGCAGCGTCGCCGGCAGCAGCGTCCAAGCCCTCGCAGGGCGTGGCGCTCAAGTCCACGCAGCCGCAAAAGGGCCGCATGCTCACGCAGCACACCGGCCTGCCGCCGCGCGTGACCGGCTCGGCCAAGCCCTCGGCCGGTCGCAAGGGCCGCTGACCCACGGCTCTCCCCCATGCCGCAGGACCGCATCCTCTACGCCGACACCGACGCGTGGCGGGTGGAGCGGGTGGTCAAGCCGGCGGGCGCTGCCCATGCCGGCAACCCCCTCTACCAGGTGGCCACGCCGCGCTGGGTCTTCCCGGTGTGCGGTGTGTCCGAGTTCCACGTGCAGGGGCGGCAGGTGCTGCTCGACGGCCTGACCGTGGTGGCCTTGCCCGCCGGGTTGCCCTACCAGGTCCATGAATGGCAGGCCGCGCAGCGCAGCCACATGGTGGTCAGCATGCAACCGGGCAGCACCACGGCCGGCAGCCCGGAGAGTGCACTTGCCTGGATGCTGGCACCCCGGGCCCTGTGGCTGCTGCGCCTGCATTGGCGTGCGCTGGCGCAGGGGCGAGAGCGGGCCACCGGGCCCGTACTGGGGCAGGGCGTGTTGCGCGACAGCGCCATGGCGCATGCGGCGGTGGCGCGCGCACGGCGCTTC
Source organism: Pseudomonadota bacterium (assembly GCA_040387235.1). Taxonomy (GTDB): domain Bacteria; phylum Pseudomonadota; class Gammaproteobacteria; order Burkholderiales; family Burkholderiaceae_C; genus Acidovorax. Next base: position 1,139 of record JAZKEE010000209.1, read on the forward strand.
ATGGCCACCCGCACCGCGGCTGCCGACGGGCTGCGGTGGTCGCTGCACGACGTCGCCGATGCGGCGTGCTGCTCCTATTTCCACCTCGCGCGCCTGTTCAGAGCCCATACTGGCCTGGGCCTGCATGCCTACCGCGAGCAACTGCGGCTGGCCGCGGCGCTGCAGCGCCTGGACGAGGGCGAGAGTGATCTGGCCGCGCTGGCGCACGACCTGGGCTACAGCAGCCAGAGCCACCTGGGCACGGTGTTGCGCCGCGAGGTCGGTGTGACGCCGGCGCAGGCGCGGCAGGCGCTGCGGGGCCAGGACACGCCCTGATCTCCGCAGGATTCTGATAGCCGCACCGGGGCCGCCGCGCCGAGACTGCGGGCATGCCTGCTTTCACATCCTGCCTCCATCGCCTGTATTCCTCCATTCCATCTCTCTGGGTGGGCTGGCTGGCCGCTCTGGCCGCCGCGCTCATCGGCAGCGGTTGGCAGATCGCCTCGCGCCACGGCGTCACGACCACGCTGGGCCCCCTCGAACTAGCGGTGCTGCGCTATGCGATCCCGGCGCTGCTGCTGGCGCCGCTGTGGCTGCGGCGAGGTGGGTGGCCCGCGGAAATGTCCTGCGGGCGCTGCGCGCTGCTGGTGCTGTGCGGCGGCCTCCCGTTCGGGCTGGTGGTGCTGGCGGGGGCTCAGTGGGCGCCTGCGGCGCACATGGGCATCTTCGTTGCGGGCAGCCTGCCGGTGTTCACCGCGCTGGGTGGCTGGCTGGTGGCGCGCGAGCGGCCGGCTTCCTCGCGGCTGCTGGGCCTGGCGCTGATCGGGGCGGGCATGGCGGTCTTTGGCGCCGCCGGCTGGCGCTCGGTGGAAGGGGCCTGGCGCGGTGACCTGCTGTTCCTGCTGGCGGCGCTGCTGTGGTCGGTGTACACCCTGGCGTTTCGCGGCAGCGGGCTCACGCCCTGGCAGGGGGCGGCCTTGGTGAACCTGGGCTCTGCCGTTCTGCTGCTTCCCGCGCTGGCGCTGCGGGGGGCTCCGCGCCTGCTGTCTGCCCCCTGGACCGACGTGGCCTGGCAAGCCCTGGGGCAGGGCGTGGTGGCGGGGCTGCTGGGGCTGGTGGTCTACAGCGTGGCGATTGCACGGCTGGGCCCGGCGCGGGCCGCCTTGTCTGCGGCGCTGGTGCCGCTGCTCACGGCCGTGGGTGGGGCCTGCTTGCTGGGCGAGCCGGTATCGGGCGCCCTGGTGGCCGCCGTGCTGCTGGTGGTGCCAGGTCTTGCGCTGGGCAGCGGGGCCCTGGCTCAGTTTCCGCGCAGGCAGTCGGCCAGCGCCATGGGGCGCGAGAGCGCGTAGCCCTGCGCATGGTCGACGCCGATGGTGCGCAGTGCGTCGACGATGTCCATGGACTCGGCGAACTCCGCGATGGTCTCCTTGCCCATGACGTGGCCGATGTGGTTGATCATTTCCACCATGGCGCGGTTGGTCGGGTCGTCCAGCAGGTCGCGCACGAAGCTGCCGTCGATCTTGAGGTAGTCCACTGGCAGGTGCTTGAGGTAGGTGAAGGAGGACATGCCCACGCCGAAATCATCGAGCGCGAAGCGGCAGCCCAGTTGCTGCAGGTCCTTCATGAGCCGCACCGCACTGGGCAGATGGGAGATGGCGCTGGTCTCGGTGATCTCGAAGCACAGCCGGTGCGGGTCCACCCCCGACTGCTCGATTTCACTGCGGATGTACCTGAGCAGGCTCTCGTCGCCCAGGCTGGTGCCCGAGAGGTTGATGGCACAGGTGTGCACCGGTGGGCCGCCTGCAGCCTGGTGCTGCGCCAAGAGGGCGAGCGTGTGCCGCACCACCCAGCGGTCGATGGCTGGCATCATGCCGTAGTGCTCTGCTGCGGGGATGAAGCAGCCCGGGGAGATGAGTTCTCCATTGTCTTCGGCCAGGCGCAGCAACACCTCCAGGTGCAGGCCCGGCCCTGCAGACCCCTGCACCTGCAGCGCGGTGATGGTCTGCGCATGCAGCCGGAACCGGTCGTGCTCCAGCGCCAGGCGCAGGCGCCGCACCCAGTCCATGTCGCCTTCGCGGCGGCTCATCTCGATGTCTTCCGTCTGGTAGATGAAGACCTGGTTGCGCCCGCCCTCCTTGGCGCGGTAGCAGGCCATGTCGGCCACGCGCATGGCTTCCTGGATGGTGCTGAGCGCCGGGATCAGCTGCACCATGCCGATGCTCAGGCCGGTGGAGAGCTGCCGCCCCTCCCACGACACGCGCAGTTCGTGTCCGGCCTGGCGCAGTTGCTCTGCAATGCGCGCCGAGGGGCCGGGCGGGCAGTCCCTGAGCAGGATGCCGAATTCGTCGCCACCGAGCCGCGCCAGCGTATCGCCATCGCGCAGGTGGCTTTGCAGCATGCGGCACACCTCGCGCAGCATTTCGTCGCCGGCCTGGTGGCCGCAGGTGTCGTTGATGAGCTTGAACTGGTCCATGTCCAGGTAGAGCAGGGCGCCTTCGCGTCCCATGGCGCGCGGCTGGCCCAGCAGGGTCTCCAGCCGGCGCTCGAACTCGCGCCGGTTCACCAGACCGGTGAGCGCATCGTGGCTGGCCTGCCAGGACAGCTGTTCCACGTAATGCTGCTCGCGCGTCACGTCGTGCAGCACGAGCACGGCACCTGTGGGCCGGCCCTGGTGGCGGATGGCCGAGCCCACCAACTTGATGGGCACCAGGCTCTGGTCGGGGCGCACCACGGTGGGGGTGAAGCCTTCGCGGTGGGGTGGGGCGCCGCGCAGCACCCGTTCCACCAACTGGTCGGCGCCCAGGAGCCCCATGCCATCGTTCAGTTGCAGCACCTGCGCCAGGGGGCGTCCGGTGGCTTCCTGCGCCGCCATGCCCACCAGGGCCTCCGCTGCAGGATTGAGGTACAGCACATTGCCATGCGGGTCGGTGGTCACCACGGCATCGCCAATGGCCGCCAGCGTGATGTGCGCCTGCTCCCGCTCCGCGTCGAGAGCCAGCTCCGCGCGCTGGCGCTGGGCCATCAGGGCCCGGGTGTGCCAGGTGCTCAACAGGATCAGCAGGGCGGCCATGCCCATGTTGGCCCAGACCAGCCATTGCACGATGCGCCGGGAGCTGTCCCCCAGCGAAGCGCTGAAGGCGCGGGCCGCCGGCGTGGCGCCTGCGTTGATGGAGCGGATGCTGGCCTGCCAGCTGCGGCGAGTGGCGGCGTCCACCATGCCGCTGGAATGGCCCTGCTGGATTTCCTGCGACAGTTGCAGCAGGCTGTCGATGTAGCGGTCTCCCACCAGCCAGTGGACCAGCGGCTGCTGCATGATCTCGTAGCGGTTGAACCAGCGCAGCAGCCAGATCAGGCTGTCGATGTCTTGGGGATGGTTCTCGCCGCGGGCAAACCCCTCGCGCGCGGCCTGCAGGTCGATGGGGTCCGACTCCATCAGGGCCAGCCGGGCCGCCTTGTCGCCCAGGGGGACCTCGATGGCCTTCCTGAACTGCACGTAGGCATCGGGGGAGCCGGTGGCGGCGTAGCGGTCCAGGTAGTAGATGGCGTCCTTCTGTCCCTTGGTCCACAGGCTCTCGCCTGCGACGAAAGCGCGCACGGCCGACAGCGCGTACAGGCTGCCCGAGGCGCAGGCCGCCAGCAGCAGCACCATCAGCAGGAAGGGCCAGGTGATCCGCAGCGTCGAACGCAGCGGTCCCTGGCCTGGTGGCTCGCGCGCGTCGGTCATGCACGGCTGCCGCTGGTGCGTCAAGACCGGGCGGTCCCTTGACCCTGGCGCACTTTTTTGTGGCTGAACAACCCCATTGCGATTCCCTCCCGTGTGGTGGGCGGCGTCTGCTCCAACGACCAGAGGGTCGAGGGTTGCGCATGCCTGCCTGCGGCGCAAGACCACTATATCGGCAACCACGCCACTTCGCAGCAAATCCTTGGCAGTGGGAAATGGGGCGGCAGATGCGGAAAACCCGCGTACCTGGCGGAACGCGGGTTCTTCTTCATGGGATCGCCGCATCCGTGGTGCGGGCGGCCAGGGGTTTTCGGAAGGTTTTCAGTTCGTCGCAGCGTGGGTGCCTACCACCACGGACTGGGTCTTTTCGTCCGACACCGGCGGGGTGACCAGGTCTTCGATGATGAAGGTGCGGTAGTAGAAGGCGGTTGCCGCTCCTTGCGGTGCGATGGCTTCCACCACCGTATCGGGTTCGTCCTTGCTGTCCATCTGGATCAGCAGGCCGTGGTGGCCCGTACCTGCCAGATCGGCGATGCGGCGCACCATGTCGCCCTCGGCGCCTACGGAGGGCAGGGGCGCATCCGCGGTACCGAGCGTGCGCACGATATCGGCCAGGATGGCCTCGGGGCTGGCATAGGCCAATTCGCCCCTGTGGCCTGCGGCTTCCAGGGCCGTTGCCGCCTGGCGCACGCAGTCTTCGTCGGGGAACAGGGCGAACACATGCCCTGTGGGATAGAACACGCCGCCCATATTGGTCATGGTGGAGTCAAGAATCATTGGCTTCATGGCCGTCTCCTTTGGAGGGGTGGATACTTCTCCATTGAAGCCGCTTGCAGCTGCGCCGCGTGTAGTCCCAGGGACAATTTACCTGTCATCACACATTGGAGCGGTTCCTTCAGCCGATCCAGCGCATCACCCAGGCCGCGAGGCCTGCGCAGTGCAACACCACCGTTGCCCAGTAAACGACCCGGAACTCGGCCTTGCTCGACTTGTGTCGCAGTGTCTGCTGCGCCACCCAGGCGCCGGGCCATCCGCCCGCCAGTGCCAGCAGGTGCAGGTTCTTCTCTGGCACGCGCCACTGGCCTCTTTGCGCGGCGCCCTTGTCCATGGCGTAGACGACATAGGTCAGCAGATTGACTGCGGCGGCAGCGCCCAGCAGCCACAGGGGCAGCCGTGCGCTCCAGACGCCCCAAGCCAGCAGGGCGACCCACAGCACCATCAGGAGCAGCGCAGGCCCGGTGGATGCCGCGCTGCCCGCATGGTTTGTGCGCATACGCTGCGGACGGCGGGATGCGGGCGCCGGTGCCTTGCTCGGCTGGCGTGCCTGCGGTGCCTTCGGCGCGGCGCCCTTGCCGCGTGCCGTGGTGCCGGACGCCGCCTGCGCGCCCACGGGCTGCACCGCCATGGCCCGGGGGCCTTTGCCGCCGACGTGGATCTCTTCGTACACCACTGCCTGGCCTTCGCGCGGTGCGCCGCCGCCGCGGAAGTCGCGCACATGGAAGAACACATCCGCATCGGCGTCCGGGCTGCGGATGAAGCCAAAGGCGCGCTCGGCGTTCCAGCGCGCCACCGTTCCCTGCTTTTGCATCGGATGACTCCGTCAGGCCAGGGTGTGCAAGGGGATGTCCTGCGCCTGCGCCAGCGCATCGAGCTGCGCCCGGGTCTGCGTGCGCAGGAAGGCGGCGACGGCCTCGTGCGTGGCGGGGGCGCGCAGCACCTCTGCATCGCCCGTGGCGGGCAGGCCAGCCGCTGCGCACAGGCTGGCGGCAAAGTGCGGTTCCAGTGCGGCCACGGCCACGCGGCCATCGGCGCAGGGGTAGATGCGGTAGCCAGCGTGGTTGCCGCCCACGTCGCCATCGGGCGTGGTCAGGCCCCAGTCGCGCGGCTGGGCCAGCCAGGCGGCGGCCTCGGCCAGCGCGACTTCGATGCACACGCCGGCGCCGCTGTGGGCGCGCTCCAGCAGGGCCTGCAGCACGGCCTCGCTGGCCATCAGCGATCCGCCCATGTCGGCGTACAGGGTGGGCGGCATCTCGCTGCCGGTGACCAGGCCGGCATCGGCCAGGTAGGTCAGGTCATGGCCCGGCTCTTCGGCACGCCCGGCGGCAGCGCCCACGATGCGCACCAGCGACAGGCGTGGGTATTTCGCCTGCAGGGCTTCCCAGCCCAGACCGAGCTTGGCCAGTGCCGAGGGGCGAAAGGAGGTGATGAGCACGTCGGTGCGCGCCAGTTCCTCATGCAGGGTGGCCTGACCCTCGGCCGTCTTGAGGTGGGCATGCAGCACGTGCACCCCCTGGTGCAGCGTGGCATAGGCTGCCGGGCTGTAGATGCCCATGGGGTCGGCACTCGGGTAGCCGGCAGCCGGCGGTGGTTCCAGCTTGGTGCATTCGGCGCCCATGCGCGCGCAGCGCATCAGCGCGGCGGGGCCGGGCAGGTTCAGGGCAAGGCTCAGGACGCGGGTGTTGCGCAGGGGTTGGGGCAGGGTGGTGGTCATGTCTCTTTGTTGGAACGGGAGGGCGGCGATGCGCAGGCACCGATGGCCGGAACTTTGGCCAAGCCGGGTGCTCACTCCCTGCGTTATACAAAATTTGTTACCTTCTCCCGTCCATGCACCGCAGAACCTCTTTGGCCGCCCTTGCTGGCCTGGCCATTTTTCCGGGAGTGACCGTGACTTCGCTCAGCAATGCCGCCGCCTTGCCCGTGTTGCAATCCCTCAAGCCTTCGCCGCGCATGCCGGTGCTGTTCGTCGGCCATGGCAGCCCGATGAACGCCATCGAGGACAACGCCTGGCGCCGCGCCTGGGAGGTCCTGGGCACGGAACTGATGGCGCGCGCGGTGCAGCCCCAGCTCATCCTGTGCATCTCGGCCCACTGGCTCACGCGGGACGGCTGGCAGCTCACGGGCATGGCCAGCCCCAAGACCATCCATGACTTCGGCGGCTTTCCGCAGGCGCTCTTCGACCAGCAGTACCCGGCGCCGGGCGCACCCGCCGTGGCGCGCAGCCTGGCCCGGGAGCTCAAATCACCGGCCACGGGCGCTGCGCTGGGGGTGGATGAGGGCGAATGGGGCCTGGACCATGGCACCTGGTCGGTGCTCAAGCCCATGTTCCCCAAGGCGCAGATCCCCGTGCTGCAGCTGAGCATGGACTACAGCCGTGCCCCTGCCGAGCACTACGCCCTGGGCAAGCAGCTCGCGGCCCTGCGCGAGCGCGGCGTGCTCATCGTGGGCAGCGGCAACGTGGTGCACAACCTGCGCGCCACGCGCCGGGGCACGCCGGCCAATGAGGCCTACGACTGGGCCAGCGAGTTCGATGGGGTGGTGCAGGACCAGATCAAAAAGGGCCAGCTCGATGCGCTGCCCAACTTCCTGCAGCTGGGCCCCGTGGCGAAACAGGCCCACCCCACGCATGAGCACTACCTGCCGCTGTTGTATGCGGCCGGGGCGGTGAAGTCGACTGAAATGCCGCGCTTTTTCAATGCAGGCTTCCAGTCGGCGTCTATCTCGATGCGCTCTGTTCTCTGGGGTTGAACTCCCGCTTGATCTGCAGCCAGGGCCAGCGCTGCTGGTAGCTCGCGGCCTTGGCGTCGAACAGAGGCAGGTGCGGGCAGGCATGGTTGGGTCGCAGGATGCCGGCATACAGCTCATCGAGCCCATACGGCGCGTGCAGTACCGGGCCTGACGGGCTAGGAGGCTGCGCGGCAGAAGGAGCATCGGCTGCAACGCTCGGCAAACCGGTCTCGTCAGGCACCACCTCCTGCGCCCAGGGGCCTGCCCTGGGCTTGTCGGTGGCACCCAACGATCCTCGGTTTTCGAACGCTTCGCTTCGATGCGTTCTGTCGCGCAGCCTCCCAGGCTGCAGGCCCACACAGGTGCAGGGCACCAGGAAGCGGCCGATGCCCTCGCGCGCCGAGGTGAGGGCGATGTAGGGGTAGCCGAACCATTCCTCGTACCACAGGTGCACGCGCGCCTGGTTCTTGGCTTCCACGGTGATGGGCAGGTCGGCGAACAGGGCGGCAGCGCGCGCCTGCACAGCCTCCTCAGCCGCGGCCGACAAATCGCCCGCGTCGAAGTAGAACAGGTCGTAGTCCTTGATGCGCGCCTCGGGCGCGTGGCCGGAGTGCAGGTTCCACACGGTCTGGAACAGGCAGCCCGCGACCAGCCAGGCATCGGGCAGCCCCAGAAGCGGCAAACGCTCCAGAATGGCCGCGTTGTGCGGGTTCTGGAGCGCTTCGCTCACAAAGCGGCGCCGCAGCGCCGCTTCTTCGTCGAAATCAGACAACTTTTGCGATGGATTGGCAGACGTAGTCGATGTTCTTGCTGTTCAGGGCAGCGACGCACATGCGACCGGTGTCCGTGCCGTACACGCCGAACTCGCTGCGCAGGCGCACCATCTGGTCTTTGGTCAGGCCCGAGTAGCTGAACATGCCGATCTGGGTGGTGATGAAGGACATGTCCTGCTTCACGCCGGCAGCCTTCAGGCCGTCGACCAGCTTCTGGCGCATGGCCTTGATGCGCACGCGCATTT
>JAZKEE010000210.1:0-33736 GCA_040387235.1 Pseudomonadota bacterium
AGCAGCAGCCGCGTGGTACCCGTTCCCCACCCCTGCTGGCTGCGCCGAGAAGCGCAGGAGCTGGGGTGGGTGCATGTGCCGAAGGACACATGCACTTCGTCCTCTGGCTTGCCGCAGCTGTTTGAGCGGAGTTCGAAGAACGCAGCGAGTTCATCGACGCTCACCCCAGATCCGAGCATCGCAGGCTGCCCCCGTTTGCCCGACAGGGCGAACGGGGGACGCAGACTGGGGGCCGCCTTCTCTTTGGTGACTTTCTCTTGGCGGCCCAAGAGAAAGTTACTGCGCCGCCGGGCGCACATCCCGGCTACCGCCCCAAAAACAAGCACGCCGCAACCACGAAACGAAAATGAAAGAAACCAAATCCACCTGCCCCTACTGCGGCGTAGGCTGCGGCGTGATCATCGAATCCGAAGGCCCGCAGATCACCGGCGTGCGCGGCGACCCCACCCACCCCGCCAACTTCGGCCGCCTGTGCACCAAGGGATCGACCCTGCACCTCACGGCCACAAGCCCCGTCACCCTGCAGACCCGCCTGCTCCACCCCCTTCACCGCACCCAGCGCGGCCAACAAGCACTGCCCATCACCTGGGATACCGCGCTGGACATGGCGAGCCAGAAATTCGCCGACACCATTGCGCAGCACGGCCCCGATGCCGTCGGCTTCTACGTCAGCGGCCAGTTGCTCACCGAGGACTACTACGTCTTCAACAAGCTCGCCAAGGGCCTCATCGGCACCAACAACATCGACACCAATTCGCGCCTGTGCATGAGCAGCGCCGTGGCCGGCTACAAGGCCACGCTGGGGGCCGATGCGCCGCCCGCCTGCTACGACGATGTGAAGCATGCGCAATGCCTGTTCTTCGTGGGCAGCAACGCGGCCTGGGCGCACCCCATCCTGTTTCGGCGCATCGAGGATGCGCGCGCCGCCAACCCGGCCATGAAGGTCATCGTCGCCGACCCGCGCCGCACCGACACCGCGGGCATGGCCGACCTGTTTCTGCCGATCCAGCCGGGCAGCGACGTGATGCTGTTCAACGGCATGCTGCACCTCATGCTGCGCGAGGGCTGGGTGGATGCCGCCTACATCGGGGCGCGCACCACCGGCTTTGAAGCGCTCAAGGCACTGGTGGCCGACTGCACGCCCGAGCGCGTGAGCGCGGTGTGCGGCATCCCCGAAGTCGACCTGGCCACGGCCGCGCAATGGTTCGCCACCTCCAAGGCCACCCTCAGCCTGTACTGCCAGGGCCTGAACCAAAGCACCAGCGGCACGGCCAAGAACGCCGCGCTCATCAACCTGCACCTGGCCACGGCGCAGATCGGCAAGCCGGGCGCGGGCCCGTTCTCGCTGACCGGCCAGCCCAATGCGATGGGCGGGCGCGAGGTGGGCGGCCTGGCCAACCTGCTGAGCGCACACCGCGACCTGGCCAACCCCGCGCACCGTGCCGAGGTAGCGGCGATGTGGGGCGTGGCCGATGTGCCATCGCGCCCCGGCAAGACGGCGGTGGAAATGTTCCAGGCCGCCGCCGACGGTGAGATCCGCGCGCTGTGGATCGCCTGCACCAACCCCGCGCAGAGCATGCCCGACCAGGCCACGGTGCGCCGTGCGCTGGAGCGCGCCGAGTTCGTCGTGGTACAGGAAGCCTTTGCCACCACCGCCACCGCACTCTGCGCCGACCTGCTGCTGCCCGCCACCACATGGGGCGAGAAGACCGGCACCGTGACCAACAGCGAGCGCCGCATCTCCCGCGTGCGCACTGCGGTGCCGGCGCCTGGACAGACGCGCCACGACTGGGCCATTGCAGTGCAGTTCGCGCACCAACTGGAGGCGCGGCTGCGCCCCGGCATGCCCAGCCTGTTCCCCTACACCACCGACGACGCCGATGCCGGTGCCGAGGCCGTATGGAACGAACACCGCGAAACCACGCGCGGACGCGACCTGGACATCACCGGCCTCTCCTGGCCCCTGCTCGAAGCGAACGGCCCGCAGCAGTGGCCGCTGCCCGAGGGTGCGGCCAGCGGCAAGGTGCGCCTGTACGAAGACGGCATCTACCCCACGCCCGATGGCCGTGCGCGCTTTGCGGCCCACGCCTGGCAGCCTGTCGCCGAACCGCGCGAGTCGCGCTACCCCTTCGGCCTGACCACAGGCCGCCTGCGCGACCAGTGGCACGGCATGAGCCGCACGGGCACGCTGGGCCGGCTGTTCGGCCACGTGGCCGAGCCCTCGGTGCAGATGCACCCGGACGACATGGCGCAGCGCAAGCTGCACAGCGGCGACCTGGTGCATGTCACCAGCAAGCGCGGCTCCATCGTGGTGCCGGTGCAGGCCGACGGCAACATAGGCCTGTCGCAGGCCTTCATGGCCATGCATTGGGGCAGCGAGTACCTCTCCGGCCAGTCGTCCACGGGCGAGCGGCTGTCGGGGGTGAACGCGCTGACCACCTCGGCCTACTGCCCGACCTCCAAGCAGCCGGAGCTCAAGCACGCAGCCGTGAAGATCCTCAAGGCCGAGATGCCCTGGACGCTGCTGGCCATGGCCTGGCTACCCGTGGACAGCGCACTGGCGGCGCGCGAATCCCTGTCGGCCCTCATGCAGGCCTTTCCGTTCGCGAGCTGCGTGCCCTTCAGCAACAACACCCCGCTGTCGGAACCGGGCCGCGAGCGCACCGGCGTGATGCTGCGCGCCGCCGCACACGAGGCGCCGCCGGACGCGGTGATCGAGCGCGTCGAAGCCCTTCTGGGCCTGGCCACCAGCGACACCCTGCGCTATGCCGACAAGAAGCGCGGCCAGCGCCGCGCAGCGCGCCTGGCCCGTCGCGGCGATGGCGCCACCACGCTCGAAGCCATCGTGCTGGCCGGCGATACCAGCGCCCAGGGCTGGATCAAGACATTGCTGCAGGAAGAACTGCCCGCACAGACCTACGGTCGCCTGCTGCTGGTGCCCAGTGCGAAGGCCCCGGTCGCGGTGCAGTCACGCGGCAAGACCGTGTGCACCTGCTTCAACGTCACCGACGTGGCCATCACCGGCCAACTGGCTCAGTGCCACGGCACCGACGAGGACCGGCTGGCGCAGCTGCAGGGCCAGCTGCGCTGTGGCACCAACTGCGGCTCCTGCCTGCCCGAGCTCAAGCGCATGGTGCGCGCCAGCGGGCCTCTCGCCAAAACGGCCATCGCAATCGCCGCCATATAACCAAAAGTTCGCTGGGTTGCGAGAAAATACCCAGCCCCACTCCAAAGAGCCATTCACCCACCATGGGCATCAGCCAGTACATCAAGGAAATCGGCCGCGGCCCGCGCGGGGCCAAGCCGCTCACGCGCGAGCAGGCCACGGACCTGTTCGGCCAGGTGCTGGACGGCACCGTGACCGACCTGGAGATCGGCGCGTTCTGCCTGGCCATGCGCATCAAGGGCGAGACGGCCCACGAGATGAGCGGATTTCTCGACGCCACGCATGCCCGCATGGCCCTGCTGCCGGCCAGCGACCGCCCGCTGGTGGTGCTGCCCAGCTACAACGGTGCACGCAAGCTGCCCGTTCTCACCCCGCTGCTGGCCCTGCTGCTGGCACGCGAGGGCCAGCCCGTGCTGCTGCACGGCATGCGCACCGAGGCGCGGCGCATCCTGGCCGCCGACGTGCTTGAAGCCCTGGGCCTACCCCCGCTCGCCGCGCCGCGCAAGGTGGCCGACGGCGAGGTGGCGCACATCACCACCGACCTGCTGCACCCCGGGTTGGCACGCCTGCTGGCCGTGCGCCAGACCGTCGGACTGCGCAATGCGGGGCACAGCGCCGTCAAGCTCATGAACCCGTGCGCCGGTGCGGCGGTGGTGGTCACCAGCTACACCCACCCCGAGTACTTCGAGATGCTGCAAAACACCTTCAGCGCCATGGGCATGAATGCCCTGCTCTCGCGCGGGCTCGAGGGCGAAGTGGCGGCCGACCCGCGCCGCACACCCCGTTACGACGCCTTCGTGGGCGGGGTGCACCATGTGCTGCAGGAGCAGGAGCCCGGCACCGCGAGCGAGGTGCCCGGCCTGCCCACCGAAATCGACGTGGCCACCACGGCCGACTACACCCGCCGCGTGCTGACTGGCGAACTGCCGGTGCCGCCCGCCCTGGCGCGGCAGGTGGAACATATCTTGCACATCACCGGTCAAACAGCCACCCCCAGAATGCCGGAGACACAGCCATGACCCGCCCCACGAATCCCCCCACCACATCGCCGCAGCACCACCGCCCCCACCTGGGCACCGGCGGCTCCTGCACCCTGGTGGGCGCAGGCCCCGGCGATCCGGAGCTGCTCACGCTCAAGGCGCTCAAGGCCATCCAGGCGGCCACCGTGCTGCTGGTGGACGATCTGGTGAGCGACGCCATCGTGGCCTATGCATCCCCCACGGCGCGCATCGTGCACGTGGGCAAGCGCGGCGGCTGCAAGAGCACGCCGCAGGCCTTCATCGAAAAGCTGATGCTCATGGCCGTGAACGAGGGTGAGAACGTGGTGCGCCTGAAAGGCGGCGACCCGTTCATCTTCGGCCGGGGCGGTGAGGAGGTGGAGCACCTGCGCGCCGCGGGCGTGCCGGTCACGGTCATCAACGGCATCACCGCCGGCCTCGCAGGCATGACTTCGCTGGGCGCACCGCTCACGCACCGCGAGCATGCCCATGGCGTGGTCTTCATCACCGGCCATGCCAAGCCCGGCGACGCCGGCACCGACTGGCGTCAACTGGCCGCCACCGCGCGCGACGCGAAGCTGACGCTGGTGATCTACATGGGTGTGAGCGGTGCCGCCAGCATCGGGCAGGAACTGCTCACCGGCCTGCCTGCGGCCACCCCGGTGGCCATCATCCAGCACGCCAGCCTGCCGCACCAGCGCCACGCCGTGACCACGCTCGCTGACATGCACACCACCATCGCCCGCGAGGGGCTGGCCAGCCCCTCGGTGATCGTGGTCGGCGATGTGGTGCAGGGCATTGCCGCGGTGGCCTTGCCGCAGCCGGCGGGCCTGCGCGCCGCCTGACCACCTCCGCCATTTTCTCGACCTGCTGAGCCAGCCCCTGCGCGCCGCTGCAGGGCCTGCGCACGCCTGCGCCCAAGGGCTGCAACGTGCACGCTCCCAGGGAGACGCATCCCCGATGCACTGGCCCGGGTATTGCTAGTTGAGCACAGACCGCCCGATGGCAACCACACAGGATCACACCATGGCAGCCTATCCCCTCTCCGCCCGCAACAGCCCGGGCAATCTGCCCGTTCCCACCAGCACGACAGCCCCACGCGACGGCGAGATGTCGCTGGTCAACCTGGCGGCCCGCCAGCGCATGCTGTCGCAGCGCATGGTGCTGCAGACCGTGCTGGCCACTCGCGGCAGCGACCTGCACCTGAAGGCCGCGCGCAGCTCGCTCGCGCTGTTCAGCGAAAGCCATGCGAAGCTGGTGGACACGCCGCGCCACCTCGACCCGACCATGGGCGGGCGCATCCGCACGACCTACCAGGGCCCTGCCGGCGTAGGCCCCACCATCGATGCCTTCATGCAGCAGGTGGAGCGCACCCTGGAGCTGGCCGAGCGGCAGAGCCCCCGCGTGGAAGAAGCGCTGGCCCGCCTGGTGGAGATCACCGATGGCGCGCTCGATGCACTGAACACGGCCACCACCGCCTTCGACCAGTTGGGCAAGGCCAGGTCCGAGACGCTGATGAAGGAGCTGGCGGGCATCGTCGCCTCGATCCAGACCGTGGCGCGCGAGGCCAAGGTGGTGAGCTTCAACGCCCAGGTGATGGCTGCGCGCGCTGGCCAGCATGGCCGCGAGTTCGCGGTGGTGGCCAACGTGCTCTCGGGCATCACCAACGAGATCGACGGGCTCTCGCTGCAGGCCGTTTCGCTGGCGGGGCGCAACCGCTAGGTGGCCAGGCAGTTGGCTGTCGGCTCACACGTTGGTGAAGCCGCCCGTCGCTGCGGGGTGGGGAACCGACCAGCCGAAGTAGACCTCCACCTCCACGATGCGCTCGCCGCGCACGGTGACGACCTCGGTGTTGCGAAAACGCCCGCCGCCCTGGCGGGTGCCCTCGTAGGTGACGAACACCACGTGGCCCTGCTGCACCAGGTGGATGAACTGGAAGCCGCTGATGCCCTCGCTGTTGGGCCAGCATCGGGCGAAGTAGGTGGCCCGGTCGATGCGGTTGTCGAGCGGGCTCGAGAAATGGAAGTCCTCGTCGATCAGCGCCTCGATCGCCTCGCGGTCCTTGCGGACGTAGGCCTCGTAGCTGGCGCGCACGATGGCGGTGGCATCGGTCATGGTGTGGCAGGCCTTTGCAAAGCAACCAGCCTACGGCCGCGCGTGCCAGGGCCTGTTAACACATGTTCACGCCGCCAGAGGGGCCGGCACGGGTGCCGAGCGGGCCTGCTCGAAGCGCGCCGCCAGCTCCTTGCGCAGGGTCTTGCGCATCACGGCGGCATCCCAGCGGCGGCGCTCCTCGGTGGTGGAAGGCGACAGCGCGGGCACCTGCACGGGCTTGCGCGCCTCGTCCACCGCCACCATGGTGAAAAAGCAGCTGTTGACGTGCCGTACCACCTGCGAGCGGATGTCCTCGGCCACCACCTTGATGCCGATTTCCATCGACGAGGAGCCGGTGTAGTTCACGCTGGCCAGGAAGGTCACGAGCTCGCCCACGTGGATGGGCTGCAGGAACATCACCTGGTCCACGCTGAGCGTGACCACGTAGCAGGCCGAATAGCGGCTGGCGCAGGAGTAGGCCACCTGGTCGAGCAGCTTCAGGATGGCGCCGCCGTGGACGTTGCCGGAAAAATTGGCCATGTCGGGGGACATGAGCACGGTCATGCTCAGCTGGTGCGAGGGGATGTTCATGGACCCTAATTTTACGTGCGATGGCGGTTACACAAGGATGCACACGCCCCCGCTACACTGCGCAACACACAAGCCTGGGCAATATCACGCCACGATCCGGGCACAGAGGGGAAAGAAATGCTCGAAATCGACAAACTCAATGAATTCACCGAGAGCCATGGCGCGCTGCGCACCGGGCGGGGCCTGGTATCGGGGGTGATCGCGCTCACGCTGGCCATCCTGTGCTTCCTGGGGGTTCTGGCCTTCCACTTCCCCGAGTACCTGACCACGCCCCAGTTGCGCAAGAGCTACGACGTGAACGTGATCCGCTACATCATGCTGGCGGCCATGGCGATAGCGGGTGGCATTTCGCTGGTCAACATCCTGTTCAACCGCTCGCGCTGGCTGGCCACGTTCGCCTTCGCCACCGTGGCGCTGGCCGCATTCCTGGGCGGCCACAAGGTGGAGGTGAACCCGAACTTCCCCGACAACACGCCCTACATCGGCCTGGACTGGTTCATCCTGGACCTCCTGGGCAGCTCGCTGATCTTCATCTTCATCGAGAAGCTGTTCGCGCTGCGCAAGGACCAGCCGATCTTCCGCGCCGAGTGGCAGACCGATTTCCACCACTTCATCGTGAACCACATGGTGGTGGGTTTCGTGCTCCTGGCCACCAACCTCATCGTGCACAAGTTCTTCGGCTGGGCCGCGAGCGACGGCATCCGCGGCTGGGTGCAGGGCCTGAACTTCTGGGTGGCGCTGTTCCTCATCGTGCTGGTGGCCGACCTGGTGCAGTACTGGACGCACCGCGCCTACCATGAGGTGCCGGTGCTGTGGCGCCTGCATGCAGTGCACCACAGCGTGAAAAGCATGGACTGGATGGCCGGCTCGCGCCAGCACATTCTGGAGCTGTTGATCACACGCACGCTGGTGCTGGCGCCCATCTACGTGTTCGGGTTCTCCAAGGAAGTGATCGACGCCTACATCGTCGTCGTGGGATTCCAGGCCGTGTTCAACCATGCCAACGTGAGCGTGCGCCTGGGGCCGCTGCGCTACGTGCTGGTGACGCCCAACTTCCACCACTGGCACCACAGCCAGGACCAGGAGGCGCTGGACAAGAACTACTCTGCCCATTTCGCCTTCCTCGACTACCTGTTCGGTACCGCCGTGAAGAGCACCAAGCTCTGGCCTGAACACTATGGCGTGCTGGGTGACTACGTGCCCAACGGCTTCGTCAAGCAGTTCAAGTTTCCGTTCACCTGGAAGGGCTGAGCCGCCTCCCAAAGGCGCGCCCGGTTGCGAATGAGGCGCAAAAGCAACGCGCCTGATCCAGGCCGCGCCTATTCCTACCATTCTTATTAAGAATGATTGTTATTTAAAAGTTACAATTGGAGCCATAAACCAGCCACGCCGTGCTCTTCTTGTTGTTGCGCAGCCAGCCAGTTGCCTGATTCAACAACTCGAGGATTGCACCATGCCCGTTTCCCGTAGGCAGCCTGCCTGCCGCCTGCACCCATTGGCGCTGGCCACCATCGCCACTGTCCTCACCGGTGCGGTCCATGCCCAGGATGCGGCCCCAGCCGCTGCACCGTCCGCCGACCAGATCGTGGCCCCCAAGGCGCTGGGCGACGTCACCGTGTCGGGTTCGCGCGAAAGCGCCTCCACCCGGCTGCAGTTGACGGCACGCGAGACGCCCCAGTCCACCACCACGGTGACGCGCGAGCAGATCGAGCGCCAGTCGCTGACCAGCATCGACGCGGTGCTGCGCAACGTGAACGGTGTGGCCGTGAGCTTTTACGACACGCAGCGCCCCCTGTACTACGCACGCGGCTTCCAGATCACCGACTTCCAGATCGACGGCCTGCCCTCGTACAGCAGCAGCACCAACCAGGAGTTCGACACGGCGCTGTACGAGCGCATCGAGGTCGTGCGCGGCGCCAACGGCATCCTGACCGGTGTGGGCGTGCCCTCGGCCACGATCAACATGATCCGCAAGCGCCCGCAGCGCGAGTTCGCGGCCTCCGTCGCGCTGACCGCCGGCTCGTGGAACCTGTACCGTGGCGAGCTCGACATCAACGCCCCGCTGAACAGCGACGGCAGCGTGCGCAGCCGCTTCGTGATCGCGCCGCAGAAGAAGGACAGTTTCCGCGACCGCTATTCCGAGGACAAGACGGCCCTGCTTGCCGCAGTCGAGGCGGACATCGGCTCCTCCACCGTGGTCACGCTCGGCTACCAGCGCCAGTCCAACGCGCCCAAGGCGCCGATCTGGGGCACCATCCCGCGCTTCGCCATCGACGGCTCGCCCATCGACCTGCCGATCTCCACCAGCTTTTCGCCCCCATGGACGCGCTGGGAGCGCACCTCGGGCACGGTGTACGCGACGCTGGAACACCAGCTCACCGACGACTGGAGCGTGAAGGCAGCCCTGAACCACACCGAAGGCGACACGTTCAGCCTGCGCACCTATGGCTCGGGCCGGACCACCGCGCTGGCGCCCTTCGTGAACCCCGTCACCGGCGCGGGCACCACGCTGTTTGCGGCCGTGGGCGGCGGCACCGAAAAGCAGGACACGGTGGATGCCTACCTGTCGGGCAAGTTCGAGCTTGGCGGCCGCAAGCACGACCTGATGGTGGGCGTAAGCTCCACGCGCATCGCCACGCGCACCGATGGCTACAGCTCCGTGGCCAACTGGAGCTACGTGATCCCCAACATCTACACCTGGGACGGCAGCGCACCCGAGCCGGTGGTCTCCAAGACCGGCGCCTGGCGCACGCAGATCACGCAGCAGACGGGCCTGTTTGCCTCCGCGCGCTGGCGCCTGGCCGACCCGCTGTCGGTGCTGACCGGCCTGCGCCTGACCGACTGGCACCGCCACACCGACGGCTACGGCACCACCGGCATTTACACCGGCAGGACCCTGGCGCAGGACGAAAACCGCAAGGTCACGCCCTACATCGGCGCGGTGTACGACCTCACCCCCACGCTGTCGGCCTACGCCAGCTACTCGCGCATCTTCAACCCGCAGAACTACAAGGACCGCAATTACCAGCCGCTGTCGCCCGTCATTGGCAGCAATGCCGAGGCCGGCCTGAAGGCGGAGCTGTTCGAGCGCCGCATCCAGGGGCATTTCGCGGTGTTCCAGACCAAGCAGGACAACTATGGCGTGCGCGACGGCGCCATCAACACGCCGCTGCCCGATGGATCGCTGCCCTACGTGGCCGTCAACGGCACCCAGTCCAAGGGCTTCGAGCTCGAGTTCTCGGGCATGGTGACCAAGGCCTGGCGCGTGAGCGCGGGCCTCACGCGGGCCAAGGTCACGCGTGCCGCCACCGACCTGATCTACGCCAACCTGCCCGACTACCTGCTCCAGCTGGGCACGGACTACCAGCTCTCGGGTGCGCTGGCGCCCCTGTCGGTGGGTGGCAACTTCACGTGGCAGAGCTCGGTCGAGGGCTTCAACATTCCGCACCCGAGCGGCACGGTGACGGTGAAGCAATCGCCCACGGCCTTGCTCAACCTGCGTGCCTCCTGGCAGTTCAGTCCCAAGCTCAGCGCCACCCTGGCCGTCAACAACGTGACGAACAAGAAGTACTGGGCCAACCTGGACTATGGCAACTACAGCGATCCGCGCAACGTCAGCCTGACGATGCGGGCCGCATTCTGATCGGAGCATGCACCTGAGGCGCCGCCGCGCCTGGGTGCAGCCACTGCAGTGACCCCACCGCACTCCATGCACGGCCCGGCGCATGCCGAGCCCTCCCATCCCGCAGGCCGCTGGTACGCCAGCCACCATGCGTGGCTGCTGGTCTGGCTGCAGCGCAGGACGGGCTGCCCGCACGGTGCGGCCGACCTGGCGCAGGACACCTTCGTGCGCGTGCTCGCTGCGCGGGGGATCGAGCAGGTGGCCGAGCCACGCGCCTTCCTGACCACGCTGGCCAAGCGGGTGCTGTTCAGCCATTGGCGCCGGCGCGAGCTGGAGCAGGCGTATCTGCAGGCGCTGGCCGACTCTCCGCAGGCCACGGCACCGTCGCCGGAGGACATGGCCCTGCTGCACGAAGCGCTGCAGGCCATCGATCAGCGCCTCGATGGACTGCCGGCCAAGGTCAAACGGGCCTTCCTGCTGCACCGGCTGGACGGGATGACGCACGTGCTGATTGCGCGCGAGATGGGCATCTCGGTGGCCAGCGTGGAACGCCATGTGAAGCAGGCCTACCTGCACTGCTGCATGCAACAGGCCGCGGGCGCCGACGGCCCATGAGCGCGAGCGGCCCCACCTTCACGCAGGAAGTGCTTGCCGCCGCCGTGGACTGGCAGGTGCGCCTGACCTCCGGCAGCGCGGCGGCGGACGAACACGAGGCCTTTGCACGCTGGCTGGCCGCCGATGCGTGCCACCAGGCTGCATGGCAACGCGTGCAGGGCGTGCTCGCCGAGCCCGTGCGGCAGATCCACGGCATCGATCAGCGCAACCCAGGCCAGTTGCCGGCCGTCCACCGCAGCCTGGCCTCGCGCCAGCGCAGGAACATCGTGGGTGGCTCGGCCATGCTGCTGCTGGCCAGCGTGGGCGCCGGGTACCTTGCCCACCGCAGCCAGCCGCTCGACGAACTGCTGGCCGACCTGCACACCGGCACCGCCGAGACACGCCACACCGTGCTGCCCGACGGCACCGGGCTGGACCTGAACGCCCGCAGCGCGGCCGATATCCGCTTTGGCGCGGACCGGCGCCTGGTGCAGCTGCGCGCTGGCGAACTGCTGGTGCGGGTGGCACGCGAACCAGGGGCTGCGGGCCTGCCCGCCCGCCCCTTCGTCGTGCAGACCCGGCACGGCACGGCGCAGGCGATGGGCACCCGCTACCTGGTGCGCCAGGAGATGGAGCGCAGCCTGGTGGTGGTGCTGGAGCACAGCGTGGCCCTGCAGGCCGGCAATGGCGCGCAGCGCGTCCTGCGCGAAGGCCAGGCTGCCTGGATGGATGGCCAGCGCATCGAGATGGTGGAGCAGCGCATGGCACACCAGGCCAGTTGGACCGAAGGCGTGCTGGATGTGCGCGATGAACCCCTGGGCGATGTGGTCGCCGCACTAGGCGCCTGGCGCAAGGGGTTGGTGCGCATCAGCCCGGCGGCTGCCCGGCTGCGGGTGTTTGGCGTCTTCCGCCTGAGCGACACCGGGCAGGCGCTGCAGGCCCTGGTGGACACCCAGCCTATCACCGTCACCAGCTACGGCCCGATGCTGACCTTGATCGACTTGCAGTAGCAAACTGCCTGCCGCCAGTTTATTTATTTGTCACCAGGTGAGGGGTTTTGCGGGATTCGTTCGACAAGCAGAAAACAGCCCTTGTCCAACGTTCAGCCCAGGAACACCATCCCATGCCCAACCCCTTCTTTCGCCCCCGCCTGCTCGTGGCGGCCTTGACCACCGCCCTCGGCAGCGCCAGTTTTGCGCAAACCCTTCCCATCCCCGGCGACACGCTGGTGGCCCAGGCGGGCGCCGTGCAGAACTGGGACCTGCCAGCCGGCGCCCTGGACGATACGCTGGCCCGCATCGCCCGCCAGGGCGGCAAGATCCTCACCGCCGACCCGGCGCTGCTGCGCGGCAAGACCGCTCCGGCCGTGCGCGGCAGCTTTGCGGTGGAAGATGCGGCGCAGCGTGCGCTGGCAGGCTCGGGCCTGGCGCTGGTGCGCCTGGGCAACGACACCCTGACCGTGCGCCCCGCGCCCCCGTCAGCCCCCACAGCGGCACCAGCCGCCGCCTCCGGCACGGCCGAGCGCAGCCTGGCGGCCGTGACGGTCGAGGGCTCGCGCGACCCCAACCAGCTGTACCAGCCCTTCGCGGGCGGCCAGGTCGCCAAGGGCGCTCGCCTGGGGGCCCTGGGCAACACCGCCCTGCTTGACGCGCCCTTCGCCATCAGCGGCTATACCGAGCAGGCCGCGCGCGACGCGCAGGCCCGGCGGCTGGTCGACGTGCTGGCCGTGGACCCGGCCGTGCGGTCGAGCAACTCGGAGAGCAACGCCGTGGATGTCTACTTCCTGCGCGGCCTGGCCTTGATCAGCCAGGACATTTCGTTCAACGAGACTTTTGCCGTGGTGGACACGCGGCGCATCGCGGTGGAGCAGTTCGAGCGCATCGAGGTGCTCAAGGGCCCGAGCGCCTTGCTCAACGGCATCGGGCCGAGCAGCAGCACCACGGGTGGCACCATCAACCTGGTGCCCAAACGCGGAACGGATGTTCCCCTGACCCGGTTGACCCTGTCGGCCTCTTCCCACGGCCAGGCGGGTGCCCACCTGGATGCAGGGCGCCGCTTCGGCACCGACAACGAGTGGGGGGTGCGCATCAATGCAGCCAGCCGCGGAGGCGGCTCCACCGGCGTGCCCGACGAGAAGGTGGGAACCGACCACCTGTCGGCTGCGCTGGACTACGCGGGTGAAAAGCTGCGTGTCAGCCTGGATATCGCCCAGAACCGCCGGCGATTCGATGGCTTTCCCCAGTTCTACCGGTTCAACGAAGGCTTCGCTCTCCCCGCCCCGCCGTCGACGACGCAGGCCATCAGCCAGCCCTGGGACAGCAGCGACACCAAGAGCTCTTCCGCAGTCTCGCGGGTGGAGTACGACATCACACCCGACTCCACCGTGTTCGGCGTACTGGGCGGCGTGGACTACGAGGAGTCGAACATCAATGCAGGCAACCCCCGCGTTACCTCGACCAGCGGCAATTTCACCGCCCAGCCGAGCATTTTCAGGACGGGCTCCTCCCTGCGCTCGGGTGAGCTGGGCTGGCGCATGCGCTTTGCCACCGGGCCCATCAAGCACCGGGTGGTGCTGGGCTATTCGCGCTTCACGGGCGACGGCGCCAGCCTGAGCCAATCCATGGGCAGCGCGTTCACCAGCAACTTCAACAACCCCGTCTTCGTCGCACGGCCCACGCTGCCCAGCGGGGGCGTGCCACTGCGCTTCCAGGACTCCATCTCCGACAGCCTGGCGGTGGTGGACTCCATGCACCTGCTGGACGACCGCCTGCACCTGATCGGTGGCCTGCGCTACCAGAAGCTGGACATCGGCGAATTCTCCGCGGGCGTGGAACAGCGCCGCTTCGAGCAGACGGCCACCGCGCCCTCGCTGGGCGCGAGCTTCAAGCTGGCACCGACGTTCTCGGTGTACGCCAACTACGCCGAAGGCCTGTCGCAAGGGCCGGTGGCTCCTGCCTCGACGGCCAACCTGGGTACGGTGTTCCCGCCGTTCAAGGGCAAGCAGATCGAGGCCGGCCTGAAGTACGACGCCGGCTCCTTTGGCGCCAGCGCGGCCCTGTTCCAGATCCGGCAACCGGTGTCCTACGTCAACGGCGCGAACTTCCTCGTGGTCGATGGCGAACAGCGCAACCGTGGCCTGGAGCTGTCGCTCTACGGCGAGGTGGCCAGGAACCTGCGCCTGAACGCGGGCCTGGCACTGTTCGATGCCGTGCAGTCCAAGACCCTGAACGGCGCCAACGACGGCAAAAAGGCCATTGGCATCCCCGACTACAGCCTGGTGCTGGGCGGCGAGTGGGACATTGCGGCCCTGCCCGGCCTGACCGTGACGGGTCGGTTCACCAAGGTGGCCAGCCAGATCGCCAGCGCGAACAATGCACAGAGCATCCCCGGCTTCGACAGCTACGACCTGGGCCTGCGCTATGCCACCCGCATCGGCGGCAAGCCGACGGTGTTCCGCCTGGCCGTTGAAAATGTGGCGGACTCGTCCCATTGGATCTCGGTGCGCACAGGCTTCCTCTCGCGAAGCACGCCCAGGACCGCACTGTTCTCGGTCAGCACGGAGTTCTGACGCACCTGCGCGCCCTGGCGTCTTTTTGCACGGCCACGCTTGCAAGCCCGCTTACGACAGTGGTCCGGACAGGTGTTCCAGGAGCACGCCACTGTCGCCCAGACGCAGGACTACGGGGCACCAAGCTCCTCTTCCAGCGATTTCAGTTGCTTGCGCAGCTCCTCGCTGCGGGCCTCGCACGCGGCTTTGCCTTGGCCGGCTGCCGCCGCCCGCTCCTGCGCGAACTGGGTGCCCGATGCCAGGGTGCTGCGCAGCGGACCCGCGCTGGCCACGGCCTCCAGGGGTTGCGCTCCACATTCCTTCTGGTTGCGCTCCAGGGCCATGCGTGCCTGGGGAACGCCCTGGTTCTGCAGGTAGTTCTTGCGCTGCCAGGTGGGGCCGAACGCCCCTTCCCTGGAGGTGGAGGGCGGGGACGGTATCGGCGTGGCGCCCTCCAGGGCGGGACGCACCTCGATCTTCTCGCCCTGGCCCGGGCAGGTCGCGTCCTGGAAGGACACCTTGCCATCGGCATCCGTGCACTTGTTGATGGCCGAGGCCGGGGCCAGAAAGCCCAGCGCCAGGGTGCAGACGGCGTAGCGGATCATGGTCATGGGAGCAGTCCTTGCGGGATGGAGGGCACATGTTAGTCCACTGAAACCGGGAAATCGGCTGTGCGTGAGGGTCTGGCAGGGCCTCAATCCAGGCGGCGGGCGCAGCCGGGTTGCACACCCGGCGAGCACGGCAACGACGAGTGCGGCCCTGCCAGGCCCTCACCCTGCGGGCCGGGGTGACAGCGGGCGCATCGCGGCGCTGCGGGATTTGCCAAGGCGGCCAGCCTTGGCCGCAGCCCGCGCCTTGCGCTGCACCCGCTGCCACCCCGGCGCACAGCTGATTTCACGGTTTCAGTGGACTCGCCCCCCTACAATCCGCGGCATCCATGACCATCCCTTTCTTTGACGCCATCATCATCGGCGCCGGCGCGGCCGGCCTGTTCTGCGCGGGCCAGGCCGGCCAACGCGGCCTCAAGGTCCTGCTGATCGACCATGCCGAGAAGGTGGCCGAGAAGATCCGCATCTCGGGCGGCGGGCGCTGCAACTTCACCAACCGCGACCTGGACCCGGCTGCGCCGCACAAGCATTTCGTGGGGCAGAACCCGCAGTTCTGCCGCTCGGCCCTGTCGCGCTACACGCCGCAGGATTTCATCGCGCTGGTGGACAAGCACGGCATCCCCCACCACGAAAAGCACAAGGGCCAGCTGTTTGCCGACCGCTCGGCCGAGGACATCATCGCCATGCTGCTGGCCGAGTGCGCCGAGGGCGGCGTCACGCACTGGCAGCCCTGCGGCGCCAAGAAGATCGCCTTTGACGCCGGCGGCAACGGTGGCCAGGGCAGCTACCTGGTGGACACCGACCGCGGTCCCGTGCAGGCACGCAGCCTGGTGGTGGCCACGGGCGGCTTGTCCATCCCCAAGATCGGCGCCACCGATTTCGGCTACCGGCTGGCCCGGCAGTTCGACGTTCCGCTCGTCGAACAACGCCCGGGCCTAGTGCCCATGACCTTCGACGGGGCGGGCTGGGCGCCCTACGCACAGCTGTCGGGCCTGGCGCTGCCGGTGCGGATCAGCACCGGGGCCAAGAAGGCACGCATGGCGTTCGACGAAGACCTGCTGTTCACCCACCGCGGCCTGTCGGGCCCGGCGGTGCTGCAGATATCGAGCTACTGGCAGGAGGGCACGCCCCTGGCCATCGACCTGGCGCCCACGGTGGACCTGCCCGCCGCGCTGGCGCAGGCCAAGCTGCGCTCGCGCAAGCTCATCGCCAACGAACTGGCCAGCCTGGTGCCGAGCCGCCTGGCCGATGCCTGGGCCCAGCGCGAGGCGGACTGGCAACGCCCCGTCGCCGAGGCCTCGGACAAGGCGCTTGCGCGACTGGCCGAGCAGCTGGCGCGCTGGGAACTCACACCCACGGGCACCGAGGGCTACAAGAAGGCCGAGGTGACGCTGGGCGGCGTGGACACGCGCGTGCTCTCGCAGCAGACCATGGAGTGCAAGACGCAGCCGGGCCTGTACTTCATCGGCGAGGTGGTGGACGTGACCGGCTGGCTGGGTGGCTACAACTTCCAGTGGGCCTGGGCCAGTGCCCATGCCTGCGCTGGAGCGCTTCCCACCAGCGCAGGTCAGTGAGCGGCCACGGCATTCCAGCGCGCATGCCCTAGCCAGTTGCGCAGCGCCACGGCGCCGCCGGGCGTGATCTCCAGGGCCCGGGTATCGCTGCGACGCAGCAGCCAGCCCTGGTCCAGGCAGTGGCTGCAGATCATGGCGCCCAGGCGGCCCGCCACGTGCATGCGCCGCTCGCTCCAGTCCAGGCAGGGACGGCAATGCGGGCGCTTGCCGCTGCCTGCCGTGGCCTGACCGGCTGCTTCATACAGGCCCAGGCGCCGCAGCACCGGCGCCGCCTGTGCCGTGACATGGCCGCCCGCATCGCCGTCGAAAGCCATGGCCCCCTCGCCCAGCAGGTGCTCGGTGATGGCCACGCCCAGGCGGCCGGCAATGTGGTCGTAGCAGGTGCGTGCCGTACGCAGGGCGGTATCGCGCGGGCCAACCACCACGCGCCGGGGTGTGGCAGATGCCGGCTGCTGCACGGCCAGCTGCATCAGGCCTTCCAGCACGCGCGCCACGTCGGCCGAGGCCAGGCGGTGGTAGCGGTGGCGGCCCTGGCGTTCCAGGCGCAGCAGCCCGGCCTCGACCAGCAAGGCAAGGTGGCGGCTCGCCGTCTGGGCGGTGATGTGGCCGGCATCAGCCAGCTCGCGCGCGGTGAGCGCTCGCCCATCCATCAGCGCCATCAGCATGGCCGTGCGCGCGGGCTCGCCGACGAGGCCGGCGATGTGGGCGATCTGGTTGGTGTTCATGCCGCCAGTGTGCACCGACCGCCGGGCGCCACGCTTCGCCCTGCAGCGAAGCGAGACGCCGGCGTCCGGTCAGGCCGACGGCGCGCCAGCCAGTTCGCCGAAGCGCGAATCCCCGTGCGCCGGACGCTGGGCGTGCTGCGCCACCCAATGCTCCAGCTGCGCCACGGGCAGCGGCCGGGTGAAGTGAAAGCCCTGCAGTTCCTCGCAATCGAGCGCATCCAGCACCTGGGCGGTGGCCAGGTCCTCCACCCCTTCGGCGACGATCTTCAGGCCCAGCGTGTGCCCGAGCGCGATGATGGCGCGGGTGATGGCCATGTCGGCCGGGTTGGTGAGCATGTCGTGGATGAAGGACTTGTCGACCTTGAGCCGGTCGATGTCGAAGCGCTTCAAGTAGGCCAGGCTCGAATAGCCGGTGCCGAAGTCGTCGATGGACAGCTGCACCCCCAGCGCCTTGAGCGCCGCCAACTGCCGCTCGGCCGAATTGGCATGGTCCATCAGCTGCGACTCGGTGATCTCCAGCTCCAGCCGGTGGGCCGGCATGCCGCTCTTGGCCAGCAGCGCCTCGATGTCGGGCACGAGTTGCGGATCGGCCAGTTGTGCCGCAGACAGGTTCACCGATACCGACACCTGCGACAGCGGATGCGGCGCCCGGCCCAGCGGCCCCTCGTATTCCAGCGACTGCCAGGCCACCCACTGTGAGCAGGCCTGCTGCAGCACCCAGGCGCCGATGGGGCGGATCATGCCGGTCTCTTCCGCGATGGGAATGAACTCGCTGGGTGGCACCATG
Source organism: Pseudomonadota bacterium (assembly GCA_040387235.1). GTDB lineage: Bacteria > Pseudomonadota > Gammaproteobacteria > Burkholderiales > Burkholderiaceae_C > Acidovorax. The sequence goes on from JAZKEE010000210.1 coordinate 18,307, forward strand.
CCCAGCACCGGGTTGTTCCAGCGCAGCAGCGCCTCCACCCCCTGCAGCCGCAAGCCCCTGGCGCCCAGGCGCGGCTGGTAGTGCAGGCTGAACTCGCCGCGCCCCAGGGCCCGGCGCAGGTGCTGCTCCATGGACTGGCGAGCCAGCGCGCGCTGATCGGTCTCGGCCGAGTAGAACAGGGCCATGTCGCGGCCGGTGGTCTTGGCCTCGTACATGGCGGCATCGGCACGGCGCATGAGCTCGTCGATGTCGCCGCCGTCCTCGGGGTAGACCGCAATGCCGACGCTGCAGCTCACGTTGAGCTCGTGGCCCTCCACCGGATGCGGCTGGCGAATCAGCGGGATCAGCCGGTTCTCGACCAGCTGCTGCACGTCCTCGGGGCCAGCCACGTCGCGCATGATGACCACGAATTCGTCACCACCCAGGCGGCTCACGGTGTCGCGGCTGCGCACCGCCTGCGTGAGGCGCTGCGCCACCGAGCGCAGCAGGCCGTCTCCGATGTGGTGGCCCAGGGTGTCGTTGATGGCCTTGAAGCGGTCCAGGTCGATGAAGAGCACGGCCACGCGCTCGCCAAAGGCGTTGGCATGGGCCAGCGCCACCTGCAGGCGCTGCACGCACAGCGAGCGATTGGGCAGCTCGGTGAGCACGTCGTGGTGCGCCAGGAACTGGATGCGCTCCTCGTTCTGCTTGCGGTCGGTGATGTCGATGGCGATGCCGATGTGGTTGACCACAGCGCCGGCCTTGCCCTCGCGCACGGCCGACACCATGAGCCAGGCCGGGTAGGTCTCTCCCGAGCGGCGGCGAAAGCGCACCTCGCCCTGCCAGGATTCCTTGTCCTGCATGGCGCGCGCGATCTGGGCCGACAGCGGCTCCTGCCCTGCCGTGTCCTCCTGCAGGAACCCGAGGTCCTCGCCGATCACTTCGTAGAAGTCGTAGTGCGTGCTGCGGCAAAAGGCCTTGTTCACGCTGATGATCTGCTGGTCGGCGTTCATGATGATGATGCCTTCGGACGAGGCCTCGAACACCTTGGCCCACAGCTCCAGGCGCTGCTCCATGACCTTGAGCACATTGATCGGCGTGAAGGCCGTGAGCACCGCATCGCGCCCCTGGAACACCAGGCGCCGCGCCGACAGCACGGCCCAGGAGGGCTCGGGGCCGCCCTTCCAGCGCACCTCGAACTCGTCCACCGATCCCTGGTCGGCCAGGCGCTGGAAGAAGCGCGCGCGCACGCCGGGCTCGAGCCCCGCCACCCAGGGGTCCACGGTGCGGCCATTGAGCCACTGGCCGGCCGGCGCGTTGGAGTGCAGCACCTCGTGCTCGGGGATGGAGGTGACCATCAGCGGGATCGGGAAGGCCTCCACCAGTTCGCGCTGGGCCTCGGCCGCACGGGCACTGGCAGCCAGCTCCTGCTGCAACAGGCGCTCGCGGTCGAGCTGGGCCAGCATGCCGTTGAAGGCGGTGACCAGGCGGCCGATCTCGTCGCTGCTGCTCCAGTGGGCGCGCAGCGTGTGGTCGCCGCTCTTTCTCACCTCGTCGGCCACGCGGGCCAGTTGCTGCAGCGGCTTGGCGATCTGGCGCGCCACCAATGTGACGAGCGAGAGGATGCAGCCCAGCAGCACCAGCGCCGTGCCCAGGTGCAGCCACATGCGCGAATACAGGCTGCCTACCCGCTGGTGCAGCAGGCGATCGAGGTCGGTGATGCCCGAGCCCCAGGCGGCCTGCAGGGCACCCAGCACCTTGGCCTCCTGCTCGGCCAGTTGCGCCATGGTCAGGCGCGATTCGCCGCTGGCGATGGTCTGCAGGTGCGATTGGAATTCGAGCAGCGCGGCATTGAGCGCCTCGCGCTCGCGCACCAGCGCGGCGCGCAGTTCAGGCGTACCGGCGATGAAGGCCTGGTTGTAGTCGGACTCGATGCCCAGCGTGACGGCCTCCAGGCGCCCCACCAGCGTGAGCAGCTCGGACGACCACTGCGGGCCGCGCGCGACCCGGGGCGAGTTCAGGAAACTCACGGTGTCGTGCACGGCCTGCAGCAGCTCGGGAAAGCGCAGCACCGACAACGACATCTCGTAATAGCTGTCCAGGTCCGGGTCGAGGATCAGGTTGGACTGGTTGCCCACGGTGGTGAGCAGCTCGCGCCCATCGCGCAGCAACTGGCTGCGCAAGCGCGTGAGGGCCTGCGCGTCGGCTTGCGCGGCGGCATCGGTGCCCAGGCGCTCCAGCGCATCCTTGAAGCGCTGGCCAGCCTCCTGCGTGTGCAATGCCTCGTCGTGCTCGGCGCGCACTGTGTCCAGGCGAGCCAGCGTCTCGGCGACCGAAAGGGATGGCTGGCCGGGCTGCAGGAAGCGGCCGAGCAGGCCATCGCGCACGACGGTGGCATAGGTCGTGCCCACGATCTCCTTGCGCGTGAAGTCGATGGCCTGGTTCTTCTCGTGGATCAGGATGCTGGAGACGTAGATCACCGCCGTGAGGTCCAGCAGATAGATGAGCATGAGCTTGCGGCCCACACTGAGCCGGCCTAGCCAACCTGATACGCGGTGCATGATTGCCATGGGTGCCCAGTTTCCCGTTCCTGCAAGATGCGCCCGGCGGTTCGGTGCCGGACGATGAGATCGTGCTCCGGTACACCCAAGCCGGGCGCGATGGAAACACTCTGTAAGTACACATGCAATTTCCGCGCCAAACGCACCACCTTGGGGCGGACGGGAAGCACTTGCACATTTCGCGCATCTGACTGCTATAATGCTCGGCTTCGCTGGCATGCCCCGTCGGCCAATACTAGTTACAGACGGGGACAACCGCCGCGCACGGTCTTGAGGCCCGATCTCCCCAAGACCCTCTGCGGGCAAAAAAATTTGGAAACCATTAGCTAATGACTACGATCCGCGTAAAAGAAAACGAACCCTTTGACGTTGCACTGCGCCGCTTCAAGCGCACCATTGAAAAGCTCGGCCTGCTGACCGACCTGCGCGCCCGCGAGTTCTACGAAAAGCCAACGGCTGAGCGCAAGCGCAAGAAGGCTGCCGCCGTCAAGCGCCACTACAAGCGCGTGCGCAGCATGCAGCTGCCCAAGAAGCTGTACTGATCGCTGGCCCTCACAGGCCGCATCAACCCGCGCTCGGGACGCCAGGCGCGGGTTTTTTGCTTTTTGCGCTCTCTTTTTTGCAGATTCAACGACAAGACCACAGGAGAAATGCCATGTCCCTCAAGGACCAGATCACCGAAGACATGAAGACCGCCATGCGAGCCAAGGACAGCGAGCGCCTGGGCACCATCCGCCTGCTGCTGGCGGCCCTGAAGCAAAAGGAAGTCGATGAGCGCATCGAGCTCGACGACGCAGCCGTGGTCGCCATCGTGGACAAGCTGATCAAGCAGCGCAAGGACTCCATCGCCGCCTTCGAGCAGGCTGCGCGCCAGGACCTCGCCGACAAGGAGAAGTCCGAACTGGTGGTGCTGCAGGCCTACCTGCCCGAGCGCATGTCGGCCGAGGAAACCCTGGCCGCCGTCAAGGCGATCGTGGCCGAACTCGGCGCTTCGGGCCCAGGCGACATGGGCAAGGTGATGGGCGCAGTCAAGACGCGCCTGGCCGGCAAGGCCGACATGGGCCAGGTGTCGGCAGCGGTGAAGACTGCCTTGGCTGGCGGCTGATCGCTTCTCAGTCGATCCCGGACCATTCCTTCTGGAAATGGTCCTGCAGGAACTCCACGCACACGCGCACCTTGGCCGACAGGTGCAGCCGCGTGGGGTACACGGCCCAGACATTCGCTTCCTGGCGCCACTCGGGCAGCACCTGCACCAATTGCCCTGCCTTGAGGTGCGGCAACACATCCCACAGCGAGCGCAGCGCAATGCCGCGCCCATCCACGGCCCACTGCACCACCATCTCGCCGTTGTTGGCCGACAGCGGGCCGCGCACCTTGACCATCTCCTCCACGGCGCCATTGCGCAGGCGCCACACGCCGATGGGGTGGTCGCGCTCCTTGATCACCAGGCAGTCGTGGCTGGACAGCTCCGAGAGTGTGCGTGGCGTTCCCTGGCGGGCCAGGTAGACCGGGGCAGCACACAGCACGCGGTGGTTGTCGGCCAGGCGCCGCGCGATCAGGTGGGGGGCGATCTCGTCGCCCACGCGCACGTCCAGGTCGAAGCCCTCACCAGCCACGTCCACCAGCCGATCGAAGACCTCCAGCCGCACCTGCAGGCCCGGGTGCCGCTCCACCAGGCGCGAGAGCGCGGGCGCCACGATGCGCCGGCCAAAGCCGAAGCTGCTGCTCACGCGCAGCAGGCCACGCGGCTCGCGGCGCGTGACCGCCACCTCCTGCAGCAGCTGGTCCACGTCGTCCAGGATGCGCTGCGCCCAGTGGAAAACGCGCTCGCCCTCCTCCGTGACGGCCACGCGCCGCGTGGTGCGGTGCAGCAACTTCACGGCCAGGTCCTGCTCCAGCAGGCGGATGCGCTTGCTCACGTAGGCAGGCGATGCGCCGAGCTCCGTGGCGGCGTCGGCAAAGCTCGATTTGCGCACGACCACAGTGAAGACGCGCAGGTCCTCGGTCGACGGGCTTTTATGCACGGTGTGTGAAGAATGGATGCACAGGCGGTCGATTGTATTTTGAGCGGTGCTGTCCAACAATGCCGGGCATGCCCTGGTTCACGGGGCCCCCTTCAACCATCCAAGGAAGACATCCGATGAGCAGCAGCACCACCACCACCCAGTACACGATCGCCGTGATCCCCGGCGACGGCATCGGCAAGGAAGTCATGCCCGAAGGCCTGCGCGCCGTGAAAGCCGCCGCCGAGCGCTTCGGCATCGCACTGACCTGCCGCACCATCGACTGGGCCAGCTGCGACTACTACGCCGAGCACGGCCAGATGATGCCCGACGACTGGAAGGCACAGCTCTCGGACGTGGACGCGATCTTCTTCGGCGCAGTCGGCTGGCCGGCCAAAGTGCCCGACCATGTCTCGCTGTGGGGTTCGCTGCTCAAGTTCCGCCGCGAGTTCGACCAGTACATCAACCTGCGACCGGTGCGCCTGTTCGAGGGCGTGCCCTGCCCGCTGGCGGGCAGGAAGCCCGGCGACATCGACTACTTCGTGGTGCGCGAGAACACCGAGGGCGAGTACACCTCGCTGGGCGGCATCATGTACGAGGGCACGGACCGCGAGATCGTGATCCAGGAATCGGTCTACTCACGCAAGGGCACCGACCGCCTGCTGCGATTCGCGTTCGACCTGGCGCAGAGCCGCCCACGCAAGCACGTGACGCTGGCCACCAAGAGCAACGGCATCGCCATCAGCATGCCCTGGTGGGACAAGCGTGCCGACGAGGTGGCCAAGGACTACCCGGAGATCACGCTGGACAAGCAGCACATCGACATCCTGACTGCGCGCTTCGTGCTGCAGCCCGGCCGCTTCGACGTGGTGGCCGCGACCAACCTGTTCGGCGACATCCTCTCGGACCTGGGCCCTGCGACCACGGGCACCATCGGCCTGGCCCCTTCGGCCAACCTGAACCCCGAGCGCACCTTCCCCTCGCTGTTCGAGCCCGTGCACGGCTCGGCGCCGGACATCTACGGCAAGAACATCGCCAACCCCATCGCCATGATCTGGTCGGGTGCGCTGATGCTGGACTTTTTGACAGAGAGCCAGGGAGCAGGCCGCGCCGCGCACGATGCCATCGTGAATGCGATCGAAGAGGTGCTCAAGAACGGGCCCCGCACGCCGGACCTGGGGGGAACCGCGAGCACGGCAGACGTGGGGCACGCGATCGCGGCGTTGGTTGCAGGCCACTGAAACGCACCCTGGCTTCTGAAAGCCAGGCGTACACGAGCACGCGCCGCCGATGTGATGGCAGACTATCGGACACCTTTTCCGCTTCTTTGCCAGGAGAGTTGCATTGAATGTCAGAACCATCTCGCTCGTGCTGGTCATCGGTGGCCTCGTATGGCTGGGAGCCGAATATGCAGAGAACCGCAAACGGCCATCGCGGCTGAAGGTCCCCACCGAAGCAGAGCTGAGCACGGTCTCAGGCAAAGCCGTGGGGGCCCGCGTCGTCGAGCACAAGACCAAGAGGAATGTGCTGGCAAGCCGCTACACCGAGCTCGACGTCAAGGGCTCCGATGGCATCGTCACCCTGCGGCTGGGCGATCCCCACTCCGACCGCGTGCTGAATGGACTGAGTGGGGAAACCGTCACGGCCAAATTCGATCCCAAGGACGAAAAGACGATCTTCAGCCTCAGCACTCCAAGCCGCCAGTTGGTCAGCTATCGCGATACGGCTGCGTACAAGCACCAACTCGTTGAGTCGAACAGCGGCGGCTACGTGGCGGGTTGGATTGCGATGGTTCTGGGCATTGCGGGCTTTTGGTTCAGTCGAAGGCAGCAATAGGGGGCGTTGTTGCCCCGAACGAAAGCGCGGATCTTTCGCGAGCTGCCATTGCCGCACCGACTCAACGGCTGCCCCACAGATGACCAAACTGGTTGATGAGCATGCCGCAGAGCACCGCGGCCGTGCCGGCCCACTGCGCGGGTGCCGGCTGCTCGCCCAGCACCAGCATGGCGGCCAGCAAGCCCACCACCGGGATCAGCAGCGAGAACGGTGACACGCGTCCAGCCGGGTGGCGCTGCAGCAGCCGCGTCCACAGGCTGTAGGCCAGCAGGGTGGCCAGCAAGGCGAGGTAGAGCACTGCGAACAGCGCACGGCCATTGAGGCCCGCCAGTTGCGCAGCCACCGAGGCCGGGCCATCGAGCCACAGCGCCAGCCCGAAGAACGGCACGATGGGCACGGTACTGCTCCAGACGATGAACGGGAACGGTGCATAGTCGCCGCCCGCGCGCACCGCAAAGCGCACCACCAGGTTGGAGGTGGCCCACATGAAGGCCGCGCCCAGCGTGAGCACGAAGCCCGCCAGGCTCATCTGCAGCGCGCCCTCGCCATGGGCGCCAGCGATCACCAGCAGCCCCCCGAACGCCACCGCCAGGCCCAGCCACTGCGCGGGGCGCGCCCGCTCGTGCAGCAGCGTGACCGCGAGGATCAGCGTGAAGAAGGCCTGCGTCTGCATGACCACCGAGGCCATGCCCGCCGTCATGCCCAGGCGCAGGCCCAGGAACAGCAGGCCGAACTGTCCCAGGCCCTGCGCCAGGCCATAGGCCACCACGAAGCGCCAGGGCAGCGCCGGGCGGCGCACGAAGAGCAGGAAGGGCAGCGAGGCCGCCATGAAACGCAGCGCGCCCAACAGCATGGGGCTCAGGGTCTGCAGGCCCATCTTCATGACCACGAAGTTCGAGCCCCAGATGACGATCACCGCCAGCGCACAGGCCAGGTCGCCTTGCGACAGCGCGCGGGCCGGTGCAGCCCCCAAGGCCGCTGCATTCATGCGCGGCTGCCTGCCAAGGCGCTGGCCACGGCCACAGGCCGCCCCTGCTGCTGGCGCGCCGCCACGAAGGCATCGAAGGCCTGGGCGCTGGTCTTGCGCGGCACATAGCCCAGTTGCTCCTTGAGCGCTTTGTTGAGCAGCACCGGCCGGTAGCGCAGAAAGTCGAGCTGCTCGGGCCCGTAGCGGCTCACCCCCAGGCGCGAGCCCACGAACAGGGCCGATTGCAGCAACCAGGCCGGCAGCTTCAGCGTGCGCTTGCCCAGGCGCGCCGCGATCTGGTGAATGGTCATCGCCCCATCGCCCGCCAGGTTGTAGCAGCCAGGCGCCGCGCCATCGAGGGCATGCAGCAGCGCGCCGGTCACGTCTTCGTCCCAGATGAAGACGAAGGGGCTGTCGCTGCCGCGGATGGCCAGGAGGCGCGGCTTTTCGAACAGTGCGGTGATCTGGTTGTCCACGCGTTCGCCCAGGATGGTGCCGATGCGAAACACCGTTTGCGCCAGTTGCGGATGGCTCTGGCGCCACGTCGCCAGCATCTCCTCGACCAGGCGCTTGTGGTGCGCATAGGCAAAGCTTTCGTTGCCGCGCAGCGGGTGCGACTCGGTGAGCCAGGGCGCGTTGTCGGCATGGTAGCCGTAGGCCGCGCCGCTGGAGGACACGACCACATGCTGCACCCCCTGGGCCGCGCAGGCTTCAAGCACGTTGCGCGTGCCGTTCACGTCCACGTCGTACTCGAAGGCCCGGTTCGAGTCGCGCCCCGGTGTGACGATGGAGGCCAGGTGCACCACGGTGTCGATGGCATGGCGCTGCAGCGTACCGGCCAGGGCCTTGTCGCGCACGTCCTGGGCCTCGTAGGCGATGCCCGGCTGGCGGCGCCCGGGCGGCACCTCGCGCACGTCGAGCGCGACCACGGCGGCGGTGTCCGGCCGCCGTGCCAGCGCCGCCAGCACGCCGCGGCCCAGGAAGCCGTCGGCACCGGTGACGAGGATGTTGCGGGCGCGCGGGGCCGCCGCGCTCATGCGCCCTCCCCCTGCGCCAGCACGGGCGCGCCCACGGGGTCCTTGCGGCCCCACCAGCTGGCCAGCGCCAGGCCGGCGATGATGTCCCAGAAGCCCCAGACGCCGGCCACCACAGCCATGCCGCCCAGCCCGCCAAAGAAGCTGAAGATCACCACCAGGCCCAGGCCCGCGTTGCGGATGCCGACCTCGATGGCGACGGCGCGCCGGTCATAGTCCTGCAGGCCCGTGACACGGGCACACAGGTAGCCAGTGCCGAAGGCCAGCGCATCGTGCAGGGCCACGGCCAGCAGCACCATGCCCACGTAGTCGAGGAAGAAGCGCCAGTTGCCCGCGATGGCCCCCAGGATGAAGCCGATGAGTGCCAGGAAGCTGGCGATGCGCACGGCCTTCTTCACGCGCTGCGTGAGGCGCGGCAGGTGGTGCGCGCACAGCAGGCCGAGCACGAAGGGCACGCCGATGATGGCGACGATGTGGCCCACCATCTCCAGCGGGTCGAGCGCAATGGTTTTCAGCAGCGGCGCGGCCGTGGGGTGCATGCCGCCCCAGAACGCGAAGTTCAGCGGCATGACCACGATGGCGATGGCGTTGGAGATCGCCGTCATGGACACCGACAGCGCCACGTTGCCGCGCGCACGGTGGGTGAGGATGTTGGAGACATTGCCCGGCGGGCAGCAGGCCACGAGGATCATGCCCAGCGCAATGCTCGGGCCCACGCCGAGCAACAGCGTGAGCGCAAAGGTGACGGCGGGCAGCACGATGAACTGCGCAGCAATGCCCACGGCCATGGCCCAGGGCATCTTGGCCACGCGGCGGAAGTCCTCCACCCGCGTGTCGAGCGCGATGCCGAACATCAGGAAGGCCAGCACGCCGTTGAGCAGCATCAGCGATGCGGGGTTGAAGTTCAGGCGGATCTCGTCGACGGGCAGCATGGTGTTGTCTCCTCGGTGGGCCTGAAGGCCCTTTTCTTGTGGCTCAGTCAGCCCAGGGCTGCGGCGGCATTGCGCACGGCGGCGCGGTAGGTGTCCTTGTGCACGTAGTACGCCATGCGTTCGAGCTGCAGGTACTTGAAGCCACCCGACAGGTCCGGCGGCGGGCCCTGCACCGCGGCCTCGAAGGCCCGGGCAGCGGGCGTGCCGGCATCGAGCGCCTGGAAGTAGCGCGCCACCAGCTCGGCCTGTTCGTAGCGGCCTTGCCAGCCAATGCCACTGGCCTCGATCATGCCCAGCACCGCCAGGCGGCGCCAGCGCGGCGCGAAGATGTTGAGGTGCAGGCGCGGCGCCATGCCTTGCCAGTTCAGGTGCTCGCGCGCGATGAAGGGGTAGTGCAGCGTGTAGCCGGTGGCCGCCAGCACCATGTCGTAGTCCTGCTGCGTGCCGTCCTTGAAGTGCACGGTGGGGCCGTCGAAACGTGCGATGTCAGGCTTCACATGGATGTCGCCATGGCCCAGGTGGTGCAGGATCAGCGAGTTCACGATGGGGTGCGACTCGTACATCTTGTACGTGGGCTTCGGGAACCCGAAGCGCGTGGGATCGCCCGTGAACCACTTGAGCACCGTGCTGTCCACCTTCTGCTTGAGCCAGGGCGGCAGCGGGCGCTTGCCGCCCAGCGTGTCGGCCGGCTTGCCGAACACGTACTTGGGCACGAAGTAGTAGCCGCGCCGCACCGAGATGTCCACGCTCTCGGCGTAGTGCACCGCATCCACCGCGATGTCGCAGCCCGAGTTGCCCGCGCCCACGATGAGCACGCGCTTGCCCTTGAACTGCTCGGCATGCTTGTAGGCCGAGGTGTGCAGCAGCTCGCCGCTGAAATGGCCGTCGAAACGCGGCATGCTGGGCTCGGCCAGCGTGCCGTTGGCGATCACCACACCCTTGTATTCAGCCGCTTCGGTGCCCCCGCCCGCAGTGGCGATGGTCACGCGCCACAGGCTGTCCTCGCTGTCGCTGACCGGCTCCACACGAAGCACGCGCAAGCCGAAGCGGAAGTGCCGGCGCAGGTCGAAGTGCTCGGCAAAGTCGCTGAAATAGCGGCACAGCTCGCGGTGGCTGGGGTAGTCGGCCACGCTGTCGGCCATGGGGAATTCGCTGAACTCGGTGGTGCGCTTGCTCGAGATCAGGTGGGCCGAGGCATACACCGTGGAGCGCGGGTTGGCGATGTTCCACAGCCCACCCACGTCGGTATACGCCTCGAAGCCCTGGAACGGGATGCCGAGCTTTTGCAGGTTGCGCGCGCCAGCCAGGCCCGATGGGCCGGCGCCGATCAGCGCAATGGAGCCCCGCGTGGTGGCCGTGGTGCTGTCCACGCAGGCCTGCAGGTCGGCGGGTGCGTTGCGAAGGTCGTCTTGCATGGGCTGGGCTTGGAAGTGGAAATTCAACGGGGCTTGGCGGGCGCTGTGCCATCGGCGGCACCCGGCAGGCCCGGGATGGCGGTGGCACCCGCCTCGCCCACGCGCGGCTTGCGCGGCTGGCCGCGCAGCAGGCGGTCGTAGCTGGCGGCGGGCAGGCAGGCCAGCAGGCGCGAGAGCCAGCCGATGTGGCGCGGCAGCACGATGTGCTCACGCCCGCGCGCCACGCCAGCCAGCAGGGCGCGCGCGGCGGCATCGGGCTCCATCAGCGCCGGCATGGCAAAGCGGTTGCCCGCGGTCAGCGCCGTGCGCAGGTAGCCCGGGCTCACCGTGTGCACCGACAGCGCCGTGCCACGGCATTCGGCGCGCAGGCTTTCGAGGTAGCGGATCAATCCGCCCTTGCTGGCGCAGTAGGCGCCATTGCCGGGCATGCCGCGCCAGCCGGCGATGCTGGCCACGCCGACCAGGGCACAGCGTGCCTGCGCATCCGGCTGCCCGCGCAGCGCCTGCACGAAGGGCTGGAAGGTGGTGGCAGGGCCGAGCAGGTTGATCTCCAGCATGCGGCGCATCACGGCCAGGTCACCGGCCTCACCGGTGTCGAAGCCGCCCGCCACACCGGCGTTGGCGATCACCAGGTCGGGCAGGCCGGCGCGCGCCATCCAGTCGGCGGCGACCTGTGCCATGGCGGCCGCATCGGCCACGTCGGGCATGAACACCGCGCAGCGGTCGGGCGCGGTCGCGGCCAGCGCGCCCAGCACCGGGCTCTGCAGGCCCACCAGCGCCACCTGTGTGCCCTGGGCCAGCAACTCACGCGCCAGTGCCTGGCCCAGGCCGCCACAGGCACCGGTAACGACGGCATTGCGAAAGGGACTGTGGCGCGAAGGCATGGGTGGCGGTGGTTGTTTACAGAATGCAGGGGGATGTCTACGATGCGCCCCACTGTAGGTCAGTCCTTATAAATCCCGGAATATTTTCTTATTTCGTCTCGATATCAGAGATTCATGACAGAAACCTCTGCAGCATCGCCCGGCCTGCGCCTGTTCGACCTGCTCGAGCTGCTGGTGCGCGAGGCCCGCCCACTCACGCTGGCCGAGGCCGTTGTCGCCAGCGGCTGGCCCAAGCCCAGCGTGCACCGCCTGCTCATGCAGCTGGAGGCCGGGGGCCTGCTGGCGCGCGAGCCCGACGGCAGGCGCTATGCGCCCGCGCCGCGCCTGCTGCGCTTGGCCGAGGCCACGCTGGCTGGCAGCACCCAGCAGGGCGTGCGCCACGCGGTGCTGCGCCAGCTGGTGGCTGAAGTGGGCGAGAGCTGCAACTTCACGGCCCTGTCGGGTGCCGAGGTGGTGTACCTGGACCGCATCGAGTCGGCCTTTCCGCTGCAGATGAACCTGCGCCCCGGCACGCGCGTGCCGGTGCACTGCTCGGCCAGCGGCAAGCTGCTGCTGGCGCACATGGCCGCAGGCCAGCGCAACCGGCTGATCGACGGGCTCACGCTCACGCGCCATACCGCGACCACGCTGACCACGCGCGCCGCGCTCGATGCGGAGTTCAAGCGCATTCGCAGGGAGGACTATGCGGTGGACGCCGAAGAGTTCGTCGAAGGCCTGGTGTGCGTGGCCGTGCCGGTGCCCGGTGCGGACGGCAAGAGCATCCGCTGCGCCGTGGCGCTGCAGGCCCCGGTGGCGCGCATGTCGCTGGCGCAGGCGCTGGAAAAGTTGCCGCGGCTGCAGGCGGCCGCAGCAGCGCTGGCACGCACCTGGGGTTGAGGCTGCGCGGCGATCAAGGTTTGCCACGCGGCTTCTTGCGGCAGCCCGCCCCCTCGCGGATGCAACCTGGCGGCATCGATGGGCCAGCGGGGCAACCCGGGTCACCCGCAGGTGCAGGCGACCATCGAAGGGGCGATGAAGACCATCATCGCCAGTGGCAAGGCGGCAGGGACGCTCACTTCGAACCCGGTGCTGGCACAGCGGTATCTCGATCTGGGATGCACCTTTGTCGCCGTGGGCGTGGATGTGTTGATGTTCGTCAGTGCGGCGCGCAAGTTGAGGATGCAGTTTGGGGGCGCCAGTGCTGCCGGCGCGCCTGCCAAGGCCAGCGCGGCGTATTGATCGCATTGAGATGATGGGCGCTTCTGCTGCTTGCAGAGAACGGCGGCCGGGATGTGCGCCCGGCCTCCGACTTCCGCCGCCACAAATACCACCCAAGCCGTGAAAAAGTTCACCACCCCGCCTGCGCACTGCAGCGCAGGGCCCTGACTTCGATCGGACAGCGTGGAATGATCGCGCCCAGGTTCCAGAAACCACCGCCACCAACCCACCACGCCAATCCCCATGAAGCGTCTGCTCATCCTCGGAGCCACCGGCTCTCTCGGCCGCCATGTGCTCGAACAGGCCGTCGCCGCTGGCCACCAGGTCTCCGTGCTCGTCCGCAACCCCACCAAGCTGCCCGGCGAAACCCGCTCCTTGGTCACAGTGCACCAGGCCGACCTCGGCCAGATCGCCACCGGGGACCTGGCAAGCATCGTCCGCGGCCACGACGCGCTCATCAACTGCGCCGGCATGGTGACCGAAGGCCAGGTCTTCGTGGACCTGGTGGCGCGCATCGTGGAGAGTGTCGAGTCGCTATCCGCCGAAGAGCGCCCGACCTGCTGGTTCATGGGTGGCGCTGCGGCACTGGACATCGGCCAGACGGGCCGCAAGGGCGCTGCACTGCCCAAGGTACGCGACACCTACTGGCCGCACCTGAGGAACTACGAACGCATCTGCGCGTCGCCGCTGGACTGGCGCATGCTGTGCCCCGGACCCATGGTGGAGCAGGCCGCTCTCGGCCTGGGCCGGATGCGGGTGTCCACAGAGCAGTTGCCGGTGCGCATTGCAGGCTTCGCCAAGGCGCTGCCAGCACCCCTGCTCCTGCTGGTGTTCGCATCCAAGGTGCCGGAGATGATCGTGCCCTATGCAGACGCCGCTGCACTGATGCTCGCCCACCTGGAACCTGCCGGCACCCTGTCGCGCCACCGCGTGGGATTGGCGCTGCCCGAGGGCATGCGGGGCAGGAAGGACACCTGGGCCGCGACCCGGCCCACCGCAGCAGCCTGAGCGTCCGCTCCCCAAATGGTTGGCATGCAGTGACACCACGCCAATGCACCCGGTCGCCAGGAAGTTCCGGCTCCCGTTCACCGCACGCGGGCACAGCCACAGGGGTGCCACCTTCTCGTGCGAGAGGTTCCAGAAGGCTTGTGTTCGCGCACCAGCGCCGACGGCCAATGACAACCCAACCTACTGCATCGACAGATTGAAGAAGTACCTTTTGGGTTCGTTTGTATAGACACGATCCCAAGGATCGCGCTTGAGAACCACCGCCGTATCGCTCCATTGAAGGACATCCTCGATGCGCCAGCCTTCAGGGGTCTTTACCAGTACGTACCGGTACTGGAAACCGTGCTCAACACCTTTTTTCGCATAGTTCGGCACCACTTCATCCGGCTTGGGCCCCACAGCGTCCCGCATCACTACTTCGATGACGGAACGAGTCTCCGTCTCCATGTGAACCTTCTTGATCTGCCGATCAATTTTCACTTCCGGACAGCTACCGGAAAAGGACTGCTGAACCTTGAGTGGATCACCCGCCAGCAGAAGACCCAGAGAATTGCGGAAATCCTTGACCTCCGTGGACAGCTTCTGGCACATGCGGCGCTGGTACCCTTCCTGCTCATCCAGAAATGCCCACCAGGACTTCAGGGCAAAGTCGGGCGTCGACGTATCAATCTTCGGGGCAACTGGAGGTGCAACCCCGCCGACAGCTGCCGCAACGGTGTCTTTTAAGCTCGGCGAGTTCGACGATCCAACTGGCGCCTTGTCCGAGCACGCGGTCAAGGCCGCGGTCGCAAACAACAATCCGACCATCTTTGTCCGTACGTTCCCCATCTCCTGCTCCCTTCGGAAAATCCAATTGCAACACAGCACGAGAGCGCTCTTGCCCGGTCGTCAGTGCATGTGGCTCCATCCTGCCAAATCAACTACGGCAATGAGCGCCTCCAGCCTGCGGTACCCGTTTTGAATGGAAGATTCGGCACGGACAGACAAATCGCGTTCGAAGGCGTTCTGGGCGCGTTGGCTATTTCCAGGTTCGATCTGGAGAGGCAGTGCACATGAATGCGACACGCGACGCACAAGCATCGCCGCACACCCCTGGGTCACTGCCACCGCCTGCAGAGATGCCATCTCTTCATACCGCCGAGGTGGCACACCCTGCTGCAGACATTTGAGGAAGCAAAACGGCGACGCTCCAAAATCAGGCCTGGAACGTGCCGCAGCGGCACATTGATGGGGAAGGCATGGCGCCCTGTCAGCTGCCCGCCACCTTCATCTTGTTCACGAGAATCGAGCCCACCGTCTTGGCACCGTAGTTGTAGGTGTCCGCGCCCACGGCTTCGATGCCCTGCAGCATGTCCTTGAGATTGCCTGCGATGGTGATCTCGTGCACCGGGTAGGCGATGCGGCCGTTCTCGACCCAGAAGCCGCTCGCACCGCGCGAATAATCACCCGTCACGTAGTTCACGCCCTGGCCCATGAGTTCGATCACGAACAGGCCCGTGCCCAGCTTTTGCAGCATGGCGTCGAGGTCGTCGCCGGGCTGGGTCAGGCGCGAGGTCATGGTCAGGTTGTGCGAGCCGCCGGCATTGCCGGTGGTCTTCATGCCCAGCTTGCGTG
>JAZKEE010000211.1:0-2328 GCA_040387235.1 Pseudomonadota bacterium
GGGCGGCCCTTGCACGGGGGCACTGGCCTGGGCCGCGCCAGCCTCATGCGATGTGGGACGCGCTCAGCGCTATAAATAACTAAGAAAAAAGGCGATATGCAGGCAGCAGCAGTACCCGCAGGGACATCGGCAACCAGTGCCGAGGTAGTCGCTACGCGAGCGTCCGGTGCAGCCGGCGAGGCTGGCGTGGTGCTGGTCACGCTGCGCCACACCGGCCGGCTCAACGCCATGTCGCGCGCCATGTGGCAGCAGTTGCGGGCGGTGTTCAAGGACATCCAGCGCAGCCATGGCGTGCGCTGCGTGCTGATCGAAGGCGAGGGCGCGGCCTTCTGCGCGGGTGGCGATATCTCGGAGTACCCGGGCTTTCGCTTCGACGCAGCAGCGCTGCGCGAATTCCACGAAGGCGATGTCTGGGGCGGGCTCTCGGCCATGCTCGACTGCGACGTGCCCATCGTCGCCCACATCGCCGGCGCCTGCATGGGAGCGGGCGTGGAGATCGCCAGCTGCTGCGACGTGCGCGTGGCCCATGCAGCGGCCCGCTTCGGTGCGCCCATCGCCCGTTTGGGTTTCCCCATGGCCCCGCGCGAGGCGCAACTCGTGGCTGGTGCCTTGGGCGAGGTCACCGCACGGCAGATGCTGCTGGAGGCCGCGACCTTCGGCGCTGACGAGATGTTCGCGCGCGGCTTTCTGAGCCGCGTGGTGGCGGGTGCCCAAGAGGCCCGCGCCGAGGCCCTGGCCAGCGCCTGCCGCATCGCGGCGCTGGCGCCCGGCGCCGCACGCCTGAACAAGCAGACACTGCGAGCGCTGAAAGCCCCGCCGCCCTTCGACCCGTCGCAGCACCACCATGCTTCGCCCGGACACCACCACGCCACAGACCCCTATGCCTATGCGGACAGCGCCGAGCACCGCGAAGGCATCACCGCTTTTCTCGAAAAGCGCCCCCCTGTGTTTTGAACCTCAGTTTTGTTGCCTACACGGATGACCGCACCATGAGCTCCAGCCCTCAGCAAAATCTCTTTTGCGCCCTGCGCGCCGCCTTCCCCGCCGACCTGGCCAGCACGGCCGTGGAGACATCCACCGCCGACGGCCGGCCGCTGCTCTACACCTGGGGTGACCTGGAGCGCGCCAGCGCGCGCATCGCCAACCTGCTCGCCTCGCTCAATCTGCCTGAAGGCAGCCGCGTGGCGGTGCAGGTCGAGAAATCGGTCGAAGCGCTGCTGCTGTACCTGGCCACCCTGCGCGCTGGCTATGTGTTCCTGCCGCTCAACACCGCCTACCAAAGCGCCGAGATCGAGTACTTCATCGGCAACGCCGAACCCGCCGTGGTGGTCTGCACGCCCGGCAACTTCGGCTGGGTGAGCAAGATCGCCTTCACCCAGGGCACGCAGCATGTCTTCACCCTGGGCGACGACCGCACCGGCAGTTTGCTGGATCGCGCTGCGCACCACGGCGACGAGCACACGCCCGTGCAGCGCCAGGCAGATGATCTGGCCGCCATCCTCTACACCAGCGGCACCACGGGCCGCAGCAAGGGCGCCATGCTCACGCACGGCAACCTGCAATCCAACGCCGAAGTGCTCAAGGACTACTGGGGCTGGAAGCCTGGCGACGTGCTGATCCACGCGCTGCCCATCTTCCACGTGCACGGCCTGTTCGTGGCCATCCACGGCGCGCTGATCAACGGCAGCAAGATGATCTGGTTCAGCAAATTCGACCCCAGGGCCGTGCTCGCCGCCATGCCGCGCGCCACCGTCTTCATGGGTGTGCCCACGCTCTATGTGCGCCTGCTGGGCGAAGCCGGGCTCACCAAGGAAACCGCGAAGAACATGCGCCTGTTCGTCGCGGGCTCTGCGCCGCTGCTGATCGAGACCTTCAACGAATGGCAGCAGCGCACGGGCCACACCATCCTGGAGCGCTACGGGATGAGCGAAACCATCATGCTCACCTCCAACCCCTATGCGGCCGACAAGCGCCACCAGGGCCAGACCGAGCGGCGCGGGGCCACCGTGGGCTTCCCGCTGCCTGGCGTGGGCCTGCGCGTGGTGGACGATGCCAACAAGGGTCTGCCCGTGGGCGAGATCGGTGCCATCCAGGTCAAGGGCCCCAATGTCTTCAAGGGCTACTGGCGCATGCCCGAGAAGACGGCCGAGGAGTTCACGTCCGACGGCTGGTTCAAGACCGGCGACGTGGGCAAGGTCGACGAGCGTGACTACGTGAGCATCGTCGGGCGCAGCAAGGACCTGATCATCAGCGGCGGCTACAACGTCTACCCCGCCGAGATCGAGGGCTACATCAACGACATGCCCGGCGTGGCCGAAAGCGCCCTGG
>JAZKEE010000212.1:0-13146 GCA_040387235.1 Pseudomonadota bacterium
ACGACGCGCTGATCGCGCTGGGCTGCATCATCCGCGGCGAGACCTACCACTTCGAGCTGGTGGCCAATGAATCGGGCGCGGGCGTCACACGCCTGTCGCTCGACTACCAGATCCCGATTGCCAACGCCATCATCACCACCGAGAACCTCGAGCAGGCGATTGCCCGCCAGAGCGAAAAGGGCACGGACGCAGCCCGCGTCGCGGTGGAAATGGCCAACCTGCTGGAAGACCTGTCATGACCGATAACAACAACAACGACGACACCACCGCCGGCAACAGCCATCCCTCGACCCGCCCGCCCAAGCAGGCACGCACCGGCCTCAAGAGCACCGGCGTGCGCAAGGCGGCCTCCAAGTCCAACCGCAGCCGCGCACGTGAATTCGCGCTGCAGGCGCTGTACCAGCACCTGGTGGGCGGCAACGCGCCCGAGGCCATCGACGCCTTCACGCGCGACCTGGCCGGCTTTCACAAGGCCGACTCGGTGCACTACGACGCACTTTTGCACGGCAGCATCAAGCTGGCCGCCGAGATGGACGAGCTGATCACCCCGCTGCTGGACCGCAAGATGGCCGAGATCTCGCCCATCGAGCATGCCGTGATGTGGATCGGCGTGTACGAGTTCCAGCACTGCCTCGATGTGCCCTGGCGCGTGGTGCTCAACGAGTGCATCGAGCTGGCCAAGGAATTCGGCGGCACCGACGGCCACAAGTACGTGAACGCCGTGCTCAACGGCCTGGCCCCGCGCCTGCGCGCCGCTGAAGTCGCGGCCGACAAGGGTGCCGCAGCCGCAGCGCCTGCAGCGGCCCCTGAAGGCGAATCCCAGGGCTGATGGGCGCCTGGACCTGTGGACTGCGGCGCATCGAACGCAGCCCACACGCCTTCTCCTTTCTGTCCCTCCCTCTCGCGCCATGGCCCGCCCTGCGGGCAGGATCCCCACCCATGAAGTTTTCCTCGCGCGCCGAGCGCATCGAACCGTTTTACGTGATGGAAGTGGCCAAGGCCGCGCAGGCCCTGGCACGCGAGGTGGCCGGCACGCGCGAGCCGATGATCTTCCTGAACATCGGCGAGCCCGACTTCACCGCCCCGCCCCTGGTGCAGGAAGCCGCCGCCCGCGCCGTGCGCGACGGCGCCACCCAGTACACCAACGCCCTGGGCCTGGAGCCCCTGCGCGAGCGCATCAGCGCCTGGTATGCGCAGCGCTTCGGCGTCAACGTGCCGGCCCGGCGCATCGTGGTCACGGCCGGCGCTTCGGCCGCGCTGCAGCTGGCGTGCCTGGCGCTCATCGAGTCCGGCGACGAGATCCTCATGCCCGACCCGAGCTACCCCTGCAATCGCCACTTCGTGAGCGCTGCAGACGGCAAGGCCGTGCTGCTGCCCACTACCGCGGCCGAGCGCTACCAGTTGAGCGCCGAGAAGGTGCGCGCCGCCTGGACCGACAAGACCCGCGGCGTGCTGCTGGCATCGCCTTCCAACCCCACGGGCACGTCGATCGCGCCCGATGAGCTGCGCCGCATCCACGAAGTGGTGCGCGCGCACGACGGCATCACGCTGATCGACGAGATCTACCTGGGCCTGTCGTACGAGGAAGAGTTCGGCCACACGGCGCTGTCCATCGACGAGAACATCGTCAGCATCAACAGCTTCAGCAAGTACTTCAACATGACCGGCTGGCGCCTGGGCTGGATGGTGGTGCCCGAGGCCATGGTGCCCGTGGTCGAGCGCCTGGCGCAGAATTTGTTCATCTGCGCCAGCACGGTCTCGCAGCATGCGGCGCTGGCCTGCTTCGAGGCCGAGAGCATTGCCGAGTACGAGCGCCGCCGAGCGGAGTTCAAGGCGCGTCGCGATTTCTTCATCCCGGCGCTGCAGTCCATGGGCCTGTCGGTGCCTGTGATGCCCGATGGTGCTTTTTATGCCTGGGCGGATTGCACCGACGCTGCCGGGCGGCTGGGTGTCAACGGCAGCTGGGATTTCGCGTTCGAGGTGATGAAGCGGGCGCATGTGGCCATCACACCGGGGCGGGATTTCGGGACGGCGGAGACGGAGCGGTTTGTGCGGTTCTCTACTGCGAATTCCATGGCGCAGTTGGAAGAGTCTGTTTCTCGGTTGCGTCGCCTGCTGGGATGACCTGGACAGTGTTTGCCTCTGATCCTTGATTGCGGGCGGAGGCCGGGTCTCGGCCCGGCGGCCCCAGCTGGGTTGGTGGCTTGGTCTCTGCGGTTGCCGCATGCCTGTTTCAAGGGCGGGAGCCGGGGTGTGGGCCCGGCGGCGCACCTCCCGGTCTCCGCCCTCCACCGAAGCATGCACCACCCATGCGCACGAAAAAACCAGCAACCCAGGCGTGGTACCGTCGCAAACATCGTCATAGCATGATCAGCCAACATGGACACCGTCGAGAAGTATGTCGAGCTGGAGCTCAAGGTCAGAGACTACGAATGCGATATGGACCACGTGGTCAACAACGCGGTCTACCTCAACTACCTGGAACACGCGCGCCACGAATTCCTGTCATCGCTCGGGATCAAGTTCGGCGAATTGGCCAAGCGCGGCGTGAGTCTGGTCGTCACCCGCATCGAAGTGGACTACAAGGCTTCACTGACCAGCGGCGACAACTTCGTGGTCCAGACGTCCCTCACCCGCAACGGCCGTATCCGGCTTCAGTTCAATCAACGCATCTACCGCCTGTCGGACCGGCGGCTCATGCTCAACGCCGTAGTGACCGGGACAGCGCTGAACGAGCGGGGACGCCCGGAAATCCCCCTGGAGCTTGATCGCCTGCTGATTCAGTGAGCATGTGGTGCCACAGGGACGCCAGAGGCCCCCTGAAAAGCTGCGCCATCAGAACACCGACAACCCCGTGCGGGTGGTGAACAGCTCCAGCGCCCGCATGCCCAGCAGCGAGTTGCCGGTGCCATCCAGCGCTGGCGACCACACGCACAGGCTCAGGTGGTCGGGCACCACCGCCACGATGCCCCCGCCCACGCCGCTCTTGCACGGCAGGCCGATCCGGAACGCGAACTCTCCGGCCGCGTCGTAGGTGCCGCAGGTCAGCATCAGCGAGTTGATGCGGCGCGTCTGCCGCTCGGTCAGCAGTTGCTCGCCGCTGAAAGGGTGCCGGCCGTCGCGGCACAGGTAGCCGGTTGCGCGCGCAAGCTGCAGGCAGCTCATGCCCACCGCGCAGTGGTGGAAGTAGGCATCCAGAACGGCTGCGACGTCGTTGTCGATCTTGCCGAAGCTTTTCATGAAGTTGCCCAGCGCGATGTTGCGAAAACCCGTGCTGGCCTCGGAGGCGGCCACCTCCTCGTCGAAGTGCACCGGCTCGCTGCACAGGCTGGACAACAACTCCAGCATGGCGGCCTTGGCATCTCCCTGGCTGACCAGGCGATCGGTGACGGCAATCGCACCGGCATTGATGAAGGGATTGCGTGGCGTCCCCTGCTCGGCTTCGAGCTGCACCAGTGAATTGAACGGGTTGCCCGAGGGCTCGCGGCCGATGCGCTCCCACAGGGTGTCGCCCAACGCCCCCATCCCCAGGGTCAGGGCAAAGAGCTTGGAAATGCTCTGGATGGAGAACCGCGTGGCGCTGTCGCCTGCCTGCGCCTCCTGGCCATCGCAGGTGCGCAGCGCGATGCCGAACTGGGCCGCCGGCACCCGCGCCAGCGCCGGGATGTAGTTGGCCACATGGCCTTGCGCGCCCAGCAAGGGGCGCAGGGTCTCGACAATTTCTTCAAGGATCGGCTGGAATTGCATGGCGCGATTGTCGGCCAGCCACGCCCGAACCGCAGCGGGCCGACGGGCTCTTCACCTACAGCGCAGCGCGAAAACCCCTGAGAAGATAGCCCGCTTGCATTTTCTAACGGTTTTTTCACGCGACAGATGTACGCTTTCCGCCGATTGGGCCGTATCCGGAATCAGGTTCCAGACGGCTTGCACCTGGAGGGATCGCCGTGGTCGCCTGGCCTGCCCACTGCCAGGCCCTTTCTGCACCTTTGATCGGGATCGGAAGCTTTCGTGACAGCGTTCATGCCTTTGAGCTACAACCTCTTCCTGGTGGCCGGATCGCTGGCCATGGCCATGTTCGCCTCCTACGTGAGCTTCGACATGGCCCGCAGGGTGCGCACCTCGCAGCGCGGCATCGGCCTGGCCTGGTGGGCCGCAGGCTCCCTGGTCATGGGCACCGGCATCTGGGCCATGCATTTCATGGGCATGCAGGCGCTGGAGCTGCCCATTCCCATTGGCTACTCGCAGGGGCTGACCTTCGTGTCCTGGCTGGCCGCGGTGGCCGCGTCCGGTGTGGCGCTGGAGCTGGCCAGCCGAAAGCGGCTCGATAACCTGCGCATCCTGCTCGGCGCCATGGCAATGGGCGGCGGCATCATCGCCATGCACTACCTGGGCATGGCCGCCATGGGCATGTCGCCCGGCATCACCTGGGACGTGCCGCTGGTGGCGCTGTCGGTGCTGGTGTCGTTCTTCGCATCCGCACTGGCGCTGCTGATCTTCAAGCTGCTGCGCCGGGTGGAGCGGCCCCGGCGCATGGCTTACCAGTTGGCGGCGTCGTTCGTGTTCGCCATGGGGATCTGCGGAACGCACTACCTGGGCATGGCGGCCGCCAACTTCGCGCTGGGCTCGGTCTGCCTCACGGCCAATGAGCTCGGCGGGCCCGGCCTGCAGACGGCGGTAGCGATGATTGCGGGCGGCCTGCTGGTGGTCACGCTGCTCACCTCCATCCTGGACGCGCGGCTGCAGCGCGCCGCGCGCGGCGCCTCGCACTCCATGCACGAGAGCAATGCACGCCTGCAGGCGGCGAACGAAGAGCTCCAGCAGCGCGCCTTCGCCGACCCGCTGACGGGCCTGCCCAACCGCCTGCTGTTCGAGGACCGCCTGGCCCAGGCCACACGCCGACTGGACCGCAACAACCACGACGGCGTGGTCGAACGCATGGCCGTGCTGTTCGTGGACCTGGACGGGTTCAAGCCCATCAACGACTCGTTCGGGCATGCGGTGGGCGATGTCGTGATCCGCAAGGCGGCATCGCGTCTGCGCGACGAGGCGCGCGACTGCGACACCGTGGCCCGGGTCGGTGGCGACGAATTCCTCATCCTGCTCAACGACGTTGCCGACGAACAGGCCTGCATTTCCGTGGCCCAGAGGGTGCTGGCGTCGCTGTCGCAGCCCTTCGAGGCATCGGGTCGGCGCATCGAGATTTCCTGCTCCATCGGCATCGTGGTGCACCCGGGCCACGGCGAGGGCAGCAAGCTCGTGGCCAACGCCGACGCAGCGATGTACGCCGCCAAGCGCGCAGGCGGCAGCTGCTACGCACTGTTCGAGCCCCACATGGTGTCCGACGTGTCGGAGCAACTGGCACTGCAGAGCGACCTGCGCCACGCGCTGGAGCGGGGGCAACTGTCCCTGCACTACCAGCCCAAGATCGACGGGCGGCGTGGCCAGATCAGCGGTGTCGAGGCCCTGCTGCGCTGGAACCACCCGCGCCACGGCATGGTCAGCCCGCTCGTGTTCATCCCCCTGGCAGAGCGGATAGGCCTCATCGGCCGCCTCGGCCAATGGGTCATCGACGAGGCCTGCCGCCAGACCGCCGAGTGGGGCCGCGAGGGCCTGCGCATGCGCGTGGCGGTGAACCTGTCGGTGCACCAGCTGCGCGACAAGGGCCTGGTCGAGCGCATCGGGCAGACCCTGCAGGACCATGGCCTGGACGCCTCGCAGCTGCTGTGCGAGATCACCGAGACCGTGGCGATGGAGGACATCAAGGCCGTGCAGCACACCTTCGAGGGGCTCGGCCACATCGGCGTGTTCCTGTCCATCGACGACTTCGGCACCGGCTACTCCAGCCTGCGCTACCTGAGCCAGCTGCCCGCCCGGCAGCTCAAGATCGACCGCAGCTTCGTGGGAGACCTTGAACACAGCGCCAATGCCCGCGCCGTGGTGGCCGCCGTGGTGGGCCTGGCCCACGCCCTGGGCCTGCGCGTCGTGGCCGAGGGGGTGGAGACCGCGACACAGCGCGACATCCTCCTGGACATGGATTGCGACGAACTGCAGGGCTTTCTTTTCGCTCGGCCCATGCCGCCCGCCGCCCTGCTGGCATGGGCCCATGGCGCAAGGCCCGAGGGCGGTGCGGACTTCACACCCTCGCTGGTGGGCGCCCTCGCCCCTCTCTGATCTGCCAAGCCATCTGACCTGGCGGCCCACGCGCAGCGGCATGCGCCGTGCGGATCGCACACACCCGCACCCAAGGGCCGCACTCGCTGGCCCCAGGCCCACCACCGCACCGGGAACAAACCGGCGGCATGTGGGTCGTACCCCTGGCCAGGCACGCCGCTTGCGTCCAGCCCGGCCGGGCGGTGAACTGATTGTTACCGCCGAGCGGGGAGGGACCAGCCGCGCATCGTTGACAATACTGCAGCAACCGCTCCTGAAACCAGAGCAGCAAATGACCGAAAATCGTTCGGTGCTGCTCAGTGAAGGCACCAATTCGCATCGGCTGGGTGGGCGCTGCCACCCTGCGGCCCGCGAGCATACCGAGCACCCTTCTGGAACAACCCTCATCAACCACATGAATTCCCAAAACATGTCCATCCTCAGCCTGGTGCTTCAGGCCAGCTGGGTGGTGCAACTCGTCATGGCGCTGCTGCTGATCGTCTCCGTCGCCAGTTGGGCTGCCATCTTCCGCAAGCTGTTCGCGCTCAAGCGCATCAAGTCACTCAACGACGATTTCGAGCGCGATTTCTGGTCCGGCACCAGCCTGAACGACCTGTTCGCCAGCGCCGCCCAGAACGCCAAGAACGCCGGCCCCATGGAACGCATCTTTGCCAGCGGCATGCGCGAGTACCAGAAACTGCGCGAGCGCCGCATCACCGATGCCGGCACTTTGATGGACGGCGCCCGCCGCGCCATGCGCGCCAGCTTCCAGCGCGAGATGGACGTGGTCGAATCCAGCCTGTCGTTCCTGGCCACCGTGGGATCCGTCTCGCCCTACGTGGGCCTGTTTGGCACGGTGTGGGGCATCATGCACGCCTTCACCGGCTTTGCCGGCATGGAGCAGGTGACCCTGGCCACCGTGGCCCCCGGCATTGCCGAGGCGCTGGTGGCCACCGCCATCGGCCTGTTCGCGGCCATCCCGGCCGTCATCGCCTACAACCGCTTCGCGCGCGACATCGACCGCGTGGCCACGCACCAGGAGACCTTCATCGAGGAGTTCTCCAACATCCTGCAGCGCAACCTGGGCGCGCAGCAGCCCACCTCCGCATCGGGGCACTGACACCATGCCCGCCATGGCATCCCGCGGCCGAGGCCGCCGCACCATCAACGAGATCAACATGGTCCCGTTCATCGACGTGATGCTGGTGCTGCTCATCATCTTCATGGTGACGGCCCCCATGCTCACTCCCGGCATGGTCGACGTACCCAGCGTGGGCAAGGGCCGCAACCTGCCCAAGGTGGTCGCCCAGATCGTGGTGAACAAGGACGGCTCGCTGCAGCTCAAGACCCCCGAGGCCACGCGCAGCATGAGCCAGCGCGAGATCGGCGAAGCCGCGCTGCGCTGGCAAAAGAGCCAGACCAAGGAGACGGCTGTCATCATTACGGCCGACAAGGGCGTTATGTACGACAACGTGGTCAAGGCCATGGACGCCTTGCAGAAGGCGGGTGTGCAGCGGGTAGGTCTCTCCGTCAAACAGGGTGGCTGAAGCAGTTCCCCGCCCTGCCTGATTGATTGAACCGAAGAAGACGTACACGCTCTACTCCCTCCATGCACGCCCAAGACGACCGCGACCAATTTGCGCCCCCTGCACCCCCCGCCCGCCTGCGAGCCATCTCGCTGGCGGTGCTGGTGCACCTGGCGCTGATCGGCGCACTCACCTGGGGTGTGAACTGGAAGGCCAGCTCTGACCAGCCCGCCGTGCAGGCCGAGCTGTGGTCCGCCGTGCCCCAGCAGGCCGCACCGCCCGAGGTGACGCCCCCCACCCCGCCAACGCCGCCCGAGCCACGGCCTGTCCCCACGCCGGCACCGCCACCGCCGCCTCCCCCACCGCCACCGCGCGCCGTGGAGCCCGACACGCGCGAGGCCGACATCGCCATCGAGCGCGAAAAGAAGCGCCTGGAGCAGGAGAAGAAAGCCCGCGCCGAGAAGCTCGAGCGCGAAAAACGCGAACGTGAGCGCAAGGAAGACGAGCGCGAGGAACGGCTCGAAAAGGAAAAGAAGGAAAAGCTGGCCGAGCAGAAGAAGGCCGAGCAGGAAAAGCAAAAGAAACTGCTTGCGGAAGAAAAGCGCAAGGCCGAAGAGGCCAAGGACGCAAAGGAAGCCAAAGACGCAGCAGCCAAGAAGCAGCGCACCGAGGCCGAGGCCAAGCAGCTCGCCGCCCAGCGCGAGGCCAACCTGCGCCGCATGCAGGGCCTGGCGGGCTCCGAGGGCAACGAAAAGTCCACCGGCACCGCGCAGCGCGACTCCGGCCCCTCGGGCAGCTACGGCGGCCTGGTGGCCGCCAAGGTCAAGCCCAACATCGTCTACCCCGACGCGATCTCGGGCAACCCGCGCGCCGAGGTCGAAGTGCGCCTGTCGCCCGACGGCACCATCGTCGGCAAGCGCCTGGTGCAATCGAGCGGCAACAAGGCCTGGGACGACGCCGTGCTGCGCGCCCTGGAGAAGACGGAGACCCTGCCGCGCGACATCGGCGGGCGCGCACCACCGTCCTCGCTGACCATCGGGTTCAGGCCGCAGGACTGACCAGTGCGCCAGCACATTGATTGCACGCCACTGCAGCGCCGATCCCGCCCACTCCTTGCGTGCGTCTTTGCGGGCCTGATCGCCTGCTGCGGCATCTCGGCGGCCCAGGACGCCCAGGCGCCAGCAGATCCCGCCGCCATCCCCATGGCAACCGGCCAGGACCACAACGGACCACCGGAATACCCTGCTGCGTCCAAGCGCACCGGCGAACAGGGCCGGGTCGAAATCAAGGTATTGGTAGACACCCAGGGCATCCCCTCGAAGGCAGAAATCAGCCGCTCCAGCGGCTTTCGGCGGCTTGACGCATCCGCGCTCGAAGCCACCATGCGCTGGCGCTACGAGCCGGGCCGCCGCAATGGCGTAGCGGAGCCGATGTGGATGCTGGTCCCCATCAACTTCATCCTGGAGGGCGCAAAGCCCAGGCCACCCGAGTGACGCGCCGGTCCGCAACAGTCTTCTGACGCGCGAAGCCTTGAAGACCGGCCCAACGGCTCGCCGCGCCGGAAGGCGCCGCACCCGATGTGCAACAACTGCCCCGGCACATGCCCTGGCGCACCACCAACAACAAAAAACCCGGTGGCCGCCAAGGCAGCCACCGGGTTCTTGCATCGCTTCTCAGCGGGGCCGCCCTCCCGTGGGCCCGCCCCTCGCTCTCTCTTGTGAATCTACCCAAGGGCGGAGAACAAAACTCAGCGCAGCGGTTCTGGCTAGGCGCTACACATCCGATTTCTTGCAGGCAGTACGGGTAGTACGACAAGACGCGGCAACGGCGCCAGAAGAGTTTTGTCAGCCGCTCTTATCGGTCGCGTCGCTCCATGCGGCGGTTCAGGTTCAGTGCGCCCAGGGTGCAGGCCACGCCCGACAGCAGGTACACCGTCACGGCCAGCAGGCCGAACTGGGCCGACAGGCCCAGGGCCACCAGCGGCGCAAACGCGGCGCCGATGATCCAGGCCAGGTCGGCCGACAGGGCCGCACCCGTGTAGCGGTACTTGGGCGAGAAATTGGCCGTCACCGTGCCAGAGGCCTGGCCGTACGACAGGCCCAGCAGCACAAAGCCCAGCAGCAGGAACATGGTGCTGCCTACCTCGCCGCTGTTCAGCAGCACCGGCGCCATGAAGCTGAACACCCCGATCAGCACCGCCATGCCGCCCAGCAGCTTGCGCCGGCCCAGGTGGTCCGACAGCCAGCCCGAGACCATGATGGCCCCGGCCGCCAGGAAGGCGCCCACGATCTGCACCCCCAGGATCTGGGTGACCGGCTGGTCGGTGTACAGCGTGATCCACGACAGCGGGAACACGGTGACCAGGTGGAACAGTGCAAAGCTGGCCAGCGCCGCAAAGGCACCCAGCAGCACGTTGCCGCCCTCGTCGCGCATCACCTCGTGCACGGGCACGGGCTGCAGCTCACGGTCCTGCAGCAGCTCGGTGTACGACTGGCCCACCACCAGGCGCAGGCGGGCGAACAGGGCCACCACGTTCACGGCAAAGGCCACGAAGAACGGGTAGCGCCAGCCCCAGGCCAGAAACTCCTGCACCGTGAGGTTGGCGTACAGATAGGCAAACAGGCCAGCCGCCAGCACAAAGCCCACAGGCGCGCCCAGCTGGCCGATCATGGCGTACCAGCCGCGGCGGTGCTTGGGTACCGACATCGCCAGCAGCGATGGCAGGCCGTCCCACGAGCCGCCCAGCGCCAGGCCCTGGCCGATGCGCAAGATCAGCAGCGCCACGATGGCGGTGGTGCCCAGGTCCTTGTAGCCCGGCAAAAAGGCCATGCCCACCGTGCACACACCCAGCAGGAACAGCGCGATGGTCAGCTTGGTGCCCCGGCCCCAGCGCCGCTGGATGGCCATGGAGATGGCGGTACCGATGGGGCGCACCACGAAAGCCACGGCCAGCAGCGCAAAGGCGGCCAGCGTGCCGTCCAGGCGCGACATGAAGGGGAACAGGAACGACGGGAACACCAGCACGCAGGCGATCCCGAAAACGAAGAAGTCGAAATATTCGGACGAGCGCCCGATGATCACGCCCACGGCAATTTCGCTGGGGGTGACGTCTTCATGGGTGTCCGCGCGGGAAAGGGATGCCTGGCCTTCTTCAAAGCCATTCGCTGGGTAGATAGCAGAGGCGGGACTGCTCATGAACGGGGTTCCTTGTTGTGTAACTGATACACCCACGTTTTACACCCTGCCGCCCTGCCCGACAAGGGCGGTTTCACCCACCTTCCTGCAGGACAAATGCCCATAGTCTGTCCCCGCAGGGATTTCTGGTTCCGCAGTGTGTTCGCTGGTTGCCCCAAAAAGGGGCAAAAACTTGACCTTGGACAAAATGTCCAATGGACAAATTTGGCTGCTCTATTACATTGAGCGGCAAATTGTCATTCGCGTTTACCCCTAAACGCCTTTGTTGGGCCCATCACATGTTCAAACTTCCCCAACTTCGCGGGCCGGCATGGCTTGCGTTGGCGGCCACAGCCACCAGCCTCGCCGGCTGCAGCAAGGCCGTCGTCCTCAACCCCGCAGGCGACGTCGCCTCGCAGCAAGGCCACATGGTCGTGCAGGCCACCTTGCTGATGCTGATCATCATCGTCCCGGTGATCGCCCTCACGCTGTGGTTCGCCTGGAAGTACCGCCAGTCCAACACTGCCAACACCGAAGCGGACTACGACCCCGACTGGCACCACTCCACCACGCTGGAGCTGGTGATCTGGACCGTGCCCCTGCTGATCATCATCGCCCTGGGCGCGCTGACCTGGATCGGCACCCACAAGCTCGACCCCTACCGCCCGCTGGACCGCATCTCGGCCACCAAGCCGCTCGAAGCGCAGGCCACCCCCCTGGTGGTGCAGGTGGTCGCCATGGACTGGAAATGGCTCTTCTTCTACCCCGAGCAGGGCATTGCCACCGTGAATGAGCTGGCCGCCCCGGTGGACCGCCCCATTTTGTTCAAGCTCACCGCCACGTCCACGATGAACTCGTTCTACGTGGCCGACCTCGCCGGCATGATCTACGCCATGCCCGGCATGCAGACCGAGCTGAACGCCGTGATCAACAAGCCCGGTGTCTATCCCGGCATCGCCTCGCACTACAGCGGCGCGGGCTTCTCGGGCATGACCTTCAAGTTCCACGGCCTGAGCCAGGGCGACTTCGAGCAGTGGGTGGCCAAGACCAAGGGCGAAGGCAAGGCGCTGGACCGCGCCACCTACCTGAACCTCGTCAAGCCCAGCGAGCGCGACCCCGTGCAGCGCTTTGCCAGCGTGGAAGACGGCCTGTACGACAAGGTGCTCAACCGCTGTGTCGAGGAAGGCAAGATGTGCATGCACCACATGATGTCCATCGACGAGCGCGGCGGCGAGGCCTACATGAAGGCCATGGGCATCAACCTGCCCCAGGACGTGTGCACCGTCGACAACGCCGGCCAGATCGTGGCGGCCCTCGAAGCGCGCCACGCCACGGTCCACGACCGCACCCTTTCCCGCCAATGATCCGCGCCTAAGAGACTGACGAACATGTCCACCTCACCCGTTACCGCACCACCGCATTGGGCCCTGGGCCGAATCACCTGGGATTCCATCCCCATGGCGCACGAGCCCATCGTGCTGATCACCTTCATCGGCGTTGTGCTCGGTGGCCTGGCCGTGCTGGCCGGCATCACCAAGTTCCGCCTGTGGGGCACCCTGTGGCGCGACTGGATCTGCAGCATCGACCACAAGAAGATCGGCATCATGTACATGATCCTGGGCGTGGTCATGCTGCTGCGCGGCTTTGCCGACGCGCTGATGATGCGCCTGCAGCAGGCCATGGCCTTTGGCGACAACATGGGCTACCTGCCGCCGCACCACTACGACCAGATCTTCACCGCCCACGGCGTGATCATGATCTTCTTCGTGGCCATGCCGCTGGTCACGGGCCTCATGAACTACCTCGTGCCGCTGCAGATCGGCGCGCGAGACGTGTCCTTCCCGTTCCTCAACAACTTCAGCTTCTGGATGACCACCGCCGGTGCCATCCTGGTGATGGTGTCGCTGTTCCTGGGTGAGTTCTCCACCGCGGGCTGGCTGGCGCTGTCCAACCTGGGGGCGCAGAACCCGGGGGTGGGGCTGGACTACTACATCTGGGCGCTGCAGATCGCCGGGGTGGGCACCACGCTCTCGGGCATCAACCTGATCGTCACCATCATCAAGATGCGCGCACCCGGCATGAACCTCATGCGCATGCCCATCTTCACGTGGACGGCCCTGTGCACCAACGCACTCATCGTCGCGTCCTTCCCCGTGCTCACCGCAGCGCTGGTGCTGATGTCGCTGGACCGCTATGCCGGCACCAACTTCTTCACCAACGACCTGGGCGGCAACGCCATGCTGTACGTGAACCTGATCTGGATCTGGGGCCACCCCGAGGTCTACATCCTGATCCT
>JAZKEE010000213.1:0-17371 GCA_040387235.1 Pseudomonadota bacterium
CAGTACGAAAGCCTGACCCTGCCGATCGCCATCATCCTGATCGTGCCCATGGGCCTGCTGGCCGCGATGACGGGCGTGTGGCTCAGCAAGGGCGACAACAACGTCTTCACGCAGATCGGGCTCATCGTGCTGGTGGGGTTATCGGCGAAGAACGCGATCCTGATCGTGGAGTTCGCCCGCGAGCTGGAGTTTGCCGGGCGCACGCCCGTGCAGGCCGCCATCGAGGCCAGCCGCCTGCGGCTGCGCCCCATCCTGATGACCTCGCTGGCCTTCGTGATGGGGGTGCTGCCCCTGGTGCTCTCCACCGGTGCCGGCGCAGAAATGCGCAGCGCCATGGGCGTGGCGGTGTTCGCCGGGATGATCGGGGTGACGGCCTTCGGCCTGTTCCTCACGCCTGTGTTCTACGTGGTGCTGCGCCGCCTGGCGGGCAACCGCCCCCTTCAGCAGCACGGCAGCCATGTCGCGCCACTGACGGATGCCTCCGGCCCCGGCGCCGTGGCCCACCCCATATTGGCTGCACCGCGCGGCCATGACGAATGAGCGCAAAGGAGTCTTTGCAATGATTGCCAATACGATGTTTTCCGATCCTTCCCTGACCGTGCGGCGCGCGGCCCGCCTGGCGCCGCTGGTCGCGGCCCTGTTGCTGGCCGGCTGCATGGGCACGCCCATCGCGCCGCAGCCCGAGCATGCCGGCGTGGCCGTGCCCGCCAGCTTCAGCGTGGCCGATGGCGCGCCGGCCTGGACCACCGCAGCCCCCGCCGAGGCGCAGCCGCGCGGCGAGTGGTGGCTGGGCTTCCAGGACCCGGTGCTCAGCAACCTGGTCGAGCGCGCTGCCGGCGGCAACACCAGCATCCAGGAGGCGGCGGCCCGCCTGGCCGAGGCGCGCTCGCTGCTGCGCTCGGCCGATGCGGCGCGCGCTCCGCAGGTGGGTGCATCGGCCGGTGCCAGCCGCCAGGCCGGTGCCGGCACCACGGGCAGCACCGATGCGTCCACACTGACCTCGGTGGGGCTCAACGTCTCGTACGAACTCGACCTGTTCGGGCGCCTGTCCAAGGCCAGCGATGCCGCGCGCCTGGATGCCCAGGCCCGCGACGCGCTGCTGCAGAGCACGCGCCTCCTGGTGCAGGCCGACGTGGCGCAGACCTATCTGCAGCTGCGCTCGGTGCAGGCCGAGCAGGTGCTGTTGCAGGGGAGCCTGTCGGCCTACCGCGACACGCTGCGCCTGACGCAGCGGCGCTTCCAGGCCGGAGACGTGGCCGAGCTCGACGTGGCGCGCGTGCAGACCGAGGTGGCCGCCACCGAGTCCGAAGCCCTGGCCCTGGAGCGCCAGCAGGCGCTGCTGTCCAATGCCCTGGCCGTGCTGGTGGGCGACGTGGCCACCGGCTTTGCCGTGGCCCCGGCGGGCAGCGACGCGGCCTTGCCGGTGATACCCTCCGGCGTGCCCGGCACGGTGCTCGCGCGCCGTCCCGACGTGTCGGCCGCCCAGGCCTCGGTGCTGGCCGCGCAGGCCCGCGTGGGCGTGGCCCAGGCGGCCTGGTTCCCGGCCATCACGCTCACGGGCAATGCCGGCCAGGCCTCGCCCGAGCTGGGTGACCTGTTCAAGTGGTCGGCCCGCTCCTGGGGCATCGGCGCGCTGCTGTCGCTGCCGATCTTCGACGGCGGCCAGCGCAAGGCGCAGGAAGAGGGCGCCCGCGCCCGGCTGGAAGCCGCCATGGCTGCCCACCGCGGCCAGGTGCTGGTGGCCTTCCGCGAGGTGGAGGACCAGCTGAGCGCGCTGCGCCTGCTGGCTGGCCAGTCCGAGGCGCAAAGCCGCGCCGTGCAGTCTGCCGTGCGTGCCACGCAGCTGTCGGACTCGCGCTACCGCAACGGCCTGGTGAGCCAGCTCGAACTGCTGGACGCGCGCCGCAGCGAGCTGCGCAACCGCCGCCAGGCCCTGCAGGTGCGCACCGCGCAGTACACGGCCACCGTGGGCCTGATCCGTGCGCTGGGCGGCGGCTGGGGCAATGGCCAGGGCGCAGCCCTGGCGCAGGTCCCCACCCGCTGACCAGCCGCTGTCGCTGGCGGGCTTGACAGGGGCTTTCCTGGGCGCCCGCGCCAGCCTGCTGCAAGGGGCCTATAGTGCCGGGTGCCGCCGCTCGACCGATTGGTTGGTTTTGTGGCCGTCCCCTTACTTCCCTTGCACGCAGGAGCATCCGCATGAGTTATCCCGATACACGCCTTTTCATCGCTGGCCAGTGGCAGGACGCCGCCGACGGCAAGACCATCGCCGTGCACAACCCCTCCACCGGCAAGGAAATCGGCCGCGTGGCCCATGCCGGCAAGGCCGACCTGGACCGTGCTCTCGAAGCCGCCCAGAAGGGCTTCGAGGCCTGGCGCGACATCCCTGCGGCGGACCGCGCCAAGACCATGCGCCGCGCCGCCGTGCTGATGCGCGAGCGCGTGGACGCGATCGCCGCCATCATGGTGCAGGAGCAGGGCAAGCCCCTGGCCGAAGCCAAGGTCGAGACCATGGCCTCGGCCGACATCATCGAATGGTTCGCCGACGAATCCCTGCGCGTCTACGGCCGCATCGTGCCGTCGCGCAACCTCAAGGCCCAGCAACTGGTCATCAAGGACCCCGTGGGCCCCGTGGCGGCCTTCACGCCGTGGAACTTCCCGATCAACCAGGTGGTGCGCAAGCTTGCGGCCGCGCTGTCGGCCGGTTGCTCCATCCTCGTCAAGGCGCCCGAGGAAACCCCGGCCAGCCCGGCCGAGCTGATCCGTGCCTTCGCCGATGCCGGCGTGCCCGCCGGCACCGTGGGCCTGGTCTATGGCGACCCCGCCGAGATCTCCAACTACTTGATCCCGCACCCCATCATCCGCAAGGTCACCTTCACCGGCTCCACGCCGGTGGGCAAGCAGCTCGCGGCCCTGGCCGGCAAGCACATGAAGCGCGTGACCATGGAGCTCGGCGGCCACGCCCCCGTGATCGTGGCCGAGGACGCCGACGTGGCCCTGGCCATCAAGGCTGCCGGTGGCGCCAAGTTCCGCAATGCGGGCCAGGTCTGCATCTCGCCCACGCGCTTCCTGGTGCACGAGAGCATCCGCGCCGAGTTCGTGGCCGCACTCACAGGCCATGCCAAGGGCCTGAAGGTCGGCGACGGCCTGGTGCAGGGCACGCAGATGGGCCCGCTGGCCAACCCACGCCGCATCACCGCCATGGCCGACCTGCTGGCCGACGCCGTGCAGCAGGGGGCGCAACTGGCCGCCGGTGGCGAGCGCATCGGCAGCGAAGGCAACTTCTTCCAGCCCACCGTGCTCGACAACGTGCCGCTGTCGGCCCGCATCTTCAACGAAGAGCCCTTCGGCCCCGTGGCCGCGGTGCGCGGTTTCGAGAAGATCGAGGATGCCATCGCCGAAGCCAACCGCCTGCCCTTCGGCCTGGCCGGCTATGCCTTCACGCGCTCGCTCAAGAACGCCCACCTGCTGTCCCAGCGCCTGGAAGTCGGCATGCTGTGGATCAACCAGGCGGCGGCTCCCGCGGCCGAGCTGCCCTTCGGTGGCCTGAAGGACTCGGGCTACGGCTCCGAAGGCGGCTCCGAGGCCGTCGAGGCACACCTGAACACGCGCCTGGTCTCGATCATGAACGTGTAACGGCGATGTGACCGTTGCCTGCAGGTCCGTGGATGCCAGGGGCCTGCTTCATTTCACCTGTTCGTGAGGCAGTGCATGCCGACAGCTGCAGATGCGATGCACCCCTGTGCCGCGGCCTTGGTCCGGGGCGACATGGATGTGCTCAATGACCGGGACTATTTCCGCCGGCTGGGCATCGCCTACGATGTTCAGGGCCTCGTGGCCGTGCTGCACAGCCACAAGCCCAAATCGGCCATGCCGCTGGCATGCCACAGCCTGGCGGACATGGGGGCCTTGGAGGCCCTTCCCGTTCTCAAGGAGCTGGCCGACTTTCCGGTGCAGGACGTCAAGGCGACCTCGGTCCTGGCCGTGGCACGCCTGTGCGGGGCCGAGGCGACGGACTGGCTCACCGAATGCCTGGCGCGCAAGGGAACGCTCAAGAGCTATGTCCTCTGGGCCCTGGCGGCCGTGGCCGACCCCCGGGCCTACCCGGCCGTGAAGGCCTGGGCCGCTCCGCTGATCCGCAAGGTGGAACGCAGGCCCGAGAAGCCTGCGCTCTCCAGCCTGGTGTTTGACATTGCTTACCTGGAACAGGTGACGCAAATCCATCCCGAGGCCATTGGCTTGCTGGAGCGCTTTGAGGCCGTGGCGCGCACGCTGCCCCCGGGTGAACTGTCGGAATTTCGGAGCTTCACGCGCATGTTTGCCAGAAAGGCTGCCACCACAGGCCCTGCTCCCAACGGCTTGGAGCGGGTGATGGATGCCCTCTCGCCAGGGTGTTCGCTGCAGCCGCCGCGCCCGGGCATCGACAGCACCGGCCCATCTGCCCCTGGTGCGCTGCACGAGGCTCCGTGACGCCTACCGGCCAACCCGCACCGCCCGCTCTGGCCCCGTTCTCTCCATCGCCGATCTGATGTCCGAGGCAGGTGATGGCGCGCCGCTCGGGTCCGGACGGCGCGCACGGCTTGACGTGGCTTGCTTAAATAAATACCATGATATATATCCAAGGAAATACACCATGGTCCACGACACCGTCAAGGAACTCGGGTTCCTCACCCTGGGCACCCGCTTTCGGCGCATCGGCGAATCCCTGCAGGCGCAGACCCAGGCGCTCATGGCCCGGCACGGCATCGACATGCCCGCTGCCCACTTTCCGCTGCTCGCGGCGCTGGATCGGCACGGCCCGCTGGGCGTGGGGGAACTGAGCGCGGCGGTCGGTGTCAGCCAGCCGGTGGTCACCCGCTCGCTGCACGGGCTGGAGGCCGGTGGGTTGGTGGAGTCCCGTTCGCTGGAGGGGGACCGGCGTATCCGCAAGGTGCAGCTCAGCGAGGCAGGGCAGGCGCTGGTCGAGCGTGCCCGGCGCGAGGTCTGGCCGGTGATCGAGGCCTCAGTGGCCCAGATCTGCGCACCGCTCGAAGGCCCGCTGCTGCAGCAACTGGCCGCGCTGGAGGCTGGCCTGGAACATACCTCGCTGCTGCAGCGTGCGGCAGTGTCCATTGCGGCACAGCCCGCGCGATCCCAAGGAAAGGCACCCCGATGAACAACCCCCTCGATCGTCCCGTGTGGGCTTCGCTCCTCCATGTGCCGCAACTCGCCGAAGGCGGGGACCTCGCCAGGCGCTACCGGCGCGACGTGAACCTGTTCGCGTCCGCGCGCGATGACGACGGCGCCAGCCTTGCGGCGCTGTCGGGCCTGGTGGGGGCGGGAGAATCCGTCTACCTGGCGCAGGTTCCACCCGTGCAGGTACCGCCGGGCCTACAGATCGTGCGCAGTGCCCAGGGCGTGCAGATGCTGGCCATGCAGCCCGTCACCCCCGAGCGGGGCGAAGAGGCAGTGCTGGCGCTGGGCGATGCGGATGCGCCCGAGATGCTGGCGCTCGCGCAACTGACCGAGCCCGGCCCCTTTCTGCCGCGCACGCACACCATGGGCCGCTTCGTCGGCGTGCGGATCGGGGGGCGGCTGGCCGCGATGGCTGGCGAGCGCATGCATTTTGCGGGCGCCACCGAGGTCAGCGGGGTTTGCACCCATCCCGACTTCCGGGGGCGCGGCCTCGCGCGCCGGCTGTCGTCCGTGGTGGCGCATGCCATCCAGCAGCGTGGCGAGCAGGCGTTCCTGCACGCCTGGGTCTCCAACCATGCGGCCATTGCGCTGTATGAAAGCCTTGGCTTCGAGACCCGGACCGAATTGCAGGTAGCGGTGCTGGCGCGGTAGGCCCGCGTGCGGTGAAGGGACAAGCAGGTCCCGTTCACCGGCGCAGCCCTTCAGAACCGGTAGGTCGACGTCAGCGCATAGGTACGCCCCTGCCCATAGAAGCAGTCGCCCCGTGCCAGGCACTGGGTGATGTGCACCTTGTCCGCCAGGTTGGTCACGTTGAAGGCCAGGCGCCAGTCACCCGCGTCGTAGGCCAGCAGGGCATCGGCCAGCGTGGCAGACGGCGTGGTGATGGCTGACGTGCCGCTCCACTGCGAGCCGGTGTAGCGCACGCCGGCGCCCACTGTCCAGCCGCCACGGCCTTCGGAGGCGAAGCGGTGCGACAGCCAGGCCGAGCCGGTGTGCCTGGGCACGCTGGCCACGGGCAGGCCCTGGTCGCCGGCGTTGCTGCGCGAGATCTTGGCATCGGTGTAGCCGTAGGCCAGGGTGGCGTCCCAGTGGCTGGCCAGGCTGGCGGTGATCTCGGCCTCCAGGCCGGTGACCTTGACCTCGCCGATCTGCAGGCTGTTGAGCGGGTCGGCCGGGTCGTTGGTCTTGCGGTTGGTCTCGCGCAACTGGTAGGCGGCGACAAAGGCCGAGATGCCCCGGCCCGGCGGCTGCCATTTCACACCCGCTTCCCACTGCTTGCCGCGCGTGGGCTTGTAGGGCGTGCCGTAAACGTCCACGCCCCCCAGTGGCTGGAAGGATTCGGAATAACCCACGTACGGGGCCCAGCCGCCGTCCATCTGGTAGGTGGCGCCGGCGCGCTTGGTCCAGGCCGTGTCGTCCACGGCGGCTGCGGGGCGGCCTTCGGTGTCGGTCTTGGCGCTGTCGTGGCGCAGGCCCAGGGTGGCAGTAAAGCGGCCCCAGGTGATCTGGTCCTGGGCGTAGAAGCCGAGCTGGCGCTGCGCCACGCCCGGCTGGCGCACCAGCGCCGATGCATTCGGGGCCGTGAAATTGCCGTAGACGGGGTTGTAGACGTCGATGGCCGGTGCCAGTGCGCGCCAGGCCGACTGGCCCGTGTGGTTGCGCTGCACGTCCAGGCCCGCCAGCAGCGTGTGCTGCGTGGCACCTGCGTTGAGTTTGCCTTCGAGCTGGGTGTCGATGAGCAGCATGCGGCCGGTGTTGAGGTTCGAGGAGGCATCGCGCAGCACGCTGCGGTTGTCGCTGTTGAACACCGGGCGCGCGGGGCGGCCCGTGGGGGCATTCGCGGCGAAGCTGGTGTAGATGGTGCGGTAGTCCACCTCGGTCACGGTGCGGCGCAGGTTCTGGCGCACGGTCCAGGCATCGTTCAGGCGGTGGCTGAACAGGTAGCCCCAGGAGCTGTTCTCGGTGTTGAAGGCATCCCAGCCGGGCTCGCTGATGAAGGTCGAGCGCGGGATCTGGCCGTAGGGGCTGGGCAGCTGCGTGCCCTGCCAGGGGAAGAAGCCGATCAGCGATCCGCTCTTGTCCTTCTGGTGCAGGCCCTGCAGCGTGAGCGACGTGTCTGCGTTCGGACGCCAGGTCAGCGAAGGCGCCAGCACCACGCGGTCATCGGCCACATGGTCGACCTGGGTGCCGCTGTCGCGGCCCACGGCCACCAGGCGGTACAGCCACTGGCCCTGGGCGTCGAGCGCGCCGGTCAGGTCGGCGGCGATCTGCTTGCGCGCATGGCTGCCCACCTGCACCTGCACTTCGCGCGCGGTCTCGGCCTGGGGCCGCTTGCTCGTGAGGTTGAGCACACCACCCACGCTGCCCTGGCCATAGAGCACAGAAGTCGGGCCGCGCAAAAACTCCACGCGCTCCAGCGCGTACGGGTCGGGCCGGCTGCTGTTGTAGGTGCCGTAGGTGCGCAGCAGGCCGTCCTGGTACTGGGACACATTGGCGCCGCGCGCGCTGAAGCTGTCCACGCGGCTGTCGAAGTAGTTGGAGACGGCGCCGGCCGTGTAGGCCGTGACCTGGCGCAGCGTCTGCACGCCCTGGGCTTCCATCTGGTCGCGCGTCACCACGCTGATGGCCTGGGGTGTTTCGAGCAGCGGCGTGTCGGTCTTGGTGGCGCTCAGGGCGCGCTTGGCCACGAAGCCGGAGACCGGCGCCGTAGGGTTCTCCTTCTCTGCGCCGGATTGCACGGTCACGGGGGCAAGGCTGGCTTCTGCAGCAGGGGGCATGGCGGTCTGGGCCTGCGCACACGCGCTGCAGACCATCAGGAACGCGGCTTGCGCAACGGCAGTGCGCGGGAGCCGCGCGAGGCAATGGGATGGCATGGTCGTCGATGGTGGTGGTGCAGCCTGCTGCAGCCACGCGGCGGCAAAGGCTGGTTGGGGGGGGTGTGGCGGTGCGCGGCCGGCGCCGTGAAGGCTGCCGGTGGCAGTGGCTGGCGAAATGAAAAGGGCCGGTTGCAGGTCCGGACGCCCTGGAAACCCCCACCAGGCTCGATGGCCCTGCAGCCACCTGGGTGGGGGGTAGCGCCCCTTCGGGCGCGGGTTGTCAGTGCTTTTCGGGTGCGGGTGGCAGCGGTGGCGAGACAGCGCCTTCGGCCTGCACGAAGCTCAGCGTGGTGACGTAGCTGGCCTCACCGTACTTCTCGCCCTGGGCTTCGCCGGGGGTCTTGTCGGTGTGGTGCACTTCGGCCACGTACTGGCCTTTCCAGGGGGTCAGGAACTCCACGGTGCCGTCGGCGGCGGACTCGGCTTCGCGGCTCCAGCCCGCGGGCGAAACCAGTTGCACCTTGGCCTTGGGCAGGGGGTTGCCGTTGAACACGACCTTGAGCTGGCCGGGCTTGCCGGTAGGCACCAGGTCCAGCGCCTGGCCGGGCGCCACGGGCTGGGCGAGGCTGGCGACCCAGCGGGCCGAGGGCTGCCAGTACATGGCGGGCAGGTTGCGCTTGCTGCGGTCGATCAGCGGGTAGGTGGCGGCGGCGAACAGCGTGTCGGTGTTGCCGGTCACGGTGTAGGCGAACGCGTCCTTGGTGAGCTTGCCTTCGACCTTCTGGCTGGCGGTGCCGGCGCGCTGTTCGAGCACGGGCACGCCCTTGAACTTGTCCAGCGAACCGGGGGAGGTTTCGCGCAGGTTGTCGTTGAACTCGCCGAAGTGCAGGCGGACCTGGCCGCCGGCATTTTCGAGCCAGACCTGGTGGGCGTTGGCGGTGGTGGCGGCGGCGATCAGCAGGGCAGCGGCCAGCAGGGGTTTCATGGATGATTTCATGGAAGTCTTCCTTTCAGGGTTTGGATGCAAATACACGGACTCGAACAATCGCTCCATCCCTGCCGAGGCGGGGATGGGGGAGTTGGCTCGCTGCGCCGGGCGCAGCTGGCGGCAGTGGCTGGTCAGCCCCGTGAGGGAGGGGCGGAGAATCAGAAGTCGACGCTGGCGCTCAGGCTGACTGCCCGGGGAGCACCTACCACCAGGTAGCCCGACCCTGGATAGCCGCCCACCGATGCCCAGTGGTTCTTGTTGGTGGCGTTGTCGATGCGCGCGCGCAGCGTGACCAGCTTGCCGCCCATCTCGGTCAGGTAGCGGGCACCCAGATCCAGGCGGTTCCAGCCGGCCACGCGCAAGGTGTTGGTGGCGTTGGCGTAGCTCGATCCGGTGTGCACCAGGCGGCCATCGAGGGCCAGGCCGCGCACGCCGGGAACGTCCCATTCCAGCCCCAGGTTGGCCTGCAGCTTGGGCACGCCGATCACGCGCTGGCCATCGGTGAGTGCCGAGCCGGTGCGCTGCTGCTTGGCTTCGAGCCAGGTGGCACCGCCGAGCACGCGCAGGCCGCTGATTGCTTCGCCCTGCGCGGCCAGTTCCAGGCCCTGGTGGCGGTCCTTGCCGCTCGCGCCGAAGACGCCTGCGGCATCGACCACGGAGCGTGGCTTGTCGGTGGAGAACAGCGCGATGCTGCCACCCACGCGGCCGCCGTCGTACTTCACGCCGATTTCCTTCTGCTTGGAGATGTAGGGGGCCAGCATGGTGCCCCGGTTGGCCGCCGTCGACGGCGCCGTTTCGCCCTGGCTCAGGCCCTCGGCGTAGTTGGCGTAGACCGACAGGCTCTTGTCCAGCTTGTAGAGGACACCGAGCAGCGGGCTGGTGCGGCTCTGGTCATAGCGGTCGGTCTGGATACCGGTGTTGTAGTTGAAGTTGGCGATGTCGAACTTCTGGTGGCGCAGACCCAGGGTGACGAGCAGGCGGTTGTCCAGCACCGACAGGGTGTCGCCCAGTGCCACGCTGCTCAGGCGGATGCGGCCCGTGGTCAGCGGGTTGCCCATCACGCCGCCGCGCAGGGCGCTACCGCTGTAGGCCGGCGTGGCGGTGTACAGCGGGTTGTAGAGGTTGGTGGCCTGAATGTTGTTGAAGTCCATGACATAGGCGTTCTTCTTGTCCAGGCTGAAGCTGGAGGCCGCGAGCACCCACTCGTGGCCCACGCCGCCGGTCTGCAGCTTGCCGCGCAGGCCCAGCTCGCCGGTGTTCACGTTGTCCTTGCGGTTGTTGTCGAAGCGGTAGGTGGTGCCGGCGCCGGTGGCCGCATTGGCCACCGAGAGGTTGGCCAGCGAGTTCGATTCGGTGCCGCTGCGCGCACCGGCAGCGGCCCAGGCGGTGATGTTGGAACTGATGTCCCACTCGCCGCGCAGCGTGCCGAAGGTGTCGCGCTCGTTGGAGAACGCCCAGGGCTGGGCGAAGTTGGTGTTGCCGTCCGGTGCGGTCGGCACCGAGGTCACGGCACCGAGCGTGACGTTGGTGCGGGTGCGGTCGAGCTTGTGGTCCTGCCAGCCGATGTCGCCCGACAGGCGCACGTTGCGGCTGCGCCAGTCCAGGCCCACGGCGGCCAGGCCGAGCCTGGCCTTCTCGTCGTCGACGGCGGTGCCGCCGTTGTGCGAGGCCACGTTCACGCGGATGCCGGCACTTCCATCAGGGCCGAAGCGGCGCGCGATGTCGGCTGCCACATCGCTGTGGCCACCGCTGCCCATGCCCACGCTGACGCGGCTCAGGGGCTCGTTGGGCGCGCGCTTGGGCAGCAGGTTGATGGCGCCGCCCAGGCCGCCGCCACCGGGATTGGCACCGTTGAGGAAGGACGAAGCACCGCGCAGCACTTCCACGCGCTCGAACAGCTCGGTGGCGATGTACTGGCGCGGCAACAGGCCGTACAGGCCGTTGTAGGCCGTGTCGTCCGAACCCAGGATGAAACCGCGGATGAAGTACGACTCCTGGAAGTTGCCGAAGCCCCGCGCCACGCGCACCGTGGGGTCGTTCTGCAGCACGTCGCCCACGCTGCGGGCGTGGCGGTCCTGGATCAGCTCGTTGGTGTAGCTGACGGTGGAGAATGGCGTCTCCATGGCATCGCGCGTGCCCAGAATGCCCACGCGGCCGCCGCGTGCCACCTGGCCACCGGCATAGGCGGGCGACAGGCCCTGCGCGGATGCGTCGGCACTGGCGTTCACGGTGACGGTGGAGAGCGTCTTGTCGCTGCTGGCTCCCGTCTGGGCGTGCACGGCAGGCAGGGCCAGCATGCACAGCAGGGCCGCGGCAAGGGCCGCCGGCGTGTGCGGAAACAGGGTGCGGGACGTGCCTCGGGGCGTGGTGGCGGTGTGGTGCATGGTGGTCGGCGGTGAAGGGAAAGACGGGTCAGAAAGGGGTGGCGGGGTCATCGCCGGGGTCCGGATCGGCAGGGTCCGCGGTCGGCGCTGGCCGCCAGGCGAACCAGGCCATCACGGCAACGGGCACGCCCAGCCCGACCCAGGACCACCAGTCG
Source organism: Pseudomonadota bacterium (assembly GCA_040387235.1). GTDB lineage: Bacteria > Pseudomonadota > Gammaproteobacteria > Burkholderiales > Burkholderiaceae_C > Acidovorax. The sequence continues at coordinate 11,516 of JAZKEE010000213.1, forward strand.
CCCCAGGTGTCCGAGATGAGGGCGGTGGCCAGGCCGCTGGCGGTCAGCAGCCCCAGCACGATGGGCCAGCCCCACAGGGTGCGAAAAGGTGCGGGTGCGTTCTTCATGCGGACTGCTCCGGACGGCCCATGCTGGCCGCAGCACCTGCGGGCAGGCCGGCGGGGGCGGCAGGGGCGGCGGCCGAGGCCGGCGCCCTGCGGCGCAGCCACAGGTACAGGCCGCTGCCCAGCACGGCGATGGTGGCGATGTCGAGCAGCGCCCAGAGGATCTTCATGGGCATGCCGCCGTAGTCGCCGAAGTGCAGCGGCTGCGAGACCAGCAACGCAGTGAGGTACCAGGGCAGCTGCGGCGCGGCGGTGACCTGGCCGCTGTGCGCATCGACCAGCACGGGCTGCAGCAGGCGCGACGTCAGGGGTTCTGCGCCACGCAGGAACACGGTGTTGTGGTGCGGGCTCGAGAACGAGGTGCCCGGGAAGGCGATGAACGACAGCTTGGTGCCCGGCGCCTGGGTGCGCGCGGCATCCACCGCCTGCTGCAGCGGGCCGCGCTCTGCCATGGCGATCACGGGCTTGCCCTTGTAGGGGGCCAGCAGGGTCGACAGCTGGTCGTGCTGCCAGTACTTGATCATCAGGTCGGCCCAGGTGTTGATCATGCCGGTGGCGCCCACCACCAGCGCCCAGACCAGGGTGACGATGCCCAAGAGGTTGTGCAGGTCCAGCCACTTCACGCGGGTGGAGCGGTCACGCCGCACGTCACCGAACTGCAGCTTGCGCATGAAGGGCGCGTAGAGCACCACGCCGGTGACGATGGCGACCAGCAGCAACAGGCCCATGAACCCGAGGAACAGCTTGCCAGGCAGGCCCGCGAACAGGTCCACGTGCAGGCGGAACATGAGGTTCATGAAGCCCTGGTTGGTGGGAATGTCGGACAGCACCTTGGCTGTGCGCGCATCGACCGCAACGGACTTGAAGTCCTCGGTTGGGTCGGGGGTGTGGGTGAGGGTGACGAACCAGACCTTGTCGTCGTCCTCGGCCTGCGAGACGAACTGCACCATGCGCTCGGGGTGCAGTGCCTTGGCGGCGGCGATCACGGTGTCCAGGCTGGCGCGCGGCGTGCTGTCGGGCATGGCGGGTGCCTCCACCTCGGTGCCCAGCAGGTGGCCGATTTCGTGGTGGAAGATCAGCGGCAGGCCCGTGAGGCACAGCAGCAGCATGAAGACGGTGCAGACCAGGCTGGACCACTTGTGGGTCCAGGACCAGCGGCGGATGGCGGTAGGTGACAGCATGGTGCGGGGCTTTGCGGGTCAGCGCAGGCCGCCCGGGGGCGAGCCGCGCAGCGTGCCGCAGGGGGCATCACGGAAAAAGGCCGAGCCGGGCGACCTTGGAACAGGGTGGACGAGGACCCCTCGCAACGGCATGGCAGAGGGGCGTGGAAACCCGGATTTTACAATGCAATTAAGAATGATTTGCTTTTGCAATATTTTTCAGGCGTTGTTTCTGCGCACTTGCGGGCACGGTACCGAGGGCCCTGCCGCAAGTGCGCTGCGCTGTGTCAGAAGCGGGTGCGCAGCGTGACCTGCAGTGCGCGAGGTGAGCCGGGCAGGATCAGGTTGTCGTTGCTGCCGTGGGCCGACACGTAGTATTTGCGGTTGGTGAGGTTCTTCACGTTCACGTCCAGTCCCCATTGGCCCAGCGTGTACTGCAGCGCGGCATCCACCGTGGTGTAGGCCGGCAACGTGACCAGGTTGGTCAGCGAGGTGAAGCGCTCGCCCACGTGGCTCACGCCACCGCCCAGGCGCAGGCCATGGCCCACATCCTTCATGGCCCACAGGAAGGCCGAGTTGCGCGGGGTGAGCGCGGCCACCTGGCCCTGCGAGGGCACGTTCACGACGGGCAACTGGCTGCTGGCAGCACTGGCCAGCGACTTCGTCATGCGTCCGTTGAGGTAGGCGTAGCCCGCGCTCACGTCCCACCCGGACAAGCGTCCGCTGCCGGTGAACTCCAGCCCATTGGTGCGCTGCGTGCCCACGTTGATCTGCCGCGCCGGGTTGGACGGGTCGGTGTTCTTGATGTTGGTGCGTTCCAGGTTGAACAGCGCACCGGTGAGGTTCAGCCGGCCGTCGAGCAGGTCGAGCTTGACCCCGATCTCCTTGTTCTGCGTGATCTCGGGTTCGTTGGCGGTGTTGTTGGCGGCCAGCGCGAAGGTCTCGCCCGAGGGCTGGAAGGACTTGCTGTACGACACGTAGTACGACACCTGCTCGCTGGGCTGCCAGACCAGGCCGGCGCGCGGGCTGAACTTCTTGTCGGTGCGCGAGAGGCTGGCAAGGGTGCGGTCAAAGCGCGTGTCCTGCTTGAACACGTCGTAGCGGGCGCCCACCAGCGCCTTCCACTGGGGCGCCAGGGTGATCTGGTCCTGCAGGTACAGGCCCACCGTGTCCTGATCGGTATGGCTGGGTATGGCACCGGTGGCTGTGTAGGCACTGGCGGGAATGGCGGGTGCGGGCACGTTGCCCGGGTTCAGGATGCTCACGCGGTCCACCACGCCGGCCGAGATGGACTCGGCGCGCTTCTTCTGCTGGCCCAGCTCCATGCCCATCAGCCATTCCTGGCGCAGGCCACCCAGGGTGTTGCGCCAGGTCAGGTCGGTCTGGTTGAAGACGCCGCTTTCGTCGCGAAAGACCAGGCTGCGGGTGCGGCCCACGGTCATGGTGACCGGGTCGGTGGTGCCGCTGGGCAGGGTGTTGTAGCGGTCCAGCGTGTAGTCGTACAGGCGCGTGACGTTGCGCACCGACCAGTCATCGTTGAAGCGGTGGTTGAGCGTGGCCGTGAAGGACTGCACGTTGCTGGTGCTGGTGTCGTCCTTCTCGGCGGTGCCCGAGCCGTAGTAGGTGCTGGCCGGCACGTTGACGGGGCGGCCATTGAGCGCAGGGATGCCGAAGTCGGTGAGCCGCTGGTCGCGGGCGTGGGTGTACTGCAGCAGCAACTGGGTCTCGGGCGCGAGCTTCAGGGCCAGCGAGGGTGCGAAGTTGTGGCGCTTGACGAACTGCTGGTCGCGGTAGCTGCCCGAATCCTCGCCCGCCAGGTTCAGGCGGAATGCCGCCGCATCGTTGATGCCCACGTTCACGTCGGCCGTGGCGCGGCGGTAGTCGTGGCTGCCCAGGCCCAGCGTGGCCTCGCCCGAGGTCGTGCCGAAGACGGGCTTCTTGGTCACGCGGTTGATGAGGCCGCCCGAGGAGCCACGGCCATAGAGCACGGCGGCCGGGCCCTTGAGCACTTCGATGCGCTCGATGTCGGCCAGGTCGCGGAAGTACAGCGCGTCGTCGCGCACACCGTCGACGAACTGGTCGGCAATGGCCGTGAAACCGCGGATCACCACCTGGTCACGCTGGCCATCGCCGTGGCTCATGGCCACGCCGGGCACGTTGCGCAAGGCATCTTCCATCGAGCGAGCGCCCTGGTCGCGCAGCAACTGTCCGGGCACCACGTTGACCGACTGGGGCACGTCGCGCAGCGGCGCGCTGCCCTTGGTGGCCGTGGTGCTGGCGGCGGGGGAGTAGGCGTCGTCCGCAGCGCCCGACTGGATGGTCACCTCGCCCAGGGTGCGGGTGGAGGTGGCAGTGGCCTGCGCCAGCAGGGGGCCACTGAAGGCCGTGAGCAGGGCCGCGGCGACGGGCGTGAGAGTGTGGCGAAGCAGGGGGCGCATGGGCAAGAGAGTCCTTGAAAAAAGCGAACGGGCAGGCAACAGCCACACCGTCCTGGCTGGCATCTGCCTGCCGGGAGCGGTGGAAAAAAACAGGATGGGAGCCCTGTGCCAGCCACGCGCGTGGCGCGGGCAGGGCGAGGCTTGGGTGCAGCGTGCGCCCCAAGGCGCCAGGCCCGGCCATGCACAGGGCAATGGCCGGGAGGGGCGCGGCGCGCAAAAAGGCCGGGCAGCACACTGCAGAAATGCTGGCTGCAGGGGGGCGTGGCCCTCTGTCTGGCTGGCTTTCAGTCGGCGATTCTACTTTTCATGAGAAGCATTCGCATCCGTGCTGTGTATTTTTGTTGTCTTGGTGAAACAAATTGTGTTGCCTCGCGCTGCAGATGCCTGCCCCTTGGCTCAATACCGCGCCTTGAGCGCCAGCGTCACGCGGCGCGGCTCGCCGTAGAAGTTCTGGCGAAAAGTGTTGGAGACCTTCTCGTAGTAGGTCTTGTCGAACAGGTTGTCCACCGAGAGGTTCAGCGAGAGCTGGTCGTTGATCTGGTAGCCCACCTGGGCGCTGGCCAGCACGTAGTCGCCCGGGGTGATGCGCAGTGCGCCGCTCTGTGCGAAGAATTCGCTGCGGTAGGAGATGCCGCCGCCGATGCTGAAGCCGCGCAGGGCGGGCGAGGTGAAGGCATAGCGCGTGAACAGGTTCACGCTGTGGCGCGGGGTGATGGGGCTGAACACCTGGCCCACCTGGGACACGGGCGCATTGAGGTACAGCGTGTCGTTGTAGGCGTAGCCGGCCACCACGTCCCATCCGGGCTGGGGCTGGCCACTGACTTCGGCCTCGAAGCCCTGCGAACGCACCTTGCCGCCGGCGATGAACGCATTGGTTGCATTCGGGTCGGTCATGGCCCGGTTCTCGTCGATGATGCGGAAGATGGCGGCATGCGCCTGCAGGCGCTTGTCAAGGAACTCGCCCTTCACGCCCAGCTCCACCTGCTTGCCGGTGCGTGGCACGAGCAGGTTCCTGGCGGCATCCAGCTGGCTTTGCACCACGAAGGTCTCGGAGTAGCCCGCGTAGGCGGTGTACTGCGGATGAAAGTCGTACAGCACCGCCACCGAGGGGACAAACTGGCGGCCCGGGTCGGCCACGCTGGTGGCGGCACCGGTGCTGGTGCTGCGCGTCACTGCATCGGCCCAGCTCAGGCGCCCGCCCGCCAGGACCTTCACGGAGTCCGCCACGCTGACTTGCGCCTGGCCGTACAGCGCGTTCTCGGTGCGCGTGGTGAGGGCCGTGTAGCCCGGCAGCACGAGCACCGGGTAGGGCGCGCTGTAGTTGGGCGATAGCAGGTTGGCCTGGGTTGGGGTGCCGTAGACGAAGTTGTTGTCGTAGCTCTTGCCCTCGTTGCGGCTGGCGCCTACCAGCAGGCGGTGGGTGCGGCCCGCCACGTCCACCGGCAGGCTGGCGAAGAGGTCGTAGTTGCGTGTCTTCACATGGGTCAGGCCATCCACCATTTCCATGGTGAAGTTGCCGTTCGGGTTCAGCGCGCTGTTGGCGCGGGCCGCACTGTAGAAGGCGGTGCGGTCCACGTCGCGTGCCGACAGGCGCACCGTGCCGCCACCCGAGAGGCGGTGCTCCAGTTCTGCAAACAGGTCGGTGGTCTCCAGGTCCTGGCGGTTGGAGGCCAGGCCCGAGAAGGCGCTGCGCGGCAGGCTGGCCAGGCGGCCATCGGCGTAGGTGGGCAGGCCCTGGTCGATGGAGGCGCGCACGCGCTGCTGCGCGCCGCCGATGGAGAGCGTGGTGGACGGAGCGAGGTCCCACTCCAGCGTGCCGTAGCCCATGCGCTTGTTGTTGAACAGGGTGTCGACATGGCTGTCGCGGTCCTCGGCCACGGCCACTGCGCGGGCGCGCAAGGTGCCAGCGGCGTTGAGCGCACCGCCCAGGTCCACCTCGCCGCGGCGCAGGCCGAAGGAGCCCACGGACGCATCGGCGTTGAGCATCGGCTTGCCCGGTGCGCGCTTGCGCACCAGGTTCACTGTGCCGCCCGGCTCGCTGCCGCCCTGCAGCAGGCCGGCGGGGCCGCGCAGCACCTCGATGCGGTCGTACATGGCGGCGTCCAGCGTGCTGTAGTTGCCCTGCGGGATGGGCACACCGTCGAGCTGGATGGA
>JAZKEE010000213.1:17471-34126 GCA_040387235.1 Pseudomonadota bacterium
TCGGTGGTGTCGCTGGAGTGGGTCACCTTCACCTCGGGCAGGGCAGAGTCCTGCGCATGGGCCGTCGCCAGGCAGCTGCAGGCGGCCAGCAAGGCAAGGGTGGTCAGGGGCAAGCGCGGGGTCGTCGTGCGGTGGCGTGCGGGAAGGGTCGCGGTTTTCATGGTGGTGACGAAGAGAAGGGGGGAAAAGTGGGGGCGTGCATGGCGTGGCTTACCAGGTGTAGCGGGCCGACAGCGTGACGTTGCGCTCATCGCCGTAGAAGCAGGCGAAGCTGCACGAAGCCAGGTAGGTCTTGTCGGTGAGGTTCTTCACGTTCAGGGCAAAACGCCACTTGTCGACCTGGTAGCGCAGGGCGGCGTCGAACACGGTGTAGGAGGGCACGGGCAGGCGGTTGAGCTCGGTGGTGCCCACGTGGCGCACGCCGGCACCTATGCTCACGCCGCTGAACCAGGGCAGGCGGTAGTCGGCCCACAGCGATGCGGTGTGGCGCGGCACCGAGGTGGGGCGCGTGCCCACGGTGCCCTGGTTGCTTTGCGTGATCACCGCGTCCGTCGTGCCCAGGGCGGCCACCAGGTCAAGCCGGCGATCTATGGTGGCGCGGCCTTCTATCTCGATGCCGCGCGAGCGGATCTCGCCGGTCTGCACCGAGAAGCCCGCATGCTCCAGGTCGCTGGTGGCGACGTTCTGCTGCGTGAGCTGGTAGGCGGCCACGGTGACCGAGGCATTCATGCCCGGCGGCTCGTACTTCACACCGACCTCGTGCTGCGTGCCGGTGGTGGGCTTGAAGGGGCGCAGGAAGAAGTCGGTGCCGCCCACGGGCTGGAATGAGCGGGTGTAGCTGTAGTAGGGCGCAATGCCACCATCGGCCAGGTACATGATGGCCGCGCGCGGCGTGAACGAATGGGCCTTGCTGTCCGACGGCGTGCTCGTGCCATTGACGGCGACCGAGCGGGACTTGGTTCGCGCATCGTCGTAGCGGCCGCCGAGCAGCGCGATGAAGCGGTCGTCGAGCTTGATGTGGTCCTGCACGTACAGGCCCAGCTGCTTGCGGTCCGAGATGGAGAGCGCAGCGCCCCCGAGCGTAAAGGGCACGCCGTATACCGGGTTGTACAGATCCAGCGCGCCGATGGTGCCGGAGCGTTGGGCACGCGTGAAGTCGTTCTCGCTGTAGTCCAGCCCGACGATCATGGCGTGCTGCAGGCGGCCCGTGCGCAGCTTGCCCAGCAACTGGTTGTCCACGCTCACGCCCTTGTCGGTGTCGAAGCGGGCGGTGGCCGAGCGCGACACGGTGCGCTGGGTGGGCTGCACCACGCTGCCGATGGCGGCCCAGGCGTTGTCGGCCTCGTAGTCGAAGACCAGCACGTTCTGGCGGAACTGCCAGTCGTCGTTGAAGCGGTGCTCCAGCAGGTAACCGAGGGTGCTGCCCGTGGTGTCGAATTTGTCCAGGCCCGGGTCGCCCACGAAGAGCTTGCGCGATATGGCGCCGTTCGGGTTGGGCAGCCAGGTGCCGGCCGTGGGCTTGCCGTAGTCGTAGATGCTGCTGCCCTTGCTGTAGGTGGCCAGCAGGGTGAGCTGGGTGCGGTCCGTCAGGCGCCAGTCGATGGCGCCGTTGAAGAGTGTGCGGTCGTCGGGAATCTGGCGCACCATGGCCTGGGCATCGCGTGCCAGCGCAGTGAGGCGGTAGCCTACGCGGCCGTCCTCGGTGAGCGGGCCGCCCAGGTCCACGGCGATCTGCTTGCGGCCCCAGCTGCCGGCCTGCACCTCCACCTCGCGCAGCGGCTCGGCCGTGGGCCGCTTGCTCACCATGTTGATGATGCCGCCGGGCGCCGCCTGGCCGTAGAGGATGGAGGCCGGGCCCTTGAGCAGCTCCACGCGCTCATAGCTGTACGGCTCCATGGTGCCGCTGAGCGAGTTGATGGGGAACTTGCTGCCGTTGACGTACAGCGGCGCCGAGCCGGTGATGTTGAAGCCGCGCACCACAAAGCCCGTGGCCGTGCGGCGCTGCACGCCGCCGCTTTGCGAGGAGATGCCGGCCGAGTAGCCGAAGGCCTGGTCCAGCGAGTCGGCGGCCTGCGCGTCCATCTGCTCGCGCGTGACCACGGTGATGGACTGGGGTGTCTCGATCAGCGCTGTGTCCGTCTTGGTGCCCGTGGCGCTGCGCCGCGCCACGATGCCGTTGACCGGGCCCGAAGCGGTTTCGCCCTCGGTCGTCACCCTGACCTCGGGCAGGGAGGTGGTGGGCTGGGCGTGGACCGCCGCGCCGCTGAATACTGCCACCAGGGCGGCGGCCAGGGGCGTGAGGGTGGTGATGAGCAAGGGGCGCATGGAGAAATCCTTGGGGTGGATGAATGGACAGGCCGGCAGTACAGGCCGCAGCGGCAGTGCAGAGGAATGTGGTGGTCTGGCGGGCAGGAGCCGGTTACAGGCCCGCCGCCCATGCGGCCAGGCCCGCTGCCAAGGCCACGCCACCCAGCACGGGCGCGCGGCGGGGCTGCCAGGTCATCACGGCCGTGACGGCCACCGCAGCGACCGACAGGGCGATGGTCCAGGCCGTCACGCCCAGCGATGCAGAGACACCTGCGTGCGGGCGTGCGGCCAGCCACAGCGACAGGGCCAGCAGCAGCCAGCCTGCGCGGCGCAGTGGCGCCAGGTGGGGCGCGGCGGCCTCGCGGCCCAGGGCGTCCTCGTGGTGGCGGTCCATGCCAAGGGCAATGGCGGACCAGGCGGCAAAGCAGAAGAAAAAGGCAGACATGGCGGATCCCTCAGGCTGGGGCGGCTGGCTGAGCGTCGGGTTCCGCCATCGCTGGGGTGGCTGCGGCCCTGCGCGGTGCCTTGCCCGGCAGCGGCCGGCCGGGGCGCAGGCGCCAGGCCAGCCAGCCGAGCAGCACGCCGGTGGCCAGGAACGTGAGGTCCATGCCGGCCCAGAGCCAGTCGCCCGCGGGCAGGCTCACGCCCAGGTGCGTGGAGGTGCTCAGCGCGTTGAGCAGCGGCAGCGCCGCCCAGGCGGCGCCCGCCAGTGCCAGTACCAGCGACCAGCCGCGCCGGTTGGGGAACAGCACGCCCCAGAGCAGCGCCACGCCCCAGGCGCCGAAGAAGTACGACAGCTCGGCATCGGGCCGCTCTGGCGCGTCCAACGGGATCAGCCGGTTGGACGCCATGTACACGGCGCAGGCCAGCGGCAGCCCGGCGAGCGAGGCGATGTTGAGGCTGGCCACGAGGCGCTGGCCGAAGGGCAGGCGCACCGGAGCATCGGCAGCGGCACCCTTGCGTTGCCCCTGCGCGCTGCGCTTGACCGACCACAGCACCATGCCGGTGGCGATCATCAGGCTGCCCAGGAGGCCAAAGCCCACCAGCACCCAGCGCATGCCCGGGCCGGCAAAGCGCCCCAGGTGCAGGCCGTAGAGCACGCCATAGGTCACGGCGGCGGGGGTGGTGGCGTCGGTTTGCTCCAGCAGCGCGCCGGTGGTGCCGTTGAACAGCATGCGCTCGGGGCGGTACTGCAGGCGATCGCCCTCATGGCGCGTGACTTCCACCACCGGCGTGCCCTGCGCGTCGCGCCGCGCCTGGATGCCGCCGATGCGCCCTCCGTCCCAGCGCTCGCGCGCGGTTTTCAGGATCACGGCGAGCGGCATCGCTGCGGGCAGCGGTTCCACCTTGTCCCCGGGGTTGCGGCGCACGCGGCGCTCGGGCTTTTCACCCTGCAGGTCGGCAAAGTAGGTCTGCGAGTCCACCCCCTTGGGGCCCTGGTAGGCCACTGCGATGCCCGAGGGCATGTACAGCGTGTGGAAGATCATCAGCCCGCTGAAGGTGATCATCAGGTAGAACGGCAGCACCAGCACGCCGGTGACGTTGTGCGCGTCGAGCCAGGCGCGCTGCCCGCCCTTGGCCGGGCGGAAGGTGAAGAAGTCCTTGAAGATGCGCCGGTGCGTGACCACGCCCGTGAGCAGGGCGATGAACATCAGCATGGTGGCCACGCCCACCACCCAGCGGCCCTCGATGGCCCAGCGCCCTTTCTGCGCCGTGCGCAGCTCGAAGTGGAAGCGGTAGAAGAACTCGCCACCCATGGTCTTGCGCGCATCCACCGTCTCGCCGGTCTGCGGGTTCATGAGCAGGGTCTCGAAGCGGCCGTTGCCCGTGTCGCGCCACAGCAGCGTCACAGCGTTCTGGCGCTCATCGGGCATGCGCAGGATCCACTGCGTGACGTCGGGCACTTTCCGGTTCATCGCGGCCACGGCGCGCTCGGCCACGTCGGCGGTGGCGGGCGGCATGCCATGCAGTTCGGGTCGCATCCACAGGTTCAGCTCGGTCTTGAAGAACGACAGCGTGCCCGTGAGGAAGATCGCGAACAGCAGCCAGCCCAGCACGAGCCCGGCCCAGGTGTGCAGCCAGGACATGGCCTGGCGAAAGCCTTCGCGGGCCTGTTCGCGCGCTGCGCGCGGCGCAGCATGGGAGAGGGTGGTATCGGTCATTGCAGGTGCTCCAGCCAGCGCGGTGCCATGGCGCAGGCGCCCAGCACCAGCGCGGGCAACAGGGTGCCGCCCCATGCGCCCCAGGCCGTGCGGGCGTAGAAGGCCCAGCCCGCGGCACTGGCATAGGCCAGCCAGGCGAGCATGGTGGCGGTGAGCACAGCCTCCACGCGCGGCATGACCAGGGCCAGGCAGAGCGACAGTGCGGCGCTGAAGGCGGCGGCCAGCGCATAGCCGCCTGCCATGGCGGCCAGGGCGCGCGAGGTGATGGCCAGGCGGTAGCGCCAGGCGGGTTGGGTGGCTTTCATGGTGGGCCGGTGCTCCCGTGCGTCAGAAGATGAAATAGCCGCGCGCAGGCGCGGCGCAGGATGCGGACGCATCCCGGAATTCATGGTTGGCTTGCAGGGAGTGGGGGAGATGTGCGCGCCGATGGCGGGCGCACAGTACGGCGGCTGCTGGCTGAGCCCCGTAGTCTAATTAAATGAGAACGGTTCCCATTGCTATTTTCAATGTGTGTGCGTTTGCAACAACATTCGCCCGGGCAGCGGGACCTGGCGTGGGCCCGCGGGCATAAAAAAACGGGCCGAGGCCCGTTTTGGAAGGTGTGGGGTGATTCTGGTTGTCCTGCTGCTGGTCAGTCTTTTTCTTGGGGAGTCTGCTCTGGCTTCGTGGGGCGACTCGCGTTCCTGGCGGTAGCGGTGTTCAGTCTTCTTCGCTCATCTGGGACTGCAGGTAGTTCTGCAGGCCGACCTTGGCGATCAGCTCGATCTGGGTTTCCAGGAAGTCGATGTGCTCCTCGGTGTCGTCCAGGATCTTTTGCAGGATGTCGCGCGAGACGTAGTCGCGCACGGTCTCGCAGTGGGCGATGCCGTCCTTGATGGTGGCCTGGGCGCCTTTTTCGGAGCTCAGGTCACAGGCCAGGATCTCCGGCACGTCTTCGCCGACCTGCAGCTTGGCCAGGTCCTGCAGATTGGGCAGGCCGTCGAGCATGAAGATGCGGTCCATGAGCACGTCGGCGTGCTTCATCTCGCCGATGGACTCGGCGTACTCCTTCTTGGCCAGCTTGTCGAAGCCCCAGTGCTTGAGCATGCGGTAGTGCAGGAAGTACTGGTTGATGGCGGTGAGCTCGTTCTTGAGCTGGGCCTGCAGATGGCCGATGACCTGTGCGTCGCCTTGCATGGGGAGACCTCCTTGTTATGTGGTTCGCCGCTGATTGTCGTGAGCGTGGGCGCCGCACGCAAGGCAAGCCCCCGTACCTTCGCATTGGCTGCGTGTGATGCTGAGTTGTGTTCGCGTTCGTTGGTCGCCCCATGCCCGCACGCGGGTTTCTCCAGGGTTTCACACAACGGGTCCACAGTGACGGGTGGGCCCGTGTCTGCGTGAAACAGCCGCTTTCAACCCGCAACAGACACGGATCCGGATTTTTGTATAGTTATAGACAATTGATTCAATCAAATCAATTAATTGGATTGATGGCCTCCGAAGGCCTAGACTTCAGTCCTGTTCAGTCAACCAACCACAAGGAAACAGCAATGTCCCTGATCAACACCCAAGTTCAGCCCTTCAAGACCACCGCTTTCGTCAACCGCAATGGCAAGGGCGAGTTCATCGACCTGACCGAAGCCGATCTGAAGGGCAAGTGGTCCGTGCTGATCTTCATGCCTGCCGCCTTCACCTTCAACTGCCCCACCGAAATCGAAGACGCTGCCGACAACTACCCCGAGTTCCAGAAGGCTGGCACCGAGGTCTACATCGTCACCACCGACACGCATTTCTCGCACAAGGTCTGGCACGAAACCTCGCCCGCCGTGGGCAAGGCCAAGTTCCCCCTGGTCGGCGACCCGACGCACCAGCTGACCAACGCCTTCGGCGTGCACATCGCTGAAGAAGGCCTGGCACTGCGCGGCACCTTCGTGATCAACCCCGATGGCATCATCAAGACGGCTGAAGTGCATTCCAACGAAATCGCCCGCGACGTCAAGGAAACCGTGCGCAAGCTCAAGGCTGCCCAGTACACCGCCGCCCACCCCGGTGAAGTGTGCCCCGCCAAGTGGAACGACGGCGCCAAGACCCTGGCTCCTTCGCTGGACCTGGTTGGCAAGATCTGATCGGCTGATTGCATCGGCAGAGCGGCCTTCGGGCCGCTCCCCAGCCGGACAGCGTCATGGCGCGCGTGCGCCATGCCGTCCGGCTTTTTTTCGCCCATTTTTACGCTCTGTTGCGGAGCAAGGCTTGCCACAAGCCGCCTTGGCCCCCACCCTACAAGCCAGAACTCGAAAGGACACCACCATGCTCGACGACCAACTCAAGACCCAGCTTGCCGCCTACCTGGAGCGCGTGACGCAGCCGTTCGAACTGGTGGCCTCCCTGGACGACAGCCAGACCTCGCGCGAGATGCTGGAGCTGTTGACCACCATCCAATCCCTGCGCAGCGACAAGATCAGCCTGCGCACCGACGGCCAGGATGCACGCAGGCCCTCCTTCAGCCTGCAGCGCGTGGGCAGCGCGAATTCGCTGCGCTTTGCCGGCCTGCCCCTGGGCCATGAGTTCACCTCGCTGGTGCTGGCCCTGCTCTGGACCGGCGGCCACCCGCCCAAGGTCGAGCCCGAGGTGATCGAGCAGATCGCCGCGCTCGACGGCGACTTCGAGTTCGACGTCTACATGAGCCTGACCTGCCACAACTGCCCCGACGTGGTGCAGGCGTTGTCGCTCATGTCCATCTTCAACCCCAAGATCAAGACTACCGTGGTCGAGGGCGGCGCCTTCCAGCAGGAAGTGGCCGACCGCGAAATCATGGCGGTGCCCATGGTGTTCATGAACGGCAAGGTCTTCGCATCGGGCCGCATGTCGGTCGAGGAGATCATCGCCAAGCTCGACACCGGCGCTGCCGCCCGCGACGCGGCCAAGCTGTCGGCCAAGGCGCCGTACGACGTGCTGATCGTCGGCGGCGGCCCTGCCGGCGCCGCAGCCGCGGTGTACGCCGCCCGCAAGGGCATCCGCACCGGTGTGGCGGCCGAGCGCTTCGGCGGCCAGGTGAACGATACGCTGGCCATCGAGAACTACATCTCGGTGCTGGAGACCGACGGTCCCAAGTTCGCCGCCGCGCTGGAAGCCCACACCCGTGCCTACGATGTGGACATCATGAACCTGCAGCGTGCCGACAAGCTGATCCCCGCCAGTGAGCCCGGCGGCCTGATCGGCGTGCAACTGGCCAATGGCGCCACGCTGCATTCCAAGACGGTGATCCTGTCCACCGGCGCGCGCTGGCGCAACGTCAACGTGCCCGGCGAGGCTGAGTACAAGAACAAGGGCGTGGCCTACTGCCCGCACTGCGACGGCCCGCTGTTCAAGGGCAAGCGCACGGCCGTGATCGGCGGCGGCAACTCGGGTGTCGAGGCCGCCATCGACCTGGCCGGCCTGGTGGCCCATGTCACGCTGGTCGAGTTCGCCGACCAGCTCAAGGCCGATGCCGTGCTGGTCAACAAGCTCAAGAGCCTGCCCAACGTGAGCATCCACGTCAACGCGCAGACCACCGAGATCACCGGTGCCGATGGCAAGGTCAACGGCTTGAAGTACAAGGACCGCGCCACGAACGAGGAGCACCTGGTGCCGCTGGAGGGCGTGTTCGTGCAGATCGGCCTGGTGCCCAACACCGAATGGCTCAAGGGCACGGTGGAGCTGTCCAAGTTCGGCGAGGTCATCGTCGACTCGCATGGCCGCACCAACCTGCCTGGCGTGTTCGCCGCAGGCGACTGCACCACGGTGCCGTTCAAGCAGATCGTGATTGCAGCTGGCGATGGCTCCAAGGCCGCACTCAGCGCCTTCGACCACCTGATCCGCATGCCGGTGGTGGCCAAGGCCACGGCGGAAGCGGTGCCGGAGGCCGTGGCTGCATAAAGCTCGTGTCCATTGCGCTGTGATGAATGAACGGGAGCCTTCGGGCTCCCGTTTCTGCTTTTGGATTCCCGATGGTGGCGCGCAGGAGCGCACCTGTCGTTCGCCGGGCAAATGCCGAATTCAATGTGTATTGATAACTATTCTCATATAATCATGCAATAGCCAGCCATTGCCAGCCCGTTCAAAGGGCTCCCGGCGTCCGAAGCCAGCTCTGTTTCCACATCCGTCTCAGAGAAAAAGGGTTTCCTGCCGTGGCGCGTCCAATCGACCAATCCCCCCGTTTCGCACTCCGTCCGCTGGCCTTGCTGGCCGCGCTGGCATGTGCCTCCTTCACTGGTGCCCATGCGCAGGCCACGGCCGACGCGCAGCTCGTGGCGGCAGGTCCCGCGCTCAAGGAGGTGGTGATCAGCGGCTCGCGCAGCGAGCAGAACCCCGACGAGCTGCCTATGAGCATCGACGTGATCAATGCCCGCATGCTCGAAGAAGGCCAGGTGCGCGACATCCGCGATGCGGTGCGCGAGCTGCCCAACGTGTCGGTCACGCGCTCGCCCGCGCGCTTCTCGCTGGCCAGCGGCTCCACGGGCCGCGAGCAGAACGCGGGCTTCAACATCCGCGGCCTGGACGGCAACCGCGTGCTGATGATGGTGGACGGCATCCGCCTGCCGCGCAGCTATGTGTTCAGCGCCAACGCCTTCGGCCGCGATTACCTGGACATGGGCCTGCTGCAGCGCATCGAGGTGGTGCGCGGCGCCACATCGGCCCTGTACGGCTCGGACGGCATGGCCGGCCTGGTGAACTTCATCACCGTGGACCCCGAGAACTTCCTCAAGGACGGCAAGACCCTGGGCGGCCAGGTGAGCGCGGGCTACGACGGCGACGACCATGGCAAGCGCCTGGGCGCCACAGTGGCAGGCCGGGTCAACGACGCGGTGCAGTGGCTGGTGGCCGGCAGCGTGAACCGCGCGCGCGAGCTCGACAGCATGGGCACCAACGCTGCGGCCAACGCCGACCGTACCCTGCCCAACCCGCAAAAAGACCAGGGCGGCGCGCTGATGGGCAAGGTGGTGCTCACCCCCGGCGGCGGCCAGCGCCATGTGTTCACGTTGGAGCATGTGGACAAGACCTCCGACTACGAGCTGCTCACCGCGCGCTCCAAGCCGCCGCTGGTGGCCACCTCCACGCTGTCGTCCAACTCCTCCACCGACATGCAGCGCACGCGTGCCACGTGGGAAGGAAACTGGCGCCTGAACGCCGGCTTTGCCGACGACGTGAAGGCCGCGCTGAGCTTTCAGGACGCGCATTCGCGCGAATACGCCTTCGAGGACCGCAGCACTGCGGCCGACCGGGTGCGCGACGTGACCTACGACGAGCGCAGCTGGCAGGCCAACGTACAGGGCACCAAGGTGCTGCGCACGGGGGGCAACTGGGTGCAGAAGATCACCTATGGCCTCGACCATTCGTCCGCCAAGGTCACCAACCTGCAGGACGGCGTGACGCCGCCCGTGGGCGAGACCTTCCCGCTCAAGCGCTTTCCCGACACCAACGAGACCAGCACCGCCCTGTACCTGCAGGACGAGATCATGAGCGGCCCCTGGAGCGTAACGCCCGGCGTGCGCTTCGACACCTTCCGCATCAAGGCCGATCAGAGCGGCTTCGGCGCGCAGGCGGTCTCGCTGTCGGGCAATGCCACCTCGCCCAAGCTCGGCGTGCTGTACCGCGCCACCGATGCCTGGAGCGTGTTCGGCAACTACGCTGCGGGCTTCCGGGCGCCCAATGCCGGCCAGGTCAACGCCTTCTTCGAGAACCCGGTCAGCAACTACAAGACGGTGCCCAACGGCGACCTCAAGCCCGAAAAAAGCCAGAACTTCGAGCTGGGCGTGCGCGGCCGCATGGATGCGCTGTCCATCGAGGCAGCAGCCTTCACCGGCCGCTACAAGGACTTCATCGAAGACCTGCGCCAGGTGGGCGGAACGGGCGCGCCGGGCAACCCGCTGGTGTTCCAGTCGGTCAACATCGGCCGCGTCAAGCTCAATGGCTTCGAGGTCAAGGGCGACGTGCGCTGGGGCAGCATCGCCGGCGGCCAACTGAGCACGCCGTTCGCCTACGGCCAGACGCGCGGCCGCGACACTGCCACCGGCAAGCCGGTCAACACCGTGGACCCGCAGCGCCTGACGGCCGGCCTGCGCTACGACACCAGCGCATGGATGGCCCGCCTGGACCTGACGCACGCCGCCGCCAAGAAGGCCGAGGACGTGACCCTGGCCACGGGCAGCACGCAGTACCTCACGCCCTCGTACACGGTGCTCGATCTGTCGGGCCAGTGGCGCATCCGCAAGAACCTGCGCCTGAACGCCGGCATCTACAACCTGACCGACAAGAAGCACTGGCGCTGGGCCGACGTGCGCGGCCTGGCCGCCAACGCCAGCTTCATCGACGCCTACAGCCAGCCGGGCCGCGCCGTGCGCGTCTCGCTGGTGGCGGATTTCTGAGCCATTTTCTCAAACCCATCGCGGAAGGAGACAGACCATGAGCCACGCCAACGACACGCCTGATACCCCGGCCTCCGGCGCCCACTGCGACGAGGAATACAGCCTGCCCTGCGCCGAGGCGCTGCTGGCCGGCACCCTGGCCCTGATGACGGGCTACGTGCAGGCCTGCTGCGACAGCCACCGCGATGCGATGGGCCGCAAGATCACCGCCAACCTGCAGATGCTGGCCGACGCCGAGGGCTTCACGCCGCACTTTCGCACCGTGGTCTGGAGCCTGAAGGGCCGCTGGGCCCAGCACAGTGCAGGGCAGGGGGCCGATGCCGCCAGCGCCGCCCTGTCGGCCGCCGAGCAGCGCCGCGCGCTGTGGCTGACCGCACCGGAGACCGTGCAATGAGCGATGTACTGATGACGAACAATGCCGACCCGAACGGCATGCACCTGCAGACGGCGCCCGCCATCCGCGAGCAGTTCGCGGCCGTGCGGGCCACGGGCAAGCGCGCCAAGGATGCGGCCGAAGCCCTGGGCCTGTCCGAAGGCGCGGCCATCGCCGCGCATGCGGGCGAGCACGAACATCCGCTCAAGGCCGTGCCGCTGCAGGGCTCGTGGCTGCAGCTGCTGCAGTCGCTGGAAGCCTGTGGCCCGCTGATGGCACTCACGCGCAACGAGGGCGTGGTGCACGAGAAGACCGGCGTCTACATGAACATCTCGGCCACGGGGCCGGTGGGCATCGCCTTGAGTGAGGACATCGACCTGCGCCTGTTCTTCGCACAGTGGCATGCGGGCTTTGCGGTGACCGAGGCCGCCGCCGACCCGGCACGCCCGCCCCAGCGCAGCCTGCAGTTCTACAACGCCCACGGGCGTGCTGTGCACAAGGTCTTCGTGCGCGAGGCCACCGACCTGGCCGCGCTCGATGCCGTGGTGCAACGCTTTGCCCAGCCGAGCGCGGGCTATGTGTTCGGTGCCGCGCCGCCGGCCGAGGTGCCGAGGCCCGATGCCGAGATCGACGCCGCCGGCCTGCGCGCAGGCTGGGCCGCGATGCAGGACACGCACGAGTTCTTCGGCCTGACCAGGAAGTTCGGCGTGGAGCGCCAGCAGGGCTTTCGCCTGGTGGAAGGGCAGTTCGCCTGGCGCCTGGCGAAGGAATCCGTCACCGCGGTGCTGCAGGAGGCAGCCGCAGGCGGCCTGCCCATCATGGTCTTCGTGGGCAGCGGCGGCTGCATCCAGATCCACACCGGCCCCGTGGCCAACATCAAGCCGCTCGACACGCCTGGCGGTGCGCAGTGGATCAATGTGCTTGACCCCGGCTTCAACCTGCACCTGCGCACCGACATGGTGGCCAGCGTGTGGCTGGTGGAAAAGCCCACGGCCGACGGCGTGGTGACCTCGGTGGAGGCCTTCGACCATGCGGGCGAGCTGATGGCCATGTTCTTTGGTGCGCGCAAGCCCGGCACGCCCGAGCTGCAGGGCTGGCGCGATCTGGCGGCATGCCTGCCGCGGCTGCAGGAGCTGGCCCATGCCGCGTGATACCGGTTTGATCGAGCGCCGCCATCTGCTGCGCGGTGCCGCGGCATTGCCCCTGTCCTTCGCGCTGGGCCGGGCCCATGCGGCGGGTGCTGCGCGCATCGTCTCCCTGGGCGGCGCGCTGACCGAGGTGGTCTACCTGCTGGGCGCACAGGCGCAACTGGTGGGCACCGACACCACCAGCCTGTTCCCCGAGGCCGCGCTCAAGACCGCCAAGGTCGGCTACATGCGCCAGCTCTCGGCGGAGGGGCTGCTGTCCCTCAGGCCCGATGCCGTGGTGGGCACCACCGAGGCGGGGCCACCCGTGGTGCTGGACCAGGTGCGCAGCGCCGGTGTGCGCGTGGAACTGGTCAAGGCCGACCACACCTGGGACGAGGTGCAGCGCAAGGTGGCTGCCGTGGGCCGTGTGGCGGGCCGCGAGCGCGAGGCAGCAGCCCTGCAGGCCGATCTCGACGCCCAGTGGGCGGCGGTGCAAAAGAGCGTGGCCGCGGCCGCGCTGCGCCCGCGCGCGATCTTCATTCTTTCGCACAGCGGCAGCCCCATGGTGGCCGGCACCGGTACCGCAGCCGATGCGCTGATCCGCTTTGCAGGCGGCACCAACGCCATCACCCAGTTCGCTGGCTACCGGCCGCTCACGGCCGAAGCCATGGCCAGCGCCGCGCCCGAGGTGCTGCTCAACAGCACGCAGGGTATCGAGGCGCTGGGCGGCGAGGCGGCCTTCTGGCAGCGGCCGGAACTGGCCTTGACTCCGGCATTCCGCCGCAAGGCCCTGGTGATGATGGAGGCCAGCCAACTGCTCGGCTTTGGGCCTCGCCTGCCTGGTACCGTGCGGGAGATCCAGGCGCGCATGCAGGCGATCACCGCGTGAGCGGGTTGGCAGCCGTGCAGCCCCTGGTGCGGCGCACCCCGGGGCGCCTGTTCCCGCGCACCGCGCTGGCCCTGGGCCTGGCCCTGGTGGTGCTGGCCTTTGTTTGGGGCAGCACGCAGGGCGCCTACGCCATCGCACCGGCCCAGCTGTGGCAGGTGCTGCTGCAGGCCGTGGGTGCCGTGCCCGCGCCCGAGCATGCGCCCGAGTACCTGGTGTTCGTCAACATCCGCCTGCCGCGCCTGCTGATGGGCGTGGCCGCCGGCGCGGGACTGGGCCTGGCCGGTGCGCTGATGCAGGGGCTGTTCCGCAACCCGCTGGCCGACCCCGGCCTCATCGGCGTGAGCAGCGGTGCCGCGCTGGCGGCGGCCCTGGCCATCGTGCTGGGCATGCACTTCCTGCCCGACCTGCCGCGCACCCTGGGCAGTTGGACCCTGGTGCTCATGGCTTTTGGCGGCGGCCTCCTGGTCACCGCGCTCATCTACGGCCTGGCGCAGGCCGATGGCGGCACGCGCATGGGGCTGATGCTGCTGGCCGGCGTGGCCGTCAATGCGCTGGCGTTGGCAGGGATCGGCTACCTCAATTTCATCTCCACCGACGAGCAGTTGCGCAACATCCAGATGT
Organism: Pseudomonadota bacterium; assembly: GCA_040387235.1. Lineage (GTDB taxonomy): Bacteria > Pseudomonadota > Gammaproteobacteria > Burkholderiales > Burkholderiaceae_C > Acidovorax. Next base: position 31,334 of record JAZKEE010000213.1, read on the forward strand.
GGCTGCTGGGCAGCCTGGGCGGGGCGCGCTGGAGCGCTGTGGCCCTGGTGGGCAGCGTGGTCGCGGTGGCCTGCGGCCTGGGCCTGGCGCTGGCGCGCCCGCTCAATGCCATTGCCCTGGGCGAGGCGCAGGCCGCGCTGCTCGGTGTGCCGGTAGAGCGCACCAAGCGCCTGGCCGTGCTGGTGACGGCGCTGGCGGTGGGTGCCGTAACCGCTGCCACCGGCATCATCGGTTTCATCGGCCTGGTGGCGCCGCACTGGGTGCGCCTGGTGGCCGGGCCGGACCACCGCGTGGTGCTGCCGTGCTCGGCCCTGCTGGGTGCCACGCTGGTTCTGGCGGCCGACGTGGTGGCGCGCACCATTGTCAAGCCGGCCGAGCTGCCGCTCGGCGTGCTCACCGCCTTCATCGGCGTGCCCTTGTTCCTGGCCATGCTGCGCCAGTTCCGGAGCAAGGTGTGAGCGCGGGTCCCTTCCATCCCGGCGATCCGCTGGTGTGCGATCGACTGGGGGTGGGCCTGCCCGGGCGACCGCTGCTGGCCACCGTGCATGCACGCCTGGCGCCTGGCCGCTTCACCGCCATTCTCGGGCCCAATGGGGCGGGCAAGTCCACGCTGCTGTCCATGCTCTCGGGCCAGCGCGCGCCGCGCTCGGGCTCGGTGAGCCTGGGGGGCCGGGCGCTCTCGGCCATTGCCGCGCCGCAACTCGCGCGCCTGCGTGCCGTGCTGCCGCAGGAGACGGCCGTCGCCTTCGACTTCACGGTGCAGGAGGTGGTGGAGCTGGGGCGCTTTCCCCACCGCCAGTCGCCCAGCCGGCAGGAGGCGCGCATTGCCCACGATGCCATGGAAGCCACCGGCGTGGCCCACCTGGCGCACCGGGGCGTCAACACCCTCTCGGGCGGCGAGCGTGCACGCGCCCACCTGGCCCGTGCGCTGGCCCAGATCTGGGAGCCGCGGCCCGACGGCGCCACGCGCTGGCTGCTGCTGGACGAACCCACGGCCGCGCTCGACCTGGCGCACCAGCACCAGGCCATGGCCCTGGTGCGCCGCTGGGCGGTGGAGCAGGGCATCGGCGTGGTGGCCGTGCTGCACGACCTGAACCTGGCGCTGCGCTATGCGCACGACACGGTGCTGATGGGTGCAGGGCGCTGTGACGTAGGGCCGACGGGCGAGACGGTGGATGCCGCGGCCATTGCACGCGTGTGGGGTGTGGAGTGCTCCGAGGTGCGCGCCGGCGATGGCACGCCGCAGTTTCTCGTGGCGGCAGGATGATGCGCAGATGACGATTCGGTCATCTCCCGTTGCCATGTCCTTGGGCGCATGGGGACATGCGCGCTTGCGCATGCTGCGCCGCGCCATCTTGTCACTAGAATGCGCGCACACCATGCGCCGCCTGCTCCTCGCCTTCCTGCTGCTGTTCATGCCGCTCCAGTCCATCTGGGCCGCGGCATCGCCGTACTGCGGGCACGAGGCAGCGCCGCAGGCATCGCACTTTGGCCACCATGTGCACGAGCACCAGGCCGATGCATCGGCTGAGCCAACCCAGCCCAGCGAAACGCCCGACCACAAGGCCCCGGCCACCGCCGGCGCGGCCGACATGGACTGCCATGCCTGCCATGGCGCGGGCAGCGGCATGGCGCTGAGCGCCAGCGCCCAGGCCATCGTGGTCTCGGTGGGCCGCCCTGCGTCCCAGGTGGCGCCGGCCTGGGTGCATCCACCCCTCTCCCGCCCCGAACGCCCCAATTGGTCCGTCCTCGCCTGAGCGGCGAGGCGGGCACCGGGTAGCCCTTTCCTGACGATTCCACGCTGCCCTGGCGGGCAGCAGCGGTGTGCGCGTGCGCGCCGGGCATCGTGCCTTGCCGATTTCAACCCCGTGGCCCCTGGCCACCGCAGAGGAATCGAATGCAACGAACGAGAAGAACCAACCACACCCCACGGCTGCGCATGGCCGCCGTGGCCCTGGCGTGGGCGCTGGCCGGCAGTGCCGCGCTGGCCCAATCGCCGCCGGCACCGCCGCCGCTCACGCTCAAGGCCTTGTTCGACAGTGCCTGGGAGCGCCAGCCCGAGGCGCAGTCGGCCGCGCTGCGGCGCGAATCGGCGCAGGCCGCGCGCAGCGGCGCATCGTCCTTTACGGCCGAGCCCGCCGCACTGGAGCTGTCCACCAAGACCGACCGCCCCGGCAGCAACCAGGGCAACCGCGAAGTGGAGGTGGGCGTGGCCCTGCCGCTGTGGCTGCCCGGCGAGCGCGCACGCAAGGCCGCACTCGGGGATGCCGAGATCAAGGCCGTGGAAAGCCGCCGCCTGGCCGCGCAGCTGCAATTGGCCGCCACTGTGCGCGAGGCCTGGTGGGCCCTGCAGCGTGCGCAGGCGGAAATGGGCCTGGCCCAGGACCGGCTGCAGAACGCCCAGCGCCTGGCGGCCGACGTGGCCCGGCGCTTCCACGCCGGCGACATGTCGCGTGCCGACCAGACCCAGGCCGACGGCGCCGTGGCCCAGGCCGACGCAGCCGTGGCCGAAGCCACGGGGGCGCGCGATGTGGCGCTGGCGGCCCTGGCAGCATGGGGCGGCAAGGTGGCGCCGGTCGATGGCGCCGAGGCCGAGGCCCTGCCTGCGGCCGGCCTGCCCGCCGACCACCCGGCTGTGGCCGACTGGCTGGACCAGGCCGAGGTGGCGCGCCGCGCCGCCGACCTGGCTGCCGTGCAGACCCGCGCCAACCCCGAACTGACCGTGGCCGCCACGCGCGGGCGTGAGCAGTCGGGCGAGCGCTACCTGCAAAGCTTCACCGTCGGCGTGCGCGT